>JABBBH010000057.1:16037-31695 GCA_018607525.1 SAR92 clade bacterium
GGTTAAATAGTCAATATTAGTAGAATTAATACCTGCCAGATTAACCCGTGTAGAGCCAACAATATAAATCGCAAACTCATCACGCAATCGGTTTAGCTGATCAGAGGTAATACCCAAGAAAGAAAACATACCCTGTTGCTGCTTAATATGGCTAAAGTCCATACCAGCGGCATTATCGTTAATACCATCGGTTAACAGAGTGCGCATTGCTTTAATCCGCAACCTAACTTCTTCTAACTCGGCTTGCCAATTGGCACGCAACTGATCATCACCCAAAATCAATGATACCAAAAGAGCACCATGAGCTGGTGGCATAGAATAAATTTGACGAGCAATAGACATAGATTGTGCAGAAACTATTTTAGCCTGCTCAGCTGACTCAGCCACTAGGGTAATAGAACCCGTTCGCTCTCGATAAAGACCAAAGTTTTTTGAGCATGAAGAAGCGACTAATAACTCCGGCAAGCGATCCGCCATCATACGCAGGCCATAGGCATCCGCGTCTAAGCCTTGCCCTAAACCCTGATACGCAATATCAATAAACGGGATAAAGCCTCTTTCAAGGGCAATATCAGCAATTTGATCCCAGTGTTCAGGCTGTAAGTCGGCGCCTGTAGGGTTATGACAGCAGCCATGCAGTAACACTACATCACCTGCTGGCACGCGATTTAAAGTTTCCATCATGGCATCAATATTAATGCTATGGCTGGTTTTATCGTAGTAAGGATATTCTTCAATCTCAAAACCCGCACTACCCATAAGCGGGATATGGTTCGGCCAAGTGGGCACACCCACCCATAGTTTGGCATCGGGACGAGCGCGCTGAACAACCTCAGCACCCACGCGTAACGAACCAGAACCACCCGGTGCCTGAAGCGTCACCAAACGATCTGAGTTTAAAATACTGTGATCAGCACCAAACAATAGCGCCATCATCAGCTGGTTGTAGCCAGCATCACCAGCAATACCCTGATAAGCTTTAGTGTTTTCGAGCTCCATCAGCTTAGCTTCAGCTAATTTCACTGATTTCATAACGGGTGTTCGACCACTGTCGTCTTGGTATACGCCCACACCCAAGTCAATCTTGTGATCTCTACTATCTGCTCTAAAAGCAGCCATTAATCCTAAAATAGGGTCACCTGCAACAGGCTTTAAACTCTCAAACATTACGGTAGCTCCTAACTACAACCATTTCTGGCGACATTTTACTACGGATTGATGCGCTTGTTCAGGAAATTTCACGAATAAATTGCAAAACAATCTGGTTAAATAATTCTGGCTTTTCTGCATGCAACCAATGTCCAACCGCCTCGATTGTTTTTACCGAAGATTTTGGAAAAATAGATTGAATAATTGGCAGATGTTGTTGCTCAATGTAATCAGAATTTTCACCTTTCAAAAATAAACATGGGGCGGTGAAAACTTCGCCCTTTGGCGCCACAGATAAATGGCTTTCATAGTTAGCTTTAATGGCATTAATATTGATTTTAAGTTCAAAATTTCCCGCCGTATTTCGACGTAAGTTTTTTAATAAAAATGCACGCACAGAAGGCTCAACACCCTGCTCAGACAAAAAGGAATCGGCCATCTTTCTATCTTTAATGTCTACTTTAGATAAATCATATAAATTATTGATAATATTGCTATTATTGTCTAGATATTTAACAGGGGCTATATCAACAACAACCAAGCTTTTAAACCTACTAGCCTCGCTCATTGCCAACTGCATAGCCACCTTTCCGCCCAGCGAATGACCCACAAAATACGCGCTAGCAATGGATAAATGATCCATTAGCTCAACTAGATCTTGGGCCATAGATAACAGACTCATTTCAGAGTGATGAGGCGAGTCAGCATGGTTGCGAAGATCCACTGAAATCACCCGATAGCTGGGCGCAAGCGCACGGGCTAAATTACCTAAATTAGATAGGGAGCCAAACAAGCCATGGATAAGAAAAACAGGGTCGCCAACGCCCTGCTCTGAATAATTAAGCCGCATAAAAAAGCAAAACTCATTACAAAAAAACCGACCTATAGTTTACATTATTTAGTGAACTACAGGTCGGTCTTTTGTTTTACTTTGCCAATTAGACTATCTAAGGGCTGATCTATTTTGCATTAGGTGTTGGATCATTGATAATTTCACCATGAATCACTGATGGCTTACCGTCATTAATTATATTATTTTCAGGCATTTCCATAAGGATATCGTATGCATCAAGACCATCCTTAATAAACAGCTGGTCATCAGAAGGTATGCTCTCTTTATTACCATCATAAGAATATTTACCTAAAAATTTAGACTCTTTTTTGAGCCAAGCATTACCAAATAAAGCCTTAACTTTATATTTTTCATCATTTTCATCTACAAGCTCACCATTATCAGGGATTGTAAACTGGTCTACATATTCATAGTTTTCGTTCCATTGATGGGTATATTCACCCACGACTTCATCGGTATCAATGTTATAAACATGACCAGGAATTCCCCGTAATTGGCCGTGACCATAATAATCAAGGGCAAAACGATTACCAGCTTTATTATGGTCACCTTCGGGCACTGTGTAGAAAAGTGTCTTAGGATCAACAAACTCTACAGACTCACCGCTTTCAGTAAATAACTCAAAACTTGGTTCGACCTCATATCGAACAACATAATAGGTCTCTATATCTCTGTAAGCTTGCCAGAATTGATTAGGGCAATATTGATCGCCATCATCGCCAACGTTATCACATTTTAGCTTATCTATATCACCTTGCTCTACCAATATACCAGCATCAATTCCCCATGCGATAGACCACTTTCCTGCAATTTTTATATGCTGTAATTTATCAAAATAATCATCGTTAGAATCTAGCAAACTAGCGAATAAGTTATCCTGAAAAATTTGCTTGCTTTCCGCATGCTCTGGTTCATAACTATAGATCTTACTATTGGAGAATGTATACCTAACCAAACCATCTAACTGCTCCTCATCATAATCAATATAGGGACTTGTTATTGTTATAGTTTTGACTGTTTCGGTATCGGTATCATCCTCTTTTTTAAGCTTTTCTTTTGCATCATCAAAGGTTTTCTTTAAAGTTGCTACTGTTACACAATTTTTAACGCAAAATAATGCCTTTTCCTGCATATCTGATAGGCTTACTTGACTTATAGTCTTAGTTTTAACCTCAGCGTCACTTGGGTTTAAAAGTGACTGCTTATTGATCTGGTAAGAACGGTAAGAATTAGATAGAAAAATGTCAAATGACGCTGTATTTGTCATATTGTTTATTATGGTATCTAAAGCATAGATAGTATTTTTATTTAGTGGTTCGCGGCGCTGCCTATATTTTTCGTCCTCATAATAGTTAATAGTTATGTGAGTTAATTTAAATTCGTTATCTTTAGCACTGTAAAACCCGTTGTAATGGTGATTAATTAAATCATCCCCTCCCAATTCATCATCACTACGTCCAATAAAATTTTTTACTGAATCGCTATCCATCTCGAAGGTCATGCCGTCTAAACTAGCAAGTGATACTTTGACTGTTTGGTACTTTTCAACACTAATCAGAGATGGCTTTAAGCGGTAGGTTGTATCACTTTTAACTTGCTCATCATCATAAACTTCTTGCTTAAATACCGTGTTCTCATTGAGAAGAAGGGCATACCTATAATCCACCCACACATCATTAGAATCAGCATGGGCATAAACATTGACTTTATCGCCCTCTTCATTGGTAACTTCAGCTTGAAGAGGGAGCACAGTCAAACCTCCTAGATCTAATCTTGATCCGTCTTGATTATAAACACCGTAACTGAACACATTGCGAGTCGCCTCTGCCCTTTTAGTTGAGAAACATTCTTCATCAACTGTATCTATACCTAGATCCCCATAACTAGCTTCTGGCACAGTCTGAGTGATATATAAATCCTCTTGCTGAGCTTTAGGTTTTAGAGATGTCTTTTCAACCTCAATCAATTTTTTGCAGTAAGATTTATCTTTATCGTTGATATAGAACTTAAAAAAGGCCTTATAAAAGGCATCATCTTGATTCTCAACTTCAAAATCTGCGGCAAACGTACCCTCGATAGCGCCGTCCTCACCATAGTTCGCGATAAATTTTTCGTAATATTCCATTGATTCTTCAATCATACTTATACTAGAACCCTCTGCTTTAAGATAACCCCAGCCTTGAAATTGACCTTCATCCGTAATGGGGTGAGATTTACCTGCAATATCAGTCCAATGCATTTCAAATTCACCATTGGGCGCATTCGCGGACAGTCCAGCAGTCTGCTTGATTCTTATATAAATTTTAGATAACATTTCAGGATCATTATGGCCAATCCAAGCCTTGGTTATAACGGGATCTGCTATTGAATCTCGAGTCACACTTAACACCGACTCAAGCATGAATTTCTGGTCTTTTTTCTCGCCCTGCGCAGCACTTTCACCCGCCGCCTGATTGTTTTTACTTTCAACATTTTCTGGCTTTTGGGTGGCTAACTGTTGCGCTGAATCACTTCCACTTTCCGATTTTTTATTACAGGCCTCAAGGCTTACAGCGGCTAAATAATTGCCATCATTTACAAAGGCATCTGGTCTCATCGAGGACATAATGCACATAATTGTTCTTGCCGACATAAGCGAGTCATTTAAAGGCTCATCGACATAAAAATATTGCTCATCGGCCTCATAATCTGTTGCCGCCTGAATAAAGCCCACAAACACCATTAAGAAAAGACCAATTAGTAAACTAGTTTTCATAGCTAATTACTCCTCTGCTTCTAGTACTTCAATTGAATTGGGCAGCTTATAACCCGCCATAGCAGCTGCTTTTTGATTATCGCCGTTTTGTGTGCCGGATTTCTTGGTGTCAGAACCACCGCCACAGCCAACTAGTGCAGAAAAAAAGAACAAAATAAGTATAAATCGATGAGTCACAGCGCAGCTCCTTTGCCTTTGATTAAAACAGTCTTGATTAAAACTGCTTAAAAACGAATTACCTAAGTAAAATTCTAGATTAAATAACCGACCCTTGCTCAAAACAGCATGAAATTATTAATAATAGAATAATTCCATCAAGGCAATAAGCATTGATTTCAGCTGTACAAAAAACTATGGTTGAATTTCTAGGCAACAAAATGAGTGCTATATACTGAATATATCGACATTTTTTTATAGGCTGTATCACTTAGGGCTAAAGTTAATAATTAGCGCCCTTCCCCCGCCCAGCCCTATTTTATTTAAGGGTAACAATGCCCTTGAGTCTCTGATTGCCGATATAAAAACCAATAAGCTTAATCGTTTACTGCTGGTGACTGATAAGCAGATTCATGTCTTAGGCTTACACAGAGAGCTAGCCGATCAGCTTGCTAAACAGGCTATTACCACTGAGCTATATAGTGATGTTGAGCCCAATAACCCAATCCATTCTATTGAACAGGCACTAAGCCATTACCAACAAACACAATGCCAAGGCGTTATATGCTTGGGCGGCGGATCGGTGATGGATTGCGGCAAACTTGTAGCAGCTCAAATAGCCAGACCAGATAAAACCACTGTTCAGCTTAAAGGCTTATTTAAAATACGCCGTCAACTGCCGCCGATTTATGCCATACCCACAACTGCGGGCACAGGCTCTGAAACAACTGTCGCCGCCGTGGCATTTGATCCCATAGCCAAACAAAAATTTGCCGTAACTGACCTTTGCCTGTGCCCCAGAGCCGCGGTGCTTTTACCTGAGCTAACCTATGACCTGCCCCCACAGATTACAGCCCACACGGGTATGGACGCTCTAACCCATGCTATCGAGGCCTATTTAGGCATAATAGGTACTGATTTTACTCGTCAGAAGTCACTTAATGCCTGCGACCTAATTTTTGCTAACCTTTTGCCAGCCTATGAACAGGGTCGAAGTCATCAATATAGAGAAAATATGCTACTGGCGTCTTTTTATGCCGGCGAGGCCTTTACCCGCGCCTCTGTGGGTTATGTGCATGCTATTGCCCATAGTCTGGGTGGCTATTACGGCACAGCCCATGGCCTTGCTAATGCCATTCTTCTTCCCAAGGTGTTGCGCTGGTATGGCCCTGCTGTAGAAGATAAATTAGCCACATTAGCCGAGCATTGCCAAATAGGCGTTAGTAAAACCTCCTCAGCCGCCAAAGCACGTGCATTTATTGAGGAAATTGAAGCGTTAAATCGACAGATGGCGATTCCCCCAGGACTAAGCGAACTAGAACCAGAGGATATCCCATCTCTTGCTAAACAGGCCTTAAAAGAAGCTCACCCCGAATACCCTGTGCCTAAATTTATGGATTTAAACAGCTGTGAAAAGCTATTGAAAAGTTTACTGATGGCGCAATAACCGCGGTAATTTGAGTTATTTTTTTGGTTTGAGTAGCTGTTCTAAAGCACTGTGCAAGTCGCTATAGTTAAATTGAAAACCCTGCTGTTGCAGTTTTTTTGGAATAACTGATTGCCCCTGAATCATTAATTCATCGCCCATCTGACCAAACAGCAGTTTAACAATGGCTGCTGGCATAGGGGCTATAGCCGGTCGTTTTAATACCTTGCCCAATGTTTTGGCAAATTCTCGGTTAGTCACTGGCTGTGGTGCTGTGCAGTTAATAGGGCCAGTAATATCGTTTTGCATCGCATAGATAATAATTTCCACCATATCCTCTATATGAACCCATGGCATCCATTGCTGACCTGAAGCAATTGGACCGCCTAGGCCAAACTTAAAGGCCGGTAGAAGCTTGCTGAGCGCGCCCTGCTGCCCTAAAACAATCCCTGTGCGCAAAAGGCATACTCGAGCCCCTAACTGCTCAAATTGCTGTCCGGCGCTTTCCCAATCAGCACAGAGTTGGCTTGAGAAATTAGGCTCTACTGCACCCTCTTCAGTAACCGGCTGATTATTGGCTATACCGCCACCGTAATATCCGATAGCTGAACCACTGATAACAACCGAGGGTGGCTTATCGGCCTGTTTAAAATACTCATAGAGCGCTTGCGTAGTTTGAATGCGACTTTGGCTGATGGTGGCTTTGCGCTTATCACTCCAGCGTCGATCTGCTATTGGCTCGCCCGCAAGATTAATCAGAATATCAATAGGTTGGTTTAGTTGCGATAAATCGCTAATAGCCTGCACGGATTGGGGCAATACTTTTACTGCCTTTTCGGGGTTTCTACTAAGCACTATCAATTGATAACCTGAACGTTCCTCGACAGGGCTAGCAAGCCTCATGCAAAGGTTGCGACCAATAAACCCACTACCGCCTGTGACTAAAATAGTTTTCATTACAACCCTTTAAAATATGCTATGTGTGTTAATAATACGCAACTGTGGTTGATTCTGCTTAGATTGTTTTGCGTGCTTTGATTTGTATTGCTAAAATACCTTCTTTGATCATCTTAACTTCTCTTTTTAACTTTATATCTGGGTACAAACTATGAGCCTCGCTGACAAAGTGTTGTCGGTAAACAATGATTTACCAATCCGAACTAATTTACCTGTACATAGTGGCAAGGTCCGCTCTGTTTATTGGCTGACTGAAGCCGATAGCCGCAGACTAATTGAAGAAAAAAACTATGACGTAGCGCCTGACTCACCCCTGGCGATTATGGTAATCAGCGATCGGATTTCTGCCTTTGAATGCATCTGGAAAGGTGAAGGCAATATGCAGGGTGTTCCTGGTAAAGGTGCGGCGCTTAATGCTATCTCTAATCATTGGTTTAAGTTGTTCCGCGAGAATAACCTTGCGGATAGTCATATTCTTGATATCCCCCATCCCCTTGTATGGATTGTTCAAAAAGCTAAGCCAGTGATGATTGAGGCCATATGCCGTCAATATATTACAGGCTCTATGTGGCGCTCCTATGTCAAAGGTGAGCGTGACTTCTGTGGTATCGAACTACCTGACGGCCTTGAGAAGGATCAGAAACTTCCAGAATTGCTTATTACGCCATCAACCAAAGGTATCCTTGAGGGTATTCCGGGTGTTCCTGAAGTGGATGATGTTAATATTTCGCGCTCTGATATTGAAAACAATCATGCTGCCTTTAAATTTAATTCACTTGAAGATATCAATGTGTATGAAGAATTACTGCAACAGGGTTTTGATGTTATCAGTGATGAGCTAGCTAAGTTAGATCAAATATTTGTCGATACTAAGTTTGAGTTTGGCTATGTTAAGGATCGTTCGGGTGCTGATAAACTTATTTATATGGATGAGGTTGGTACGCCTGACTCTTCCCGCATTTGGGATGGTGAGCAATATAGAGAAGGCGCTGTGGTAGAAAACTCTAAAGAGGTATTCCGTCAGCTTCTTTTAAACCACTTCGAAGATTCAGATATTCTACTAGATAAGAATCGTATGGATGAGCGCTATGCACTAGCTAAAGATAATGAGCTACCTGAATCTATGATGATGGAAGTGTCTAACACCTACGTGAGCATAGCTGAAAAGATCACTGGGCAAACTTTGCCACTTTCATCTAACCCTAAGGCTGAAATAATCGAAATATTAAGCGATAAATACAATCTAATCGATTAATAAAACTGAAAATTAACAGGCGCTAGCGAGAGAGAGATGACCACTGAACAAAACCTAAATATTGATCCTAGACGCCTGTTTAATCTTGGCGCTAACCTTATAGCGGCTGGATTTATCAAACAAAATTCCACCGAAGCAAAAAAGCTCTTTAAGGAACTTAAACAGGGTGACGCCATTAAGGGTGGTCAACTAAAATCAGAAAAAACCGGTGAAGTTATTCCTATCAAACTTGAACTGGATCGCAAAGAGTTTCGCGGCCAATTTAACTTCCCCAATTTTGATGTTTCGATTCGCGCACTGCTGCAAAAGTTTGAGACCGAAGTGCGCAAGGACAAAGAACTGAAAACCCTGCGCACCCTGTCCAATCCAGACAACGGCGAAGTACTATTTAATATACCCAGTGGATTAAGTATTGATGACAATATCAATGTACTTATGATGGCGGTTAAGCCAGAGAGTGACTGCATAATTGTTAAGCTTGCTTTTATGGAGCCTGAACCATTTCTGGTTGAGACTCCCCAAGACTAAACAATTAGATTTGATTTAAGGCCGTTGTCATTTCTACAACGGCTTTCTTACCATCGCCATACACCATCAGCGTGTGATCCATAGCAAACAATGGGTTAGGTAATCCAGCAAACCCAGGGCTTAGTGAGCGCTTAATAACCACCACATTCCTCGCCTTATCCACATTGAGAATTGGCATACCATAAATGGGGCTACCCTCAGCTTCGCGCGCCATGGGGTTGGTCACATCGTTAGCACCAATCACAATGACCACGTCAGTGTCTTCAAAGGTGGGGTTAATTCGGTCCATTTCTACTAACTTGTCATAGGGCACTTCTGCTTCTGCAAGAAGAACATTCATATGACCCGGCATACGCCCAGCTACTGGATGGATACCATATTCCACCTCAATGCCTCGACTTTCCATAGAATCCGCTAATTCGCGCACTGCATGCTGTGCCTGGGCCATGGCCATACCATAACCGGGGACGATGACAACACGCTTGGCAACTTCAAGCATCATAGCAACTTCGTCTGGTTGAGCACTGGTGACCTTGCCGGCATAAATTTCATCGGCATCAATCTTTTCACCAGCTGCTGCCATTTTTCCAAACAACACATTACCCAATGAGCGATTCATGGCTACACACATTATCTTGGTAAGAATTAAGCCAGAGGTACCCACAAGAGAACCGGCGATAATAAGCACCGTATTACCCAGAATAAATCCGGCTAGGGCTGCAGCCAAACCAGAATAGGAATTTAGTAAAGCGATCACCACAGGCATATCGGCACCACCGATGGGAAGCACCAAAAACAAGCCTAAAAGTAAGGCAAGAGCCACCAAAGTGATTACCGTTACAGCCTGATTAGGGCTAATAACTAGGCAACCTAAAGCGATAACCGCACCTAGCAGCAATAGCGCGTTACCTGCCGGCCCACCGGGTAAGCCGATATTTTTCTTGCTTAATCCCTGAAGCTTGGCAAAGGCAACTAAGCTACCCACAAGAGTAACCGCACCGATCAAAATGGTAAGACCAATGGAAATCAATGTTACCTGACCCTCACCGCCTGCACCAAAGGCATCAGAACTTAGGGCAACGGGCACTAGTAATTCTGCAAAGGAATTAGCATCTACATTGAGCACCGAGAAATATTCGGCAAGAGCAATTGTCAGTGAAGCACCGCCACCGAAGCCATTGAGTAAGGCAACCATTTGCGGCATCGATGTCATTTGAATACGCAGTGCCATAAATGCACCTACAGCGGCACCAAATACACCACCCGCAATAATATAGGTGAAGTTAACCACTTCAGCATTTAGCAGAGTCACGACTATAGCAATAAGCATACCCAGCGAGGAAAGCTGATTACCACGCACGGCAGTAGATGGCTTGGTTAAGCCCTTGATGCCAAGAATGAATAGTATCCCAGCAATTAAATAAATAAGATTCACAACAGTTGGGCTCATGGGTTACTTCCTTTTAAACATTGAGAGCATACGGTTGGTGACCAAATAACCACCGACCACATTGATGGTTGCGAAGGTCACTGCTAAGAAACCCAAAACATTAACCAGCATTGGCGAGGTATCCGAGCCTGCAGCTAATAAAGCACCCACCAGCGTGATACCCGAAACGGCATTAGTGCCTGACATCAATGGCGTGTGCAAAGTTGGCGGGACCTTAACGATCAGTTCCACACCCAAAAAAAGCGATAATACGAAAAGCGCCAGTAATAAAATTAAAATATCCAATGTCTAAGTCCTTTAGTTGCCTTGCGATTCATTTTCTAAGGAAGGTAGGTCTAATAGCTTACGCATATAAGGATGTGGCACCTCACCCCCGTGAGCAATCACTGTGCCAGCAACAATTTCATCTTCAAAATCTAGATTGATTTGACCCTCTTCTAGAATTAATTCTAGAAGTGTTTGAATGTTGTTTCCATACATCTGACTGGCATGAAAGGCCGCATCTGACGCAAGGTTTTCGGGGCCTACAATAGTCACGCCATGAGCCACAACCGTCTTACCCATTTGCGTTGACTCACAGTTTCCGCCCCGCTCTGCCGCTAGATCAACCAGCACAGAACCGGTTTTCATGGCTTTAAGCATATCTTCTGTCACTAGAATTGGCGATTTAGCACCAGGAATTGCGGCAGTAGTAATGATGATATCTTGGCGAGCAACTACTTCTGTCATCTGCTCTCTTTGCATGCGAAGAAACTCTTCACTCTGCTTTTTGGCGTAGCCTCCAGCACCCTCAGATGACTCTGTGGGCAAATCCAACTCCACTGGGGTAGCGCCCACGGAAATAATTTGTTCGCGAGCAGCGGGTCTGACGTCATAGGCTTCAACCACTGCGCCTAGACGCTTGGCTGTAGCACAGGCTTGAAGGCCGGCAACGCCGACACCCATGATAAGTACTCTTGCCGGCTGCAAGGTTCCAGCCGCAGTCATTAGCATAGGTAAAATTCGCGGTGCAGCTTCGGCACCAAGCAGTACTGATCGGTAACCAGCAAGGGTTGCCATAGAAGAAAGTACATCCATACTTTGAGCACGACTGATACGAGGAACCATTTCCAAGGCAATAGCGGTAGCACCTGTACCTGCAACCTGCTGTGCCGCTTGGGGCTGTGCTAGAGGGTCCATCATACCAATGACTAACTGCTTGGCTTTTAACCGTTTGAGATCGTCGTCGGCATTTTCAGTATTTGAGCCAAAACTTTGAACCTGAAGGATAACATCTGACTTGGCAAATAATTCATCTCTGTCAGACACCACTTTGGCGCCTACAGAAATATAATCATCATCTGAGAAACCAGCCTGTGCACCTGCATTCTGTTCAACCCAAAGTTCTAGGCCTTTATCGACCAGTGACTGAACATTATCTGGGCACAACGAGACACGATTTTCTCCACCAACCAGTTCCCGTGTAATTCCAATAATCACGTCATTCTCCTTAATGATTAATGTGCTTACTTAAAAGGTAAGCTCTTATTATGGTTAAAAGTCTATCAAAACTCCTTGGGTTAAACACCCAAAGTTATCAGTATTTTTTGATAGCCCCTAATTCGTTGTATGCGCATTCTGTGCGCAGGTTTTATACGTCTCTTGAAACTGCAAAACTGGCCAGTTTGGAAAGTACCTGTTTGTAAGGACTCTCTTGCAATGCTTGCAGCGCATCATTTGCTAACTGTGAATGCTCTGTTGCCCTGCTCAAACTATAGTCTATGCCACCTGTTTTTGAGACTATTTTTAATATTTGATCAAAATTTTCTGCAGACCTATTTTTAATCGCTTGCTGAATGATCTGACTTTCAGCGGGATCCGCATGATCCCGAGCATATATTAAAGGTAATGTCATTTTCCCTTCATTTAAGTCGTCGCCAATATTCTTACCAATAATAGCGACGTCACCCTGAAGATCTAACACATCATCTGCAATCTGGAATGCCATACCCAGGTGCTTACCATATTGGTTCATGGCAATTTTATCTGCATTTGCAAGTAAAGCGCCGCACTCCATACCCGCCTCAAACAGCTTGGCGGTTTTTCTGTAGATTACTTGCATATACGTGTCTTCATCTATATTGGGATTTCCTGCGTTTGCCATTTGCTGAACTTCACCCTCAGAAATAACATTAGTAGCATCTGCGAAAACCCGCATAATATTCATGTCAGCCACTTCAACTAACATTTGGAAGGCCCGTGAATAAAGAAAATCCCCAACCAAAACACTGGGGGCATTACCCCAAATTTCATTGGCTGTCTCACGTCCTCTTCGCAATGCAGAGACATCAACCACGTCGTCATGCAACAGAGTGGCGGTATGAATAAATTCAATAACCGCTGCGAGTTTTATATGATTGTTTTTTTCAGATTGATAATTATTAGCTAGGGCACTCAATAAAACCAGAACCGGTCTTAGGCGTTTACCACCAGAATCCACAATGTAACTGCCGATATTTTCCACCAGACCGACGTCTGACTGTAAGCTATTTAAAATTAGCTTATTGACCGATTGAAATTCCGTGGCTACGGAATTGTGAAAAAATGCCATTTTACAATGAATTACCGGACTAATTAAGATTAAATGGAATGCTAACAGACAACCCCGCACTGTCAACCCTAGACAAGCAACAGATGAAATATAATGAGTTTTAATGGCCTAGATTTGATTTAACTATTGATGCTTTAGCGATTAGTAGTTACGATGCGCGATTAAGTAGTTGATCAATAAGGATCCCATGTCTTTTACACCTGCATCTTCTTACTCTAAAGAAGAAATTTTAAAATGTAGCCGCGGCGAGTTATTTGGCCCCGGTAACGCGAAACTTCCTGCGCCTAATATGCTGATGATTGACAGAATCGTCACCATTAACAACACCGGCGGTTCACATGGTCTTGGTGAGATTGTCGCCGAAATCGATATCACTCCTGATTTATGGTTCTTTGCATGCCACTTTGAAGGTGATCCGGTGATGCCTGGCTGTCTGGGCCTAGATGCCCTTTGGCAACTGGTTGGCTTTTTCCTTGGCTGGAATGGCAACCCGGGTAGAGGTCGCGCCCTTGGTGCTGGCACCGTTAAGTTTTTTGGCCAAATCTTACCTGATGCTAAAAAAGTGACTTACAGGCTAGACATCACTCGACTCATTCAGCGCAAGCTAGTAATGGGTATTGCTGATGGTAGCGTTGAAGTCGATGGCCGTGAAATTTACACTGCCAAAGATCTTAAAGTAGGTCTTTTCGAAAACACAGATAACTTTTAAGTTTTCTGATGTCACAAGAATAAAAGAGGATAACCGATGAAACGAGTAGTAATCACTGGACTTGGCATAGTTTCATGTCTTGGCAACGACCGAGAGTCTGTTACTAAATCATTGAAAGAAGGTATTTCAGGTATTCGCTACCGCGAAGATTTTGCTGAAATGGGCCTTAAATGTAATGTCGGCGCTACTTTGGATATTGATCCTAAAGAACATATTGATAGAAAAATTATGCGCTTTATGGGGCCTTCGGCTTCATATGCCTACATTGCCACGGACAGAGCTATTACTGATGCTGGCCTGACCGAAGAAATGGTTTCAAACCCAAGAACAGGACTTGTTATGGGTTCTGGTGGCGTTTCTGGTGAGATGTTTACCGAAACCATCGATGTCATGCGTGAGCGCGGTATCAAGCGTGCAGGCCCTTACCGAGTCACCCAGATTATGGCGAGTACGGTTTCAGCCTGTGTTGCTACGCCTTTTAAAATTAAGGGTGTTAACTATGCTCTAGCCTCTGCCTGTGCTACCAGTGCTCACTGTATTGGTCATGCCGCAGAACTTATTCAGCTGGGCAAGCAAGACATTCTTCTTGCCGGTGGTTCAGAAGATATGCATTGGTCTATGGCGGGTATGTTTGACGCTATGGGTGCATTGACTAGTAAATACAATGATAACCCTGAAGTAGCATCCCGTGCTTATGATGCCGGTCGCGATGGTTTCGCGCCTGGTCTGGGTGCTGGAACAGTGGTTGTTGAAGAACTTGAGCATGCCCTTGCTCGCGGCGCTAATATTATCTGTGAAATCACCGGTTATGGTGCTACATCAGATGGTGCCGATATGGTAGCTCCATCAGGTGAAGGTGCAGAGCGTTGCATGAAGATGGCCATGGAAAACATTGGTGGACCATTGGACTATCTGAACACTCATGGTACCAGTACACCTGTTGGTGATTTGGCTGAACTTGGCGCTATACGCAATACCTTTGGTGATAACTGTCCAGATCTTAGCTCTACCAAATCATTATCAGGTCACAGTTTGGGTGCTGCAGGGGTTCATGAAGCCATCTACTGTATGCTTATGATGGAAGGCAATTTCGTTGCTGGTTCAGCGCATATTGATAACCTTGATGAAAATGCTGAGGGCTTACCTATTCTTCGTGAAAGCAAAGAAAAGCCCGTTAATCGCGTGATGTCTAATAGCTTTGGCTTTGGTGGCACTAACGCTACCTTGGTTATGGAAAAATATTCAGGATAATATACGTTCTGAATAACCATAAAAAAAGGCACCCATTGGGTGCCTTTTTTGTATCTAACGCTTTAAGTTAGAGCGCTTCTAATACTGCTTCAGCACTAGATAATTCAAAGCCACTTTCATCAACATTCAGTAACTCAACTACTCCGTCATTGACGATAATCGCAAAACGTTTACTGCGCATACCCATACCAAAACCCGTTCCATCAAGCTCTAGGCCTAAAGAAGTTGTGAAGGTACAGTTACCGTCAGCAAGCATTAAAATATTTTCTGCATTGGATGCGTCTTTCCATGCATTCATTACAAAGGCATCGTTCACAGAAAGACAGGCCACTGTATCTACGCCCTTGGCAATAATCTCATCATACTTAACCACGAAACCTGGCATATGTGCCACAGAGCATGTTGGTGTAAATGCACCGGGTACGGCAAAAAGTACTACTTTTTTACCTGAGAAAATATCTGCAGTAGTGATACCTGCAGGACCTTCAGCGCCCATTACCGCAAGCGTGCCTTCAGGAATTTTATCTCCAACTTTAATTGTCATAAATGACTCCAAATAATTTAATTTAAACTCAGCTT
>JABBBH010000022.1 GCA_018607525.1 SAR92 clade bacterium
TCTCCAACTTTAATTGTCATAAATGACTCCAAATAATTTAATTTAAACTCAGCTTTCTAGAACGGGATATCGTCATCAAAACCCATACCCTGCGCTGGGGCAGCGGCTGGGGCAGCGGTTTGTTTAGGAGCTGCTTGGTTCTGCTGAGCCTGTTGCGGTTGAGATTGAGCATAATCTGGCTGGGACTGGTCATAACCACCCTGCCCCTGACCACCGCGACTATCGAGCATTTGCATTTCGCTTGCAACGATTTCTGTGGTGTAACGATCCTGTCCATCTTGACCCTGCCACTTACGCGTGCGCAATGAGCCCTCTATGTATACTTTAGAGCCCTTTTTAACATACTGCTCTACAATTTCAGCTAGACGATTAAAAAACACCACACGATGCCATTCGGTGCGTTCTTGCTGGTCACCGGTATTTTTGTCTTTCCAAGATTCAGAGGTAGCAAGACTTAAGTTAGTCACTGCACCACCTGAAGGCATGTATCTTGTTTCTGGGTCCTGTCCACAGTTACCCACTATGATTACTTTGTTAATTCCCCGTGCCATTTTTTTCCCCTGTCTATGTGCGATTCAAAAAGGGCTGTAATTCAGCCATATTTATCGCCGTTTTATCAACCTTAATATAGGCGAGATCATCACCTTCTAAAAGTAGTATATCTTCAACTCCAACTATTGTTGAAACACTTTTTATAAATTCATTGGGTTTTCTTTTTCCAACATGCAAAATCATACTTTGCATGGGTCTTGGTGAAGTCATTTGAGTAGCTAGTATCACCCACACAAGCAGCAACATTGCTAGTAATATTAGAAGTCCGTCAACACCCAGACTGGTTAGCCCCCAACCACCTAAAATACCACCAGCGAAGGTACCTAAAAACTGACAGGTTGAATAGATCCCCATGGCCGTTCCACGATTACCCGCAGGAGTTACTTTACTCAACCATGAGGGTAGAAATGCTTCTAATAAATTAAATGCGGCAAAATAACTAAATAGCATGAGGAAGGTCAGCATTGATCCTTGCGTATTACCCAGGACAAACATTGAAACCATCATGATAACAATGGCTGCGATAAAAAATGGTTTCTGAGCATTTCGTTTTTCTGCGACTATGATGGCTGGCACCATGGCCACAAAACCACCCCCAAGAAGACAGAGATAAACCCACCATAGCTGGCCTGCACCTACGGCGAGTTGCTGTACAAGAATACTCGGCACAACAACAAAAGCTGCCATCAGCGTTAAATGATGAAAAAATATCCCTATATTTAAACGGAATAGTTCAGGCGATCTTAGGAGATTTCCGATTTGCTGAATATCGGTTTGCGTTTCGCGGTTATTGCGTGCAGAAATAGTCTTCGGGATCAGAGTAAACACTATGATAAAGCCCGCCAGACCTAAGACGGCAGTCACCCAAAAGATTCCAGACATACCAAAGTGTGAGGCTATTAGCGGCCCAAGAACCATAGCTAGCGCAAAGGATGCGCCAATACTGCCACCTATGGTTGCCATGGCCTTAGTGCGATTTTGCTCTGCGGTAAAATCAGTCACCAAAGCCATTAGGGTACTGGCTATTGCTCCCGTACCCTGTAATGCGCGGCCAACAATAACTCCCATGGCGGATTCAGATAAAGCCGCCACCACACTGCCTAATACAAACAGTGCAAGACCGCCTAGAATAACCGGTCTGCGTCCTATTTTGTCGGATAACAAGCCTAGCGGGATTTGAAAAACTGCCTGCGTTAAACCGTAGATACCCAAGGCGAGACCGAGCAAGAACAGACTTGAGTTCTGGTAGTCTGCAAAATACAGCGAGAGAACCGGTAAAACCATAAATAATCCGAGCATACGAAAACCATAAAGGCTGGCTATCGAAAGTACCGCTCGCTTTTCTATGCTGGAGTATTTTGCTTCTGTTAGTTTGTTAGTCAATGTCGTCGCTTAGTGGTTGGGTTATCTAATATCCGTCTATAGTAACAGTCATATTAGGCGCGGGAAAATAATAATCACAGCATTTATTCATCTATCTTGCGTTGCTAGAAGTAAAACTAGCTAAATATCCATTTTGCTTTGCCTGTATTAAGGCTTGCGCCTTATAATGGACCCTTTAACCTAAATAAAAGCAGCCCTAATGGATACAATACTTGTTCGCGGAGCCAGAACCCATAACTTAAAAAATATCGACCTCGATATTCCTCGCGACAAGCTTATTGTTATCACTGGACTTTCTGGTTCAGGCAAGTCTTCGCTGGCCTTTGATACTCTTTATGCCGAGGGTCAAAGACGTTATGTAGAATCGCTTTCTACCTATGCTCGGCAGTTTCTTTCCATGATGGAAAAACCGGACATTGACCATATTGAAGGTCTTTCACCGGCTATTTCTATCGAGCAAAAATCCACCAGTCACAACCCGCGCTCAACCGTAGGTACCATTACTGAAATCTATGATTACCTGCGTCTGTTGTTTGCTCGTGCTGGCGAACCTCGCTGTCCTGATCATGATCTGCCGCTCAAGGCGCAAACTGTAAGCCAAATGGTGGATCAGGTATTGGCCCTACCTGAGGGCTCAAAGCTGATGTTGCTGGCACCTGTGGTTAAGGATAGAAAAGGTGAACACCTGCATCTTTTAGATAATTTGCGTCGACAGGGATTTATCCGTGCTCGCATTGATGGTCTCATCTGTGACCTAGACGAAGCACCTGCATTGGATAAGAGAAAAAAACACAGCATTGAAGTAGTGGTTGATCGTTTTAAGGTTAAGGAAGGCCTGGGTATTCGCATGGCTGAGTCGTTTGAAACCGCCCTTGCGCTTGCCGAAGGGGTTGCCCTCATTAGCTATATGGATGGCGATAATGAAGACCTAATGTTTAGCGCTAAGTTTGCCTGCCCAATCTGTAACTACAGCCTGAGTGAATTGGAGCCGAAATTATTCTCGTTTAACAATCCCTTTGGTGCCTGTAAGACCTGTGATGGTTTGGGTATTCATCAATTTTTTGACGTAGATCGCATTATTCAACATCCCGAAGCATCCATTGCTGAGGGTGCTATTCGCGGCTGGGATCGTCGCTCACTGTTTTATTTTAATATGTTGAGTAGCCTAGCCGAGCATTACGACTTTGATATTGAAAAGCCGTGGAAAGACTTATCTCAGTTACATCAACAAAAAATATTATTCGGTAGTGATGATGAAGAAATAACCTTTAACTACATGAATGACCGTGGCACCGTATTCCGTCGTCAACATAGCTTTGAGGGTGTTATCCCCAACATGGAGCGTCGTTACAGAGATACGGAGAGTAATTCTGTTAGAGAGGATCTCAGTAAGTTTATGACCACCTCTGACTGTCCTGATTGCGAAGGCACAAGACTCTGTAAATCAGCGCGAAATGTGTACGTCGACAACAAGCGTATAGAAGATATTGTCGCCATGCCCGTGGGTGAATGCTTTGACTACTTTGAAACCATTGATCTGCCCGGCCGGCAAGGGCAAATAGCTGAAAAAATCATCAAAGAAATCCGCGATCGTTTTTGCTTCCTAGTGGATGTGGGCCTTAACTATCTTTCCTTAAACCGCAGTGCTGAAACTCTTTCGGGCGGTGAAGCACAGCGTATCCGTCTGGCTAGCCAAATTGGTGCTGGATTAGTTGGGGTGATGTACATACTTGATGAGCCAAGTATCGGCCTGCATCAACGGGACAACGAACGACTTTTAAAGACTCTTGTTCGCTTGCGTGATTTAGGCAATACAGTCATTGTTGTTGAGCACGATGAGGACGCAATCAAGGCCGCTGATTATATTATTGATATTGGGCCCGGTGCAGGTGTCCATGGTGGTGAGATCGTTGCTATGGGTGACAGTGATGCTATCACCAGCAACCCGAAATCTATAACTGGTCAGTTTTTATCCGGTGTGCGTGGTATTAGAGTGCCTAAAAAGCGTCATATTAGCCAAGGCAAGTCATTGGATATCCTTGGTGCAAAAGCCAACAACTTGACGGGTATTGATGCGACTATTCCGGTGGGACTATTCACCTGTATTACCGGTGTTTCGGGTTCAGGTAAATCTTCCTTGATCAACGGCATTCTTTATCCTGCCGCTGCCACGGCATTAAACAAAGCCTCCACACTCAAACCGGCGGCCCATAAAGTTATCAATGGCTTAGAACATTTCGATAAGTGTATCGATATTAACCAGAGTCCCATTGGTAGAACCCCTAGATCTAACCCTGCTACCTATACTGGCATCTTTACGCCTGTAAGGGAGCTATTCGCTGGCACCCAAGAGGCTCGTTCTCGTGGCTATACGCCTGGTCGATTTAGCTTCAATGTGAAAGGTGGTCGCTGTGAAGCCTGTCAGGGTGACGGTGTTACTAAAGTCGAGATGCACTTTTTACCGGATATCTATGTTTCCTGTGATGTTTGCAAAGGCAAACGCTACAATCGTGAAACTCTGGATATTACCTTTAAAGGTAAAAATATCCATCAGGTACTGGATATGACCATTGAAGATGCTAGCGTTTTCTTTGAATCCATTCCCAGTGTCTCTCGCAAGCTACAAACATTAATGGATGTTGGGCTTTCGTATATTAAACTCGGTCAGGCAGCGACTACTTTGTCTGGCGGTGAGGCGCAACGAGTTAAACTTTCCAAAGAGCTTTCAAAAAGAGATACAGGAAAAACACTCTACATTTTGGATGAGCCTACAACGGGGCTTCATTTTCATGATATTGAGCAGCTGCTATCCGTTCTGCATCGATTGCGTGATCACGGCAATACGGTGGTAGTTATTGAGCATAACTTAGATGTTATTAAAACCGCCGATTGGATTCTCGACTTAGGGCCGGAAGGCGGAGCGGGTGGTGGTAAAATTGTTGCCGCTGGAACCCCTGAGGATGTGGTTAAGGTCAAGGGTTCCCATACAGGTCGTTTCTTAAAACACTTACTGTAATTTAAACTTTTCGAGCTTCGTACTCTTTGATTAACTGATCCATGACCTGAGCGTCAAATTCACGAAGCCCACTGAGAACAAGTTTCTTTTCTCCACGACCCACGGCTTTTCCGCCATCGTTTATAGCAAAGTGTAAGGTCACATTGCCACGCTTACCCTCAACTTGCATATCGGCATTGATCAATTTGACCTCAGGCCTCTCAAGTTCGATTTGATCAAGGTTAAGGGACATGGATTGATACATAACCAGCGGTCGGTTGTTATTAATCATTACCTGATGCTGCTCCATTAAGGGCACCAAAATATACGGAAAACTGTGACCTGAAAACGCCACATAGCTTTTGACTAAGTGCTCAATAGCCTTTGGATCTGAGTTGTTCTCACCCTCTCGAACCAGCGTAAGATAAGCTTTTTCACGCTCATCCTTGATGACTAGTTCAGAGCTGTCTGAGGTCGGAAAGACCAGTAATTTATCGGCGGGGACTAAACCCGAAAAATCGAAATTCATCTTTTCGCTTAAACCATAATTATTTAGGCTAAGAGCAAAGAGAAGATCCCCTGGCACACAGAATCGCTTGGAATCTGGGTCATGGATGGGGTTGTAATCATTACAAATTTGTTTTGCGAACTGGCTGCCCTGCTCGCCACTGACACTAAATTGATTATCAGATTCTGTGTAAAAAGATTGTAAAAACATAGATTAGTCTAGTTCCGATTCAAATTCTTCAAGTAAATCCAGAGGCTCTAGTTCTTGACCCTCAAGATCTTCATTCCAATTAACCCCTGCCCTATGCACATCTTCGTGCATACCCATGAGCCAGTCATCAAGGAATTCTTCCATCGCAATGGCGACGGGTTCATAAACTGACCATTCATCAACGCAAAGCTGCTCTGCCAATGGCTTGTCCGACCAAAACGGAATAACGCCAACGTCGGCATCTTCGTCTGAGGGAACCATCGCCCAGTTACCTTCGCTATCACAGAGCCCCCAAACGCAACCCAGCTCAAGGCTTTCAACAATAAAGCGATCAAGGTTTTCTTGCAGATCTTCAGATAATGGCTGCATATCTATGCTCTTTTTACCTAGGACAAGTTAATTGGCGCAATGTTAACCGCTTTAGTATTCACTCGCCAGCATAAACTCTATTCAAGTATAAAATTAAAACTCAAAGTTTAGCCAGTTGAACGGGGTTTTTTGGTAAACTTACAGCATGAGTTTAGTTAGCCAATATCCCCTAGAATCCGCGATTCACCATAACCTTTATAGACTAAGTCTTATTCGGGCGGTGGTAATTTTTGGCCAATGTCTGGCGCTTATTTATTTTACCACCTTTAAACCCTTGGGTTTGGCTGCCGCTGAAATTGCATGGGTCTTGGTTATCTATGCCTCTATTAGCGTTGCCACCGCCAATAGAGGTCGTTTTAAAATCACTATTACTAATAAAGAGTTTTTTATCCATCTAATGGTGGATATTATTTTCTTCAGTATTCTTTTGTACTTTAGTGGCGGCGCATCAAATCCATTTATCTCCTATTATCTAATTCCAATTAGTATTGCTGCCATCAGCCTGCCTAGAGCATACACAGCCAGTATTGCCCTCATCGCCCTTGTTGGTTATAGCCTTTTGCTTAACTATCATATTCCAGTGATGGCCATTGCCCCCTCGCATATGGGACATATTATGGCAGGCAATAATTTACATGTTTTGGGAATGTGGGCAAATTTTGCTATTAGCGCGGCGATTATTAGCTACTTTGTTAGTCAAATAGCCAGTGAATTAGAGCTTCAACAAAAAAACATTGCCGAACACCGTGAACAACAATTAGAAAACGAACAGCTTCTAGCTATTGGTACTCTGGCTGCGGGTACTGCACATGAATTGGGCACACCCCTGAATACCATGAGACTTCTCGTCGACGAAATGCAGCTTCAACAACCGTCTAACACCGATATTAATTTATTAAGCCAGCAAATAGATCAGTGCAAAATAACCTTGAAGCAATTGCAATCTACGGCCAATGAATCTACAGCTAGTCAATATTCTAACCAGACCCTACATAGCTATTTTGATCAATTAATTGAACGCTGGCAGCTGATGCGTCCCAAACTGAACGCCAAAGTCAGTTATGCTAAAAACGAATATCCAGCGCCAGAGATTCGCTTCCATCCAACCATTGCGCAGTCAATTTTGAACCTATTGAATAATGCTGCCGATGCTAGCCCATCAGAGGTTGAAGTCAGTGTAAGTTGGTCTGAGGCTGAAGTTATTATCTGCATAAAAGACTTTGGTGAGGGATATCAAGCCACAACCTCCAACGACTTAAAGCCCTTCTCTACTAATAAAGCAGATGGCTTAGGTTTAGGCCTGTTTCTTTCTCAGAATACTGTGACAAGGTTTGGTGGTTCAATCAGCTTAGATAAACTACCTGAGGGCGGCACAATGACTACCCTATGTTTGCCCCTTAATTTAACTAAGAACGCTGAGACTTAGCCTTGAACTACCTTGTTGTTGATGACGATCAGGCATTTTGCCAAGTACTATCCAGAGTCTTGATGCGTCAAGGGCATTCTGTGTGTATTGCCAATAACGGCCAGCAAGCCGCTGAGCACTGTAACAATGAATCAACCATTGAACGTGTTATTTTGGATTTAAAATTAGAACAGGAATCTGGCTTATCCATTTTGGTCGATATTAAGCAACGATTACCCAGTGCTGAAATTTTAATTTTAACCGGTTACTCGAGCATTTCCACCGCCGTTGAAGCCATTAAGTTAGGCGCCGTGAATTACCTCTGTAAACCCGCCAGTGCAGAAGATATTGTGCAGGCGTTTTCAGCTTCAGATAAACTCATAGAATCAATTTCGGCAACTCCAACATCGGTTAATCGCCTTGAATGGGAACATATACAGCGTGTACTTAATGATAATGATGGCAACATTTCAGCTACGGCGCGAAGCCTTGGGATGCATCGCAGAACATTACAGCGAAAACTTCAGAAAAAACCCAGTAAAACCTAGCTTTCTACATTAAAGTTTTTTACTGGCTTTCTAGTAGTTTTCTCTGGCCATAATAATAGCATCTTCAGTACCCAAACCGTTTCGATAGTAGTCTTTTCTTTCACCAATTTGTACAAAACCCAAACGCTGATATAGGCGAATAGCACGACAGTTACTGACACGCACCTCAAGAAAAAAAGATTCAATACTGGCTGGCATAGATTCTATAATTAAGGTCAATATTAACTGTCCATAACCCTGGCTTTGCACCTTGGGATGGATGGCTATTAGGTGCAGCTCAGCCTGTTGAGCAACCAAAGCAACCACGGCAAAACCGATAATTTCTTGCTTCTGTGTTATCACTAGCAATTTATTGATTGATTCATCTAACAACTTATCTGACCATGGATAGGGAGAGGTTAACTGCTCAATAGCCTTGACATCAGTTAGGTCAGAATTCATGGCATAGCGAAAATCTATATCAGGATGCTGTTCCAATAAGGCAGCAAAAGCAGGATTGGGTATCGCCAAAAACTGGCTCATGATCTAGTTCGAATCAGTCTGTGAAGAAAGATAGCCGCTGATTGTATGCCAAGCTTGTCGCTTGGTTTCCGGCTTATTCAGCAATGTTTCAAGTGTTGGGATACTGAGGGCCGTGACTGATTCTGAGAGCTCAACACAACCATCAACAACCTTATCTTTTTGCTCACCTGATAAGAACCAATCCTGAGCAGAGTCACCTAAAAACAAGACTGTTTTGGTGGGCTTAGAGGCAAGCTTAGATTTTATAAGCGTAGATAAAAACTCTCTCGCATCCGACTCATCACCTGACATACTTGGATGGGGAGGCCAATTAACAACATCAAACTGTGGCAAAGAAGCTATGTCACGATCAATGGCTCGAAGAATATTTTTTAAAAGGCTAATTTGTGATTGGTCTGGCAGCTGGTCATCAACTGCTGACACCACTAGCAATTGTTCACTGGGCTGCCAGAGGGCAAATTTTAAGGCTAAATCATGAGCAACCTCTGCCTCTATATTGATTGGCTTAGCCTTGGCAATAACCGGCTGTTTAGGCTCGTCTGTTACTGCCTCAATGACTGAGGCTATTTCAGCCGCCTGAGTGGCTGATGGCTCACTGACAGTCGCACCTGTATCCACAGTAGTTTGAGGTTGTGCCTGTATGGCTTCAGCAGCATCCTCAGCAGTGATATCTTTGGGGCGATACTGAACGATACCCAGTGTCTGAAGATACTGGTTACGAACCTCAATATCATGCCCCTCGGACACTACACACCACCTAACTGCGGATGTAATCTGCCTGGGTTACCCATTAGCGTCAATGCATTGAGATATGCTTTTGCACTGGCCAAAAGAATATCGGTATCAGCACCCTGCCCATTGATAATTCGACCGTCTTTTTCTAAACGAACAGTCACTTCACCTTGAGAATCAGTGCCCTCAGTTACCGCATTCACAGAATAAAGCTGCAAAGTGGTTTGGCTGTTAATAAGCTTTTCAATAGCATTAAATATGGCATCTACAGCACCATCACCGCTGGCCTCTGACTGATGTTCTTGATCTTGATAGTTAATACAGATTTTTGCGTTTGGTAACTGCCCAGTTTTGGTCAAAACTTCAAGATCAATGACTGTGATGGCATCGTCTTCCGCTTCTATCTGCACATCAGAAACCAACGCTTGAAGATCTTCGTCAAAGATTTCACGTTTCTTATCAGCCAAATCTTTAAACCGAGTAAAGGCCTGATTAAAATCATCCTTACTCTCAAAATTAATGCCCAGTTCCTCTAAACGTGCTGCAAAAGCAGCGCGACCGGATAACTTACCTAGGGATAATTTATTAGTACTCCAGCCAACATCTTCGGCCCTCATGATTTCGTAGGTTTCTCGAAACTTTAAAATACCATCCTGATGGATACCCGACTCATGAGCAAAGGCATTAGCCCCTACAATCGCCTTGTTGGGCTGCACTGGGAAACCAGTGACAGAGGAAACTAATCGAGATATAGGAACGATCTGCGTAGTATCTATATCGGTCTGCACGGGGAAGATATCCTTGCGCGTGCGTATAGCCATCACAATCTCTTCAAGGGATGCGTTACCTGCCCGTTCACCCAAGCCATTAATGGTACATTCAACCTGTCGGGCACCGGCCTTAATCGCTGCTAAACTATTGGCTACCGCAAGCCCAAGATCATTGTGGCAGTGCACAGAAAAAATGGCTTTATCCGCATTGGGTACAGTGTTTAAAAGACGTTCAATCATTGCGCCATATTCACCGGGATCGCTGTAGCCCACTGTATCAGGTAAGTTGATGGTGGAAGCACCGGCATTAATAACCGCTTCAGTAATCTGACACATAAAATCAAATTCTGTGCGACTGGCATCTTCTAAAGAAAACTCAACATCATCAATAAAACCACGTGCCAATTTAACCGCGGCAATAGCCTGATCCATGACCTGATCCGGCTCCATTTGCAGTTTGTACTTCATATGGATTGGTGAGGTAGCTATAAACGTATGAATACGGCCTGCTTCTGCACCCTTTAGTGCCTGTGCAGCGGCTTCAATATCTCCTTTAACAGCACGAGATAAGCTACATATCCGGCTCTCTTTTACCGTATTAGCGATTGCCTGTACCGCATCAAAATCACCCTGACTAGATACCGCAAAGCCTGCCTCAATAACATCCACGCCAAGTTTCTCAAGCGCCTTGGCAATACGAACCTTTTCATCTTTAGTCATAGATGCGCCTGGGCTTTGTTCGCCATCGCGCAAGGTAGTATCAAAAATAACTAAATTGTCTTTTGCATTCATGGTTGTGTTCCTGAATAACTGCCTTCGGCAGTGAAGACAGTATTGTAAAACTTATTTACCCATAAGGGGATAGAATTCCGTCTTAGATTTATATAATACAGACGAAAAAGAAACAAAAATTAGGAAAAAAGAAAGAAGCCCCTCAGGGCAGGAGGCGCACAACAAGACGAATCAAGTCAGATGGGACAGGATTTTGAATAGTTTGAGTATTGTTGGGAAAATTTAACATGAACTAAGAATAGCAAACAAAAATAATAAAATCGAATTTAGGCTAAATCGTAAAATTTATTATTGAATAAAAACACTTAGTAAATAATTTTTAATCTAGAATGATATATATAAGTAAATATTTTATAGGCATATGTATAACTTTATTCAATAATCTGGTGACAGGAAGTTGCTAGTAAGTGCACGCAAGGAGAGCTATATCAACAGTAAATCTTATTTGGATAAGTCGGTTTTTTTTCATGGCATCCTGTCATGCAACTCTAAAATGCACAAACTTTTTGAAACTATTTGCAAAGCTGCAAAAACAGATGCATCAATTTATATCTCGGGGGAAACCGGTGTTGGTAAAGAATTAGTAGCAAAGGCTATTCACGCGCAGAGCCTAAGGGCTGACCAGCCTTTTATAGCCGTTAATGTGGCTAATTTTTCTAGCGACTTACTGGAATCACAGTTATTTGGCCATAAAAAAGGCGCTTTTACCGGTGCACATAACAACAGTAAAGGTCTCTTAAATGCCGCAGAAAACGGTACCCTATTCTTAGATGAGGTCACCTGTTTAGCTTCAAATACTCAGGCAAAACTATTGAGGGTACTTCAAGAGAAACAGTATTATCCAGTTGGCGATGTTCAGCTTCAAAGCTTTTCTGCTTGCGTTATATCAGCATCTAATCTGAGTCTTGAGGATGCTATTAAGCAGCAGCAATTTCGTGAGGATTTACGCTATCGACTCGAGGTAATCCCCCTACTCGTGCCGCCCCTAAGAGAGAGAAAAGATGACATTATCCTGTTATTTGAATATTTTTTAAGCCAAGCATCTACAAGGGAACACTGGATCATTGAGCCTGATTTACAAAATAGGCTTATCAACTACTCATGGCCTGGGAATATTAGAGAGCTAGAAAACTGTGCCAAATTTACCGCAGCTATGAGCAACAGCGGACAACTCGAGTTATCGAATCTACCCGATAGCATTCAAACAGCACTAAAAAAAGATATTCCTGAGCAATTAATTTCTGATGAAGTCAAAAAGATAACCCAAGCACTGATTCAAAACTGTAGTAATAAAACTAAAACTGCAAAACAACTGGGTATTAGTCGCATGACATTATGGCGCAAGATGAAAACCCATAATCTATAGTGCCTCATAATATTATTAATAGTGCCTCATAAAATTATTTATTTTTCTCTTCCCTGTTACAGTCTTTGATACAACTTGTTACATTTTTTACACTATTACAACAGTAAAAAAATAATAAACTATTGAAATTAAACAGAAAAATTAAATTATTCATATTGGCATAGTTTTTGCAACTATTAAATAGAAAACCCAAAAATGAACTATCGCCTACAGGGACTATAGTTCTAAATTTTAACAAGGATCTTAGTTAATAAAACAGACAGGAGTTACAACCATGAAAATATTTAAATTTTTACTCGTTACAGTCACCAATTTTTTATTCTTTTTTTCACAATCAGCTTTAGCCGTCTATGGCACGGATGATGTTCCCGATAATAAAGGGGAAAAAACAGTTTCCGTTGGCGCGGAAGTCGAGATCAATGAATTTGTCCTCCTAGATACTATGCCTAGTGTCGAGCTATATTACTTCCCCTACAGCGCTCACAACGCTATTGAGGCCGACGGTAATGATGCGCCTGGTAGTGCAGGATCAGTATTTGTCGGTGGCGGCATTATTAAATGGCATGCCAACATAGATACCACCATTAGTATTGATGATTTTACCTTGACTCATACAGATACAAGCCTCACTGAACGAAATGAGGTTCCAGATGCTAAATTGTATGTAAATTTAGACTACGTATATCCAGCCACTGAGCAAGCTGCTATTGCCAGTCTTTCTTTTAATAACTCTTGGGGGGCTGAGGCTGAGGACATGAGTGGTGATATGACTCAGGCTTATAACCTTGTGGGAGCTGATAATCCAAGCCATACCTTCGAGTCCGGTAATGGTTACACAGACTTTGCAACCAAATACTATATGTCCATTAGACTTGCAGATGCTGGATCTGTTCAACAAGCGGGTATCTACCAAGCCTCTGCAACAGTTCGAGCCGTGGCCAGCGTATCTAATTAATTTATTCCATACAAAAAATATGAAAGCCAGCCTAAATTTTTGGGTTGGCTTTTTTTTTATTATTTAAATAATCCATTGATCAAATAGCAATTGTGCTATTCTTTTAAGTATAGAAAATTAACCAAGGATAGGTTGCCTAATGAAAATAAATAAATTGAACACGACTGCTTACAGTTCCAGTATTTTGATCATTTTTTGGACTGTATTGTTAATAACCCTCCCTATCAATGCAAACGCAAGTGTATCTCCAACCCGTATAAAAATTGAAGCCAAACCTCGAGACAAGGTGAAATTTAACATTGTGGTGAAAAATCAAAACGATACACTGAGAGATTATAAAGTATCCTACTCCTACTACGTGCAAGATAGTGATGGCTTTCAAAAAGAAATCAAACTTGAAGACAAATCCCAAGAGGGTCCATGGGACTGGATTGTATTAGACAGCAGTGAAACCTTTAAAATTGATGGCAAACAAAGCTTGCCCATCGAAGGCACTGTAAAAATCCCCAGTCGCAATAGCTATGGTTTCCACAATATCTTATTCACAGTCACCGAGATGACACCTAGACAAACAACCGGTGTCACACTCAATTATGCTAGCGGTAGTCTTATTGAGCTAACGGTTAGCGGATCCAAGAAGCGCCCCAAAACCGCCCTATTAAACCCAATGATCAAGATAGATAAAGAATCCGGTTTAAGCATGATACATCTAGACTTTGAGAATAAGTCCGCCTATAAAGGCAGGCTTTTTTTAGAAGCGCATTTACGCCACAACAGGCGCCTGATTGCTAAAATTCCGCTTCTCAATGACCAGTCTCATAAAAGTGACAGGATCTACTCTTCAGTGTTCCCCAATAACTTAGTACATGTCAGCGGAACAATTGAAAAGCCGCTAACGCCCGGTGACTACGAAATACGCTTTGTAGGCAAATTCAATGGCATCAGGCTGCAAGGTTTTAATCATAAACTAAGCATAGATAAATCAGGAGAGTCAGTAGTTGATGACAAGCCTACTGAAACTGCAAACAATCGGCTGAAAAAAGAATCGTAATCATCGCTTTTTCCCTGTGAGTAATAAATTGGGAATTGATTTCGCGAACATAAGCTATTAATCAGTGAAAAAAGTGGTATAGGAGTATTTTATTGCAGATGATCGAAAATTTTTGTTCATCACACTTTCGTATTAGTCCAATTATTATTTCATGGTGCTTAATGCTTTCGTCTGCCTGCACTCTTACAGGAAATCACTCCAACCAACAAATAGCTTTAGATCAAAAAGACTATCTGAAAATCGAATCGTTAGCGCCAAAGATTGATCATAATTTAAAGAAAAAACCGTCTACTCCGCACTCACCTATTTACTGCAGTGAGACTGGTGAATACCCTGGGAAATTACCGCAAATAGCCCTATCTTTTTACGAAGCTAGCGTGCGCGATGTATTTGCAGAAATGAGCTTATTGATTGACTTCCCCATTGTTATTGACGAATATGTTGAGGGTGTAGTCACCATCGAAACCACCAATATTCGGCTTGATAAGGCATTAGATCTAATCTCCGCCAGTAGTAATTTAAGTTATCGATATTTTGACGACTATATATTAGTCGGCGTTAACTCTGTAGATACACCCAGCTGGGCATCCCTATCCATCACCTGCCGTTTTTGGCCAAAATATGTCAGTGCTGAACTTTTATTTAATTCATTAGGGGATCTTGAAAAGGAGTTTGTTTTTTACCCTAAGGGCTCTGACTACCTGAGTATTAGTGCACCACCTGGCATTCAAAAAAAGATACAAGAAAGTCTTTTTGTTTTTGATCATTCACCAGGACAGGTTTTATTAGAACTCAGTATCGTAGAGATTACAGCCACTGATATCAATCGCCTTGGCATTCGCTGGCACGATAATAATGCCTCACTCGCTCAGGGTATTATTGGTGATCAACCAGATTTAATTAAACAGCTACAATTACTGGCAAGATCGGGACAGACACAAATTAAAGCCATGCCATCACTATTGTCAGGACATGGCAAAAAAGCCCAATTCTCTACAGTGCAGCAGGCCAATCAATGGCAGGTTAAACAAGAAGATGATGAAGCAGAAAACAATAGCTCACAAAGATCCAAAAAAGAAGAAAGAGAGGTTTTGGAATATGGGGTTAAGATGGAAATCATCCCCTATATTATTGACAGTGACACTGTCACCCTCAATATTCTTAATGCTTCAGTCAGCGACGTAGTGGTAGGGGGAGATGGCTATCTACAGCTCGTTAAACACCGGGTATCTAATCAGGTCACTGTGAATAATGGTGAATTCATTTTATTGGGCGGAATGATGCAACAATCAAATATTACCCATACAGAAGGGATACCCAAATTGAAAAAACTGCCCTTTCTAGGCTGGTTGTTTGGGCAAAAAAAACAGCATAGTTCAGACTATGAGATTTGGATTATGATTAGGCCATCTATTCTTAAAACAACTAAGAATTAATCAACCATTAAATCTTGACCATAAAAATTTGGCGGGAGCATAGAGCGCAAACCCCAGTGAAAGCATCAATAAAATACGGGGTGGATCAATGGTAATTACCACAAATGACATCACAATCGATAAAATAACCACAAAGGGTACCTTACCGCGCAAATCAATTGACTTAAAGCTTGGGTATTTAAAGTTAGACACCATCAAAAGGCCGGCACAGGCAGTTAACAGCGCAGTTAGACATGACAACCACAGAGACGACTCAAGAGACTGAGCTGACCACACAAAGCCAGCAATGAGGGCTGCAGCCGCAGGACTGGGCAGACCAATAAAGAACTTATTACTACTTATTCCAGATTGCACATTAAACCGCGCTAATCTTAGTGCCGCACAGGAGGCATAAACAAATGCTGCTGCTATACCCACTTTGCCCAAGCTTTCTAAGCTCCAGCCGTAAACCACCACAGCGGGTGCAACGCCAAAAGAAACCATGTCAGAGAGGCTATCATACTGCACGCCAAAATCACTTTGGGTGTTGGTCATACGGGCTACCCGGCCATCTAAGCCGTCAAAAACCATGGCCACAAATATGGCAATGGCTGCCAATTCAAAGCCACCATTAAACCCAGATAAAACCGCAAAGAAACCACCGAAAAGTGCGCCAGTAGTCAGCAAGTTTGGGAGCAAATAAATACCCTTTCTAGGCCGACTAGACTCAGTGTCTAGCGACTCTACAACGTTATCTAACTCAACAATTTTGCTTGATGCATCTGTATTTTTCATGAAAGCTTCTCTAATAAGATGTTGCAATTATAAGCGATTAACCCACTAAAAACCTTATTTGTTTGCCAATAACAAATACATGGTAATACAAAGTAAAACGGCCCTTAAAAAGGGCCGTCTACAATTAATCATAAATATTAACTGATTAATTTTTGTCTTTGTCTACCAATGCATTTTTAGTAATCCAAGGCATCATGCCACGTAACTCTGCACCCACTTTTTCAATCGGGTGAGCCGCATTGTTACGACGATAAGCAGTCATTGATGGGTAGTTTAATGCGCCTTCAGAGATAAACATTTTGGCATATTCGCCATCCTGAATGCGCTTAAGCGCGTTGCGCATGGCTGCACGGGACTCATCATTGATTACCTCTGGGCCAGTTACATACTCACCGTACTCTGCGTTGTTAGAGATCGAGTAGTTCATGTTTGCAATACCGCCCTGATACATTAGATCAACGATCAGCTTGAGTTCGTGAAGACATTCAAAGTAAGCCATTTCTGGAGCATAACCCGCTTCAGTCAAGGTTTCAAAACCTGCTTTAACTAGCTCAACAGCACCACCACAAAGGACGGCCTGCTCACCAAACAAATCAGTTTCAGTTTCGTCTTTAAATGTGGTTTCGATAATACCTGTGCGACCACCGCCCACACCCGAGGCATAGGACATAGCAACAGACTTAGCATTACCAGAAGCATCTTGATGCACTGCAACTAAATCAGGAATACCACCGCCATTAACAAACTCATTACGCACAGTATGACCCGGCGCCTTAGGTGCAATCATGATCACATCTAGATCGGCACGGGGTACAACCTGGTTGTAATGAATAGCAAAACCATGGGCGAACGCTAGAGTTGCGCCCTGCTTTAAGTTTGGCTCTACTTCGTCGCGGTATAATTGCGACTGAAATTCGTCCGGTGTTAGTATCATTACTAAATCAGCACCAGCTACTGCACTGGGAACATCTTTAACCTTTAAGCCAGCCGCTTCAGCTTTAGCCGCTGAGGCAGAACTTTTTCGAAGGCCTACAGTTACGTCAACTCCCGAGTCTTTCAGGTTGTTGGCATGTGCATGGCCCTGCGAGCCATAGCCAATAATTGATACTTTCATTCCTTTGATTATTGAAAGATCACAGTCTTTATCATAATAAACTTGCATTGATTTCACCTAGTTAATAGTTATACACGTAAAAATTTATCGCCACGAGAGATGCCAGAAACACCACTTCGTACGACTTCCATAATGCCGATTTCTCTTACGGCATCGATAAATGCATCTAATTTATCACTGTCACCAGTGAGCTGCACCGTATAGGTCGAGGCCGTTACATCAACAACATGGCCTCTAAATATCTCCACACTGCTCTTTAATTCAGCGCGCACCTCAGGTTCTGATGCCTTTATTTTAACAAGCATCAGTTCGCGCTCAATATGAGAGCCCACCGTTAAATCTACTACCTTAATGGTATCAATTAACTTGTGGAGCTGTTTTACAATCTGCTCCGCCATCTGATCGTCACCCTGTGTTGTGAGTGTCAATCGCGAAAGCGTATCATCATCAGTGGGCGCAACGGTCAAAGTGTCTATATTATAACCTCTTTGAGCGAATAACCCGACTACTCTTGAAAGCGCACCAGATTCATTTTCCAGTAAAATAGAAATTATGCGTTTCATTAGCTTTTCTCCGCTTTATTCAGATACAGGTCGCCCATAGAGCCACCCGGTATCTGCATGGGATATACATGCTCCGATTTATCCACGCAGATATCCATAAACACTACGCGATCCTTGTGAGCAAAACATTCGCGCATTTTTTCTTCAAGATCCTCATAACGCGTCACTTTAATACCCACATGACCATAGGCTTCGGCCAGGGCCACAAAGTCAGGCAACGAATCTTCATACAGGCTCTGTGAATAGCGGCTACTGTAATTCATATCCTGCCATTGACGAACCATGCCCAACGCTGAATTATTCAGGTTAATAATCTTAACCGGCAAATTATATTGGCTACAGGTGGATAGTTCCTGAATACACATTTGGATACTGCCCTCACCCGTAACGCAGGCAACCTGTGCCTCTGGATGGGCTAGTTGAACACCCATAGCTGCTGGCAAACCGAAGCCCATAGTGCCAAGACCACCAGAATTGATCCAGCGACGCGGCTTATCAAAGAGATAATATTGCGCAGCAAACATCTGATGCTGCCCTACGTCAGAGGTGATAAAGGCATCACCCTGAGTTTCTTTATAAAGTGCCTTAATAACATCCTGAGGCTTAATGGTATCGCCGCCACTGGGCTCATAACGGCTCGCCGTATAGATACCCTTGTCAGCACGCCATTGATCAATCTTCGTCCACCAATCGTTGATCGCCTGAGCGTCAGGTTTGCTGTCCGATTCATCAATGATACTGAGCATTTCATTGAGTACCGAGGTACAGGTACCCACAACCGGAATATGAGCAGTAATATTTTTCGAGATTGAGGTGGGGTCCACGTCAATATGGATAATCGTTGCATGGGGACAAAATTTGTCCAAATCGTTGGTAACCCGATCATCAAATCGCGCACCCACAGCAAAAATAACATCTGACTCATGCATTGCGGTATTGGCTTCAAAGGTTCCATGCATACCCAACATACCAATAAACTGACGATCAGTTGCCGGATAGGCACCCAAGCCCATTAGCGTATTGGTTACCGGATAGTTCAAACGCTGAGCAAGTTCAGTCAACTGCTCAGAGGCATCATCCAAGATAACCCCGCCACCGGAGTATATTATGGGTTTTTTAGCCGACAACAGCGTCTTAACTGCGCGCTTAATCTGCCCGCGGTGTCCTTTATTGGTCGGCTGATAGGATCGCATCTTAATCGACGACGGCCATTCATAAGGCACCTTGTAACTTGGGTCGGTTACATCCTTAGGGATATCAACTACTACAGGACCCGGTCTACCCGTTGAGGCAATATAATAGGCCTTAGCAATGGTTTCGGCGATGTCCTCGGCTCTTGTTACCAAGAAGCTGTGTTTTACGATTGGACGAGATACGCCTACCATATCAGTTTCCTGAAAGGCATCTTGACCAATTTTAATTTTTGGAACCTGACCAGAAATCACAACCAATGGAATAGAATCCATATAGGCTGTAGCGATTCCGGTAATGGCATTGGTTGCACCAGGGCCTGAGGTTACAAGTGCTGTACCTACTTCGCCTGTTGACCGAGAAAATCCGTCAGCCGCATGCACCGCCGCCTGCTCGTGGCGAACTAACAGATGTTCTACATCTTCTTGTCGATAAATTGCATCATAGATATGCAGTGCAGCACCGCCTGGGTAACCCCAAACATGCTTTACACCTGCGTCTTTTAAGGCGCGAATAACGATTTCGCCGCCGGATAAATGTTCCATAATCTGTCCTCTATATAACTAACTCATAGAATAAATCTAAGAGCAAAAAGAACCTTTCCCAGTGGTGACTAGGCTGAAACATCAATAGGGATGCCACCGAAGTAGCTAGTTACAGTCACACGGGTAAGTGTTTTGACTGTTCGTAGGGGCTATGGGTAATAGCTCCATCGCTTATGATGACCAGCGGTATGGGTTACACCTATCTGGTACTTGGACTTAAAATTTAACTCAGTTCGAGTCAATTTGCGGCTAATTTACCACTTTTTGGTAAGTAGTCAACTAAAACCACAGAAAATTTGCTTAAAAATTAACCAGCTAGTTGCACCGGAATGGTATTTGAGGTGCGCTCAACTGAGTTATCTTTATTAAGATAGACCAGTTTGGGCTTGTGTTCCGCTGCTTCCTGCTCATTAAACTGACCATAGGTGGCAATAATGATGCGATCACCTACCTGACAAAGACGCGCCGCTGCACCATTAATAGAAATAGTCCCTGAGCCCGCCTCAGCAGAAATAATATAGGTAGTAAAACGCTCACCATTGTCTACGTTATAGATATCGATTTGCTCGAACTCCTTCATACCGGCAAGTTTGAGTAAATCTGCATCGATAGCACAGGAACCATCATACCAAAGCTCTGCTTGGGTCACGCATGCCATATGTAATTTAGCTTTTAAAAAGGCCGATAACACAGCTTTATCCTAATAAATAAGTTGGTTTATTATAACAAGAGAGAGAAATGTTTGCTAAATATAGATGACACTTATTACAAGTAGCCCTATTTTTTTCTCAGGCTAATATTATCTATAAGTCGTGCAGACTGAGTAAATATAGCGCCCAGCACCGTGATCTCAAGATCATCAATTGTTGCTGACTGCAGTGTTTTACTGTTACTAATCGTCACATAGTCCGCTTTAAAGCCCTGATTCTTTATAACCGCTTTGGCCTCAGATTCAAGAGTTGCAAAATCTTGGCCTCCAGCGTCAATCTGTAAAGCTATGTGCTCTAGAACCTGTTTTAAAACCGTGACTTTTGGGCGTTCCTCTGGGGTAATGTAACTATTCCTTGAACTCATTGCTAAGCCATCAGTTTCACGGTGAATCGGTGCAGAGCTAATCTTAACCGGCATACACAGGTCTTCTGCCATCCGCCTGATAACCGCTAACTGTTGATAATCTTTAATCCCAAAAATCGCTTCATCGGGTTGCACTATATTAAACAGCTTACTTACCACCGTGGTGACACCCTCAAAATGACCGGGGCGACTGGCGCCACAGAGCACATCAGTCATGGTTGGGCAAATAACACGACTCTGGGTGTCCAAACCATTAGGGTACATCTCTTTATCATCGGGGAAGAATAAGTAATCACATCCAATAGAATGTAATTTTTCGCAATCGGAGTCATAGGTTCGAGGGTATTTATCCCAGTCTTCATTCAAACCAAATTGAAGGGCGTTAACAAAGATAGAACAGACCACAATATCGTTGCTCTGCTTAGCCTGTTTAATAAGGGCTAGATGGCCGTCGTGAAGGTTGCCCATTGTAGGAACAAAACCGATGGTTTGCCCTTGGATTCTGTGCCCAGAAAGACTGTTTCTAAGACCACTGATTGTGTGAAATACCTGCATTGTTACCCCTTTAAAGCGCTGCGCTTAGTACTCAGCGAAATTATCAACTGCAAGGTTTTCAAAACGAGTATATTTACCCATAAACATAAGGCGACAGGTGCCAATAGGACCGTTACGCTGTTTGCCTAGAATAATTTCAGCTGTGCCTTTATCAGGGCTATCTTCGTTATACACTTCATCGCGGTAGATAAAGGCAATAACGTCGGCATCCTGCTCAATCGCACCGGATTCACGCAAGTCTGCGTTCACTGGGCGTTTATTGGGCCGCTGTTCAACATTACGACTCAACTGTGATAGCGCGATCATTGGGCATTCATATTCTCTGGCCAGACCTTTTAGCTCTCGAGATATTTGCGATATTTCTTGGACTCTACCCTCGGAGGCATTACTACCACTCATCAACTGAAGGTAATCTACCATAATCATGCCCGGTTGAGCCTGCTTGTACAGTTCGTCATTATCCGGCTGAGAGTCTGCACCATGTTCTTTGTGCCACTGCTGACGCAGCTGCTCTACACGCTCTCGAGTAAACTGTTTGATTCGGCTACGCATCTCAAAAGGTGTGATACCTGCAGAATCATCAATAAATAAGGGACGATCTTTTAATCGCTGTGCTGCACTACTTAATCTTGGCCAATCGTCTTCTTGCAGACTACCTGTACGCATTCTGGTTTGATCGATCTTGCCCATGGAAGACAGCATTCTAGTAATCAACTGGCTAGCCGGCATTTCTAGGGAAAAAACCAGAACCGGACGATCTTGATTTAACGTCGCGTACTCAACCATATTCATGGCGAAAGAGGTTTTACCCATAGAGGGACGACCAGCCACAATAATAAGATCAGATTTTTGCCAGCCGGAGGTCATATTGTCGAGATCACTAAACCCCGTGCTAATACCTGTAATATCAGCATCACTCTTAAATAGCTCATCAAGCCGAGTGACCGCGTCTTTGATCAGATTATTAACATCTTTAAAACCACCCTGCTTGGGTCTGTTTTCAATAATTTCTTGTAGACGGGTCTCTGCTTCGGCCAACAACTTGCCGCTATCCCAACCCAAGGGGTTGTAACCTTTGCGAACAATTTCACTGGAAGCTGTAATCAGCTGTCGAACAATGGATCGCTCTAAAACAATCTGAGTATAGGCTTTTACATTGGCTGAACTGGGAGTATTTTGCGCCAGATCCACTAGATACTCTGCGCCACCCACAGCAACCAGTTCGTTAGAATTCTGTAAATGCTCTGTTAGGGTAATTGGATCGAAGGGTTGCCCCTCAGCCGCTAAGCCCAACATGGCATTAAAAATAGATCGATGGTCTGGACTGAAAAAATCGTTTTCAGCCAGCACTTCGGCTACGGAGTCGAAGGCATCATTCTTAAGCATTAACCCGCCAAGCACAGCTTGCTCCGCCTCAAGAGAGTGCGGAAGTGGCTGACTTATGGTCGGTTCTGCAAATAATGCTTCATTCATAACAAAAAGTTTTTCAATTGTTGACCGATGATTATAAAGCGACTTGCGCTAAAAATAATACCGAAAAGAGAAATATTTTAAAAAAACAAAAACGGCACTGACTCTGAGGAGAATCAATGCCGTTTTAATTTGTGTTACCCGCTACTGAATTAAATTATTCAGCCTCAACCACAATTGTGATTGATTTCGTAACATCGGTGTGTAGCTGAACTTCAACAGCAAACTCACCAACATTTTGGATAGCGCCTTCAGGCATGTTGATTTCACTCTTAGAAATATCACCGCCAGCATTGTTGACAGCTTCTTCAATCTCACGAGTTCCCACTGAACCAAACAATTTACCTTCGTCACTTGCGTTAGCAACGATAGTAATTGAAGCGACTTCAGCGAGCTTATCAGCACGTAACTGAGCCTTTTCCATTTTAGTTGCAGCGGCAGCTTCCAAATCGGCACGTCTAGTTTCAAACTCTTCTAGATTCGCTTTGGTTGCAAAAATCGCCTTACCCTGAGGTATAAGGAAGTTGCGGCCATAGCCTGCTTTTACATTGGCTATATCACCAATATTCCCCAACTTACCAATCTTTTCCAACAGAATAACTTCCATCTCATAAACCTCTTTATTTATATATAAACTCAAGTTTTGGAGTTTTTAAACCCATCTAATCTTGAGCGTAAATCAATTAAACTCTCTGCTAAGCCCAGCCCTACTAAAACTAGTGTTACTGGCTTACCCATAAATATCAAACCAACGTATAAGAATGCTACCCACTGACTGCCAAGACCAAACAGCTTTACTGTGCTGTGAAACAAGGCAATACCTGCAATCAAAAATGGTAGCAAAGCTAAATCAGCCCACAGCTGGTAACCCTCAGGTATCAGCCTTCCTATCAAAAAAATTGCCAACAATATAACTGCAACCTTTGAGCTGATAGTAAAACCGTGAAATTCCTCTTGGAATCCACCGGGGTTATACACTGCTGATTGCCACCATCTGGCAATCAATAAGCTCATCACGCAACCCAATGCTAAAATCATGGCTACCAAGCCAAGTACTAAGGGCTCTGTTATCGCACTGGCTATTGCCGTATCAGCCGGCTGTGCCTGCATGGTTTCAAACATTTGCTGGGCAACCACTAATAGCTCGGTTACATCAGCTGACATTAAAAAGCCAAATGTTGCGGCGCAAATGATGGCCACCGCGACTATAGCTATTAAAGTCCACTGCCATAATGCATACAAACTATGCAAAGAGGCTGCTACAACCATAATGCCCAATGATGCAACGGAAACAGCGGTTAACAGCATGTTTTCATCACCTACCTGCTGCAAAACAACCAGTGGTAATGATGCCCAGAGGAATAACAACATTCCCTCTTTCGACCCTTTGCACAACGTGACCAATGCAACTGTTGCTGAACTCACCAATGGGAAAAAACTTCCCACCAAAGCAACCAACAAGGCCTGCACTCGCCCGCGCAGTATAAATTCAGCTAGGGCTTTCAATATTTTTATCCAGTGTTACTGATGGCTATCAGTGTATGGCAATAAAGCGATATAACGTGCACGCTTAATAGCTTCTGATAACTCACGCTGATAACGCGCTTTTGTACCTGTGATACGGCTAGGAACAATTTTACCCGTTTCAGACACATAACCCTTCAAAGTATCTAAATCTTTATAATCGATCTCAGTAGCGCCTTCGGCGGTGAATCGACAAAACTTTCTTCTTCGAACAAATCTAGCCATTATTTTTCTCCTTCCGCTGCAGGTGCTTCTTCTGCTACTGTTGTTTCCTTTGCAGCTACTTCAGCTGGCGCTTCTGCAGCTTTACTGGCTTCTGCAGCTGCAGCTTTCTCTGCAAACTCTTTGGCCTTAGCGGCTTTCTGACGCTCACGAGCTTCTTTATCTGCTTTTTCAGCGTTTTCTTGCTTCATGATCGGCGAATCTTCTGTGATTGCTTCATCACGACGAACAACCATGCTTCTTAGAACAGCATCGTTATAACGGAAAGAAGAATTAAGCTCATCAAGATTTTCTTGATTACACTCAACATTCATAAGAATGTAATGTGCTTTGTGGATTTTGTTGATTGGATAAGCAAGTTGACGACGGCCCCAGTCTTCTAGACGGTGGACAGATCCTTTACCTGCTTCGATTGCAGTGGTGTAACGCTCTACCATACCTGCAACTTGTTCGCTCTGGTCGGGATGGACCAGAAACACTATTTCGTAGTGACGCATTGTTTCTCCTCATGGATTAAAAAGCCTCCCGCAATTACCATCTGGGCAATGCAGTGAGACAAGGAGCGCCTGAGAAATTAGTCCTCAGACCCTGTTTAGCCGCGCGATTATAGTGATTTGAAGTCTAGGTTGCAACACAAAGCGCCGCTAACCGGTTGTTATTTTCTAGCCGCCTTATTATGCAGCTGAAGAATCGAGTGAATATTGGTTTGGGGGCGCTTCAAGATCAGGGTAATTGCCATCTCTTCAACTGCCACTAATAAGTGAAATAGAATCACTAACTGGAAAAAAGCCTGATACCCATAGAGAACCAACAGATAATAGGCGGGAGCGATTAAAACAGCTGCAATTTTTGCCCCCCAGGTATGGTAACTTGGAAATACAGAAAAACGATACAGCGAGAGCAATACAGGAAGAACATAACTGAGTGCTGCGGCACAGACGAAAACAACTTGAGCAAAAAATAGCTGTGGCCAAATTAAGTAAAGTCCTAAAATCATTACCGCATAGGTCATCATGTCGGCCCAGCTGTCTAGGCGAGCACCTAGCTCAGTTGTTTGATGCAATTTTCTAGCAAAGTAGCCATCGAGCATATCACTGGTCAGTGATATGGCTAAAATAGACAGAAATACAGCAACCTCACCAAGACTGGCTAATATGGCCAGAAAAGGGACAAGAATAAGCCGCAGTAGGCTTAGTAAATTGGGCACAGAATAGGTAAATTTTTCCATGGCTATAGTTCTTAGGGTTGTTTGCCCATACTAGCAAAGTTTTTACTATTTTTTTAACTATTCTTTAATACTATGGACCTAACTAAAAACCACTAGCTTCGCTGCCTTACCGCCTCGAACAAACAGACCCCAGCGGCAACTGAAACATTCAAACTGCTTACCTTGCCCGCCATTGGTAGCTTGGCTAAAAAATCACACTGACTGGCGACCAACTGCCGCATACCCGTGCCCTCGGAGCCCATCACGATAACCAGTGGACCTTTGAGATCAATTTCATAAATAGTTTGCTCGGCATCACCTGTGGTACCAACCGACCAAACACCCTTAGCCTGCAGGTCTTTTAGGGTTCTCGCCAAGTTAGTCACGACAATTAAGGGTATGGACTCTGCGGCTCCAGAGGCCACCTTTGAAACCACAGGCGTTAGACCAACAGAATTATCCTTGGGCACAATCACTGCCTTGACGCCAGCACCCTCAGCAGAACGCAAGCAGGCACCTAAATTATGCGGGTCGGTTACGCCGTCCAACATAAGAAAGAAAGCATCTTGACCATGCTCTTCCGCCAAGGTTGCTAAATAACTTTCATCATAGGTTTGTCCCTCTTTACAAAATGCTGCTACACCCTGATGACGACCCTCAACCAAAGTATCTAGTTGCTGAGCGGTTACCCACTGTAAAGTAACACCGTGCTGATCGGCTAGATTAAGCACTTTTTGTAACCTTGCATCTTGACGAGACCTAACCACTCTCAGCTCTTTAACGCGCTGGGGTGATGTTTTGAGTATTGATTGCACTGTATGGATACCAAAAATCCAATCCAAGTTTTCTCTCCTGAGGTACATTAAGCCGTGTATTATATATGCGAATTGCACATTGTACTGGCTTTGTGCAGAATTCCGCTATTAACTCACCGTTTAATTTTGGAGAAAACCCATTAGCGCCCTAATTCAGACTAGCTCTCTTCCTAATGCCGGCTTATTTAGACGCCTAGCGGCTTTAATCTACGATGCCTTTTTACTTTTTGCGATCACCCTTGGCTATGGTGCCCTGCTACTTGTTATTAAAGTCATGTTATACGGCGCTGAAGGCGTTGAGAACATCCAACCCAATGCTATCGCTCAATGGCTAAGCTTTATGGGCTGGCTTATTTGTTTGATGGGTTATTATTTTATTTGTTGGCGCAAACAGGGCCAAACACTGGGCATGAAAGCTTGGCGATTAAAGCTTCAAAACATCGATGGCACTCCAGCATCCCCAGAGCAATGTATTAAACGCAGTATCTTTGCCTGTTTTTCATTGGGTTTATTGGGCGCGGGTTATCTAATCTGCTTAATTCCCTCTCGAAAAACCTGTCTGCATGACGACTTAAGCAACACAGAGGTCGTGGTTTTAGAGAAGCAAAAATAACCCAGTGTAAATCTGTTAGCTAACCTGCTCTGCGCAAAAGCACTAAGCCAATGGCAAAACAGATCAGGATAGGCGCTAATATTGCTAGCATAGGTGGCATTTCGAATACGATACTTAGGGGCCCTAAAATATCTGAAACCAGCTTAAAGCTGATCCCAAACAACACGCCAATGAACACTCGATAACCAACAGTTGCTTGACGGAGTGGGCCAAACACAAAGGCAATGCCTACCAGTACTAACCCCAAAATGGATAATGGCTGAAATACTTTTTCCCAGAAAGCTAACCTGTATTTAGCCGCATCAGCTTTGCGCTCATCTAGATATTCAATATGATCACTTAGCGCACCAGCTGACAAGGCATCAGCAGGAAGAATATTTAATGTTAATACCTCAGGTGTCAGCTCGGTCTGCCACTCTCTGGTCACCCATTTTCTGGTGTAAGTCTGTTGATCCACGAACAGAGTGCTTGATACATTCTCCTCCACCCAAAAACCTTCAGTTTTATTAAAGGTAGCTCTGGATGAAAAGCTTGCTTCTTCTAATTGACGTTCATCATCAAGCTTATATCGAGTAACACCAAACAAAACGCCGCCAGGGAAAACCGCATTAAAATGAATAAACTCTGAACCCTCGCGAGCCCAAAATCCTGAAGTGGAGTCCAGGGCTGATTCGCCTTTGCGCAAATAGTCTCGTCGACTATCGGCCAACTGATCTAGATAAGGAGAAAAATATTCACCAATCAAGGCGGCGATAAGCACAAAGATAACAACTGGCTTAAAGACCATGAAGACAATTCTAATCAGCGATATGCCCGAGGCGCGCATAACAACCACTTCACTATTGGTTGCCAACATCCCTAAACCCACTAGGCAGCCTATTAGCGATGCCAGTGGAATATATTCGTAAATAGTTGATGGTAATTTTGTAGCCACATAAATTAGTACATCGGTAAATCGGTAATTGCCCTTTATATCACCCATTTGGTCGACAATGCCTGCCACCAGATCTAAACCAATAATCGCAATTAGGGCTACCATAATCGCTGTGAAAACATTGATGCCTATATAGCGAGATAAACGCTTAGTCATGACTTAAGCTCCCCTGAGGAAGACTTAAACAACCCTCTGAATGATGCCAGTAGTTGCTCTGAAAACAAAAGTACCAGTGCCAAGCCAGTAAAAATAAGATGAACAGGTAACAAACTGACACTTAATGGCAGGCTGCCATCCTCGATAGCTCCGCGCAGCGCATTAAGAGAAACCAAATAAGCAAAGTACAGCAACACTGCCGGCAGAATACGTCCAAATCGCCCTGACCTTGGATCAATTCGACTTAAAGGAATGGCCATCAGCGTAACCACTAGCATCATGATAGGAATCGAAAAGCGCCACTGCAGAGCGACTCTGTGCTCAACCTCAGTGGACTGCATGAGTGATTTAGTGGCCATAGCATCGGTGACTGTATCTTCCGATAACTCTTCTGGCGGGGCTAACTTGGTACCATATTGATCAAAATGAGTAATTTTATAATCAAAGCGCCCGGGAATACCCTCCACACGATAGCCCTGCTCCAAGATAAGGTAGCGCTCACCGGAATCTTCCGCTGTGTTCTGAGTCCCACGATCTGCAATAACCACGATCAAACTCCCCTCAGAGGAATCGGTTGCTGCTTGGGTGGCAGACATGAATACAGACTCTAACTGGCGATCCTCTGACACAGAACCCACCCAGGTAACCCCTTTATCGCCGCGTAGCGAATAGAATTTTTTAGCTGTCACACGATCAAGTTCACTTTTTTGCTCCTGAACGGTGAAGATGGTTTCGGCCTTATCAACACCTAGAGGTGTTATGTATAAACTTAAACCGCCCACAAACAGAGCCAAACAGGCCGCAATAGACATGGTGTATGCCAGTAGCTTGCGCTCTGATATGCCACAAGCCTTAAGCACACTCATTTCATTTTCAACATACAGGCGACCGAAGGTCAGCAAGACCGCCAGAAAGAATGCTAGCGGCAAAGTCAGCTCTAAAAAGCCGGGAATGCGATAACCAATCACCGCAAAAATAACTTCGGGATCCATTTCACCCGATAAGGCATTAGCCAAGTATTTAACAAAACGACCACTAACCAGCACCATCAACAAGATAACGCACACAGCGAAGGTGACAGATAAAAGCTCACGACCTAAATATCGAAAAATAATCACTTGTTTTAACTTAAGCTCTTGGGTGCTGTTGGACTAAATGGTATGGTTCTATTAACATTTTTCGTCTCAACTTAGTTATTTAATGGATTTTTTATGAAGTTTACTGCATCTTGCGCCGAGCTGTCAGGTTTAAAAGCTGATTCTCTTATTCTACCCACTGGCTCAGAGCTTTCAAATAGCGCAAAAGTAGTCAATGAATTAACCCATAACAGCATCGACTCAGCTATTGAAAGCGGTGAATTTCAGGGCAAATCTGGACAGGTACTGGTATTAAACCTGCCCCAGTCACCTCTTCAACGGATTATCTTACTTGGCACTGACGGACTCTCTAATCAAAGACAGGTTAAAAAAGCTGTCGCCGCGGCCTGCCAAGCATTAAATAAAACCCAATCTAAAACAGCGCTTTGGGTCGGCGGTCTACTGAGCGATAACATTGAAGCCGAGGCATCAATTGTTGCCCAGTCGGTCAATGCCTCGCTGTACAACTACAAAAAGCATAATGCTGAAAAAAGCCCTAATCTAGAAGCACTGACTTTTTGGACAACAGAACAGTCTGCTATTCAATCAGCTAATTCTGGCCTAGAGTACGGTGCTGCTGTGGGTGATGGCATGAATACCGCCAAACAGTTGGGCAACCTACCGGCCAATATTTGCACCCCCAGCTACCTTGCAGAGCAGGCTATTAGTTTGGGTAAGGCAAAGCTTGCTAAGGCTAGCATCAACACCGAAATTTTAGATCGCTCCGATATGCAAAAGCTTAAGATGGACTCATTACTGTCTGTTGCTGAAGGTTCAGAAGAACCACCCAAGCTAATCGTGATTAATTATCAAGGCGCAAAACCTGACGAAAAACCCGTTGTACTGGTGGGTAAAGCAGTGACTTTTGATTCTGGGGGAATCAGCCTAAAACCCGGACGCGGCATGGATGAAATGAAATATGATATGTGTGGCGGCGCTTCTGTTTTAGGTGTTATGAATACCCTAGCAGAGCTGGAGCTACCTATTAATGTCGTGGGTATTATTCCAGCCACTGAGAACATGCCTAATGGTCGTGCCACAAAACCTGGCGACGTAGTAACCAGTATGTCTGGTCAGACCATTGAAATTCTAAATACCGATGCCGAGGGTCGATTAATTCTCTGTGACTCCCTCACCTATGCGGCAAAATTTAATCCCGATACAGTGATTGATATTGCCACATTAACCGGTGCTGTTATTAGCGCCCTAGGCAAGGTTGCTTCAGGTGTTTTATCCAATGATCAACAGCTTGCCAATGACCTTATCGAATCGGGCACTCAAAGTGCTGACCCCGTATGGCAACTGCCCTTATGGGAAGAATATGACGAACTACTAAAAAGTAACTTTGCTGATATGGCTAATATTGGCGGCCCGCAGGCTGGCACTATTACCGCCGGCTGTTTTCTAGCGCGTTATGCCAAAGACTACAAATGGGCGCATTTGGATGTGGCCGGAACCGCATGGGTATCTGGCGCCAACAAAGGTGCAACCGGAAGACCTGTCCCATTATTAATGGAATACCTACGCCAAAAAAGTGAAGCCAGTAGTGACTAAGGTAACCTTCTATAAATTAGCTAAGGATGCACCCAGCCTAAAATTAGTCTGCCAGTTGATTAAAAAAGCCTGTTTATCTCAACAAAAGGTACTCTGTCTGGTTGCTGACGACCAAACCGCCGAGCAGCTGGATCAATTACTTTGGGCCTTTGAAGCTGATAGCTTCATTCCCCATGGTATTGGGCTTGATCAACAACCCGTGGCCATCAGCGCAGTGGCAGAACCGGGTGACCATCATCAGATTTTGATCAATCTACAGGGGGAAATCCCCACCTGGTTTAGCCGCTTTGAACGCGTGATTGAACTAGTACAGCCCGAGTCAGAAGACGAACAGACTAAACGGGAAAACTTTAAATTCTATAAAGAACGGGGTTATGCGTTGGATTTTCATGAT
>JABBBH010000026.1 GCA_018607525.1 SAR92 clade bacterium
GCTAGTGCCAGAGAAAATTCTTTTGACGAAAAGCAGGATGTGACCACGGCGAGCATGCCTCTTTGGATGGGCGGGCGCATTAATGCTGATATCGATTTGGCCAAGTCTAAAAGAGATGGTGCGCTTTCTGGTATTTCTGAGGCACAGCAGTCGGTGATGCTTGAAACTATTGGTTTGTTTTTTGACTACTTTAAATCTGAGAAAAAATTAGAAATTGCTAGCCTAAATGTTGATGAGCATCAGCGCTTATATGAAATTATTGAGCGTCGTGTTGAGGCGGCAACCAGCCCAGATGTAGATGCCATGTTGGCGCAGGCGCGCTTGCAGTCCGCTAGATCTGCTCAGATTCAGGCAGCCAGTATCAAAGATATTTCTAAAGCTTCTCTTGAGTTGACTGTAGGTCGTGTTATCGATGCGGTGCTTGTTAATAATAACCCTGAACCCTTCGGTATTAGTCTTAATGAGGCAGTCGCCACGGGTATTAAAGTTTCTCCGCGTGTCGCGCGTATTGAGTCAGAGATTAAGGGTTTTGAGGCCAATATAAAATCAGCTAAATCAGCCCTGTACCCTCAGGTGTCCTTGGGTTATGAAAAGCGCTTTAACGATCCCGATTCTTCTCGCGTTGATCAAGAAGAGACCTTTGTCTCTGTTCAGTTTCAGCCGGGAGCCGGTCTTGCGGTGGCTTCCTCGATTTCTGCCGCTAAACTAAGAAAGCAATCTGCTCGTGACAGTCTTGAGGCTGAGAAGCGCGAATTACGCCGTCAGATTAAAACAGCTTGGAATGAATATGCCTCGGTTTCATTTCAGCTAGAGCCCTCAAAGATGTTAGTTGATGCAACAAATTCAGTGATTGAATCCTATTTGCGTCAGTATGCGGTGGGCAAGAAGTCTTGGTTAGATGTTTTAAATGCACAGCGTGAGGCAACGCAGGCAAGAAATACCCTGGTTGATTTTGAAGTGCAGTATCTCACTTCAATTTATCGACTAAGGGTTTTGATGAATGAAATTAATCCGACAATTTTAGGTGTTAAGCTTTGAGTACTTTAGTTGACGATTCCACGATAGAATCGACTACCCCTTACCAGCAGGATGGCGTTAGAGAAGAACTCGCCGCCTTGTTATCACGCCTTGCATCGCTGCAGGGCGTTGCTGTTCCTGCGCACCGCTTTGTTTATCAGCAAGAGGCTGAGTCCGGCGTTGCTTTAGAGGATATGCCTGTTGTGGATCAGGCAGTGGCAATATGGAATGAACGCTTTCCTGAGGGCCCCATAACTAAGTTGTCGATTTCGGAATTAGTGAAGTCTGATTTTCCGGTGTTTTGGGTATCTGCCGATGGCGAACAGCTTAAATTATTGCGCGGCAAGCAGAATGGTGAATACATAGCTGAGGGTTCCGATTGGAAGGTAGATTCTGTCTCAGAAGAGGATATGGCTGAGGGTCAGGTTATACAGCTATTGGTTCATCAGGATCAGAGCTTGCAGGCTGAGATGGCTGGTTTCTCTGCAAAGGATTGGTTTATTTATGCTGCAAGAAAGCGCCGTGGAGTATTTTTTGAAGCGATATTTGCTACTTTTGTATTAAGTACCTTTGGCATCATGTCGGCGCTGTATACCATGCAGGTCTACGATAGAGTGGTACCTACCAAGGGCTTTAGCACTCTTTGGGTGTTGACCATTGGTGTATTTATTGCGATCTTCTTTGAGCTAATCATGAAGCTGGTTCGTTCGCATTTAGTCGATAAGGCGAGTAAAGCTATCGATTTAGAGTTGTCTGGAGTGTTCTTTTCTAAAGCCCTTGCGATACGTTCAGATTGCCGTCCGCAAACGGTGGGTACCTTTGCCTCGCAAATTAGGCATTTTGAGTCTGTACGTAATTTTATGACCTCTTCAGCATTGTTTATTTTGGCTGATGCGCCCTTTGCTTTGATATTTATTCTGGTGATTTACATTATTGCCGGTCCAGTGGCTTTTGTACCATTGTTGATGATTCCAGTGGGTCTTTTGATTGGTTTGGCCATGAAGGGCCCAATTGAGCGCTACACGGCTGAAAGTATGGAAGAATCAAATAAGAAAAATGGCTTACTAATTGAGGCTATTGATGGTGTTGAGTCGGTTAAAGCGGCCTCTGCGGAATGGAAGTTAGAAAATCGTTGGCGTGAGCTTACTAAAACCATTACTACCACTGATTTAAAATCTAAATTGCTAACAGCATTTTCGACCAGTTCAACCCAGTCTATTCAGCAGTTAAGTTATGTGGGTATTGTTGCTGCTGGTGCCTATTCTATTGTTAATGGTAATTTGACCATGGGTGGTTTGATTGCCTGTTCGATTATTTCGGGTCGTGCGCTGACGCCTCTGGCGCAGATGCCTAGTATGATTGTGCAGTGGAAGCATGCCAAGATCGCCTTGGATGTGTTGGATGGTATTATGGCCCTACCTAGCGAGAGAGAGCATCAGCGTTTGGTGGTCCCTGATAACTGCAACGGTCAGATCAAGCTGAAGCAGGTGGCCTTTGCTTATGAAGAAAATGCGCCACAGGTTACGGTTGAAAAACTTGCCTTTAAGCCGGGAGATCGCGTGGCGGTCTTGGGTGCTGTTGGTTCGGGTAAGTCGACACTGATAAAAATCTTATCGGGTCTATATCAGCCTCAGCAGGGCGGTGTATTCCTTGACGATATGGATATGTCTTTGGTGGCCAATGAGTTTGTTCGCGAGCAAATTGGTTATCTTCCACAGGAAGTACGTCTATTTAACGGCACTCTAAGAGAAAATCTTGTTTTGGGCTTGCCGTCCATGAGTGATACGCAAATCCTTAAAGCGGCGGCCTTAACCGGTCTTGATCAAGCGATTCAGAATCACCCAAGCGGTCTTGAGATTAATATTTCAGAAGGTGGTAAGGGGTTATCGGGCGGTCAGCGTCAGCTAGTAGGTTTGACTCGTTTATTGTTGGCAAGACCTAAGGTGATGTTGCTTGATGAGCCTACAGCTTCTATGGATACGCGTCTTGAAGAGTTTGTTATGAATCATCTGTTTGAGCAACTTCCTGATGATTCGGTGATTGTACTGGCGACCCACAAGGCGGGCGTTTTGAAACATGTTAATCGTATTGTGGTGATGGACTCGGGTCGGGTTACCTTGGATGGGCCTAAGCAAGAAGTTCTTGATTATTTAGCCGAGCAGGCAAAGAAGAGGGGCGCGAAATGAGTCCATTATGGTTTTTTAGATCGGCTAATTCCTCTGATATGGAGAAGCGTGCAATCAATGAAGAGTTGCGCGGTTCTCGCTGGGTACTCTGGGCGGTTTTTGCTGCTCTGACATCGTTTTTTGTGTGGGCTAATTTTTCAGAAATTGATCAGATTACTCGAGCACCAGGCGTGGTCATTCCTAGTTCTAATGTGCAGTTGATTCAGTCCAAAGACGGTGGCGTTTTAGAGCGTCTGCCAGTTAAGGTGGGCGAGATTGTTGAGCAGGGTCAGGTGGTGGCTCAGTTTGAAACCACCAATGCCGAAGCGGATTATCAAGAAGCTAAGGCGCAGGTTGCAGCGCTTTCGGCGGCAATGTCTCGATTGACTGCTGAACTGTTTGGCTCAGCGCCAGAGTTTGCTGATATCAGCTTGGAGTTTCCACATTTTGTTAAGAGCCAAAAGCTTTTATTTGATCGCAGGCAGTCGGCTAAAAATGAAGAAATTGAGAACCTTGAGGCAATTTTAGCTTTAGTGCGTGAAGAGATCCAGATGAATGAGCCATTACTGGCTCGGGGTGATGTGAGTAGAACAGAAATTTTACGGTTACAGCGGGAAGAGGCAGAGTTGGTTGCCCAGCGTGGTAAGATTAGTAATGACTACTTTCAGGGTACTCAAGCAGAATATAACGAGACAGAAGAAGAATTCGAACGTATATCTCAATTATTAATACAAAGAAAAAAGCAGTTAGAGGGTACGACGCTTTCTGCGCCAGTTAAGGGTATTGTTAAAAGCATACGTTTAACCACCGTCGGTGGTGTGATCCGCGCCGGTGAAGATGTTTTAGAAATTGTTCCTCTCGAAGATGACCTTATGATTGAAGCAAAAGTTGCGCCTCAGGATATTGGTTTTCTTGAAGTGGGGCTTGATGTGTCGGTTAAAATTGAAGCCTATGATTACACCATTTATGGTGATCTTGATGGCGTACTTTCCTATATAAGTGCCGATACATTGGAAGAAAATACCCAGAGAGGCGATGTGCCTTTTTATCGGGTACATATTAGAACTCAAGGACGAAAATTTAGCGGGCGCCCGGATGCCAAGCTTGAAATATTGCCGGGTATGACCGCCACTGTTGAAGTGAAAACAGGGAAAAACACAGTACTTAGCTACTTGCTCAAGCCGATTGTTAAGACGCTTAAAGAGTCAATGGGCGAGAGATAATTAAAAAATTTTACGTTTAGGTGAGTTAAATGAAAACTACAGATAAAGATTCCAATATCAAGCCAACTAACGACGCTGTTGAGAGCGAGAAGCTGGTCAATAAACCTGCTGAGCAGCAGCCTGTATTGGAAAGCGGTGTCGAATTTAGTCAAGAGACTGCAGATGTGGCTGCGGGTGAGCAACTTGATTTGGCTTTACCTGAAAGCCAGATTGTAGCTATGGCAGATGATGCTGAAGACAAAGTATCTAAACGTAAAGACAAGAAAGATCAGCTGGAGCAAGACAATGCTGAGCAGGTTGCACAGTCTGCAGAAGAGCAGGTTGTTGATTCAGAGCAGTCTGATACGGCTGGTGAAGAGGCTGTCGAAGCTGATGGAGCTTCTGAGGTTCAGGGTGAAGTTGCTGAGGCGCTTGCTGAGCAGTCAGCGGCTAAAGGTTTTGGTGTTTATTTAAGCCAGCTATCGACGCAAACCCTTGTTTTGGGTTCTTTGGGTATTCTGGGGGCTGCAACCTATTACCGAAATAAAGATGATTTTGA
>JABBBH010000018.1:0-27127 GCA_018607525.1 SAR92 clade bacterium
GAGTTTAATACCTGTTGATTAAACAGATAATGGGTTGGGAAATCACCCTCAGTGGTTAATGGGGTGTGCAGGGAAATAATTTCGCAGTCTAAAACTTCATTTAATGGTACCAAATCCGGAATCTGACTCTGGCTTAAAAATGGATCATAGACGCGGCAATCGACCCCTAAGGCAACTAACTTTTGATAGAGCCTACCGCCCACATTACCACAGCCGACAATGCCGACTTTGCTTTCTAGCCATTGGGGTTTTAAGCGACTAAAAACCGATAACGCATATTGTACAACGGCCTCGGCATTACAGCCGGGGGCGTAGGAAAATTGAATGTTATTTCTGTTTAAATACTCGAGATCAATATGATCGGTACCGGCGGTTGCTGAGCCCACAAAGCGCACCGAGCTACCCTCTAAAAGGCTTTGATTCACCTGCGTCACCGAGCGCACTAATAATATTTCAGCGCCCTGAATTGCCTGGGAGTCAATCGCGCGCCCAGCCATCAGCTTAACTTCACCTAGATGGCCAAAGTAAGCCTCCACATGGGGCATGTTTTGATCGGCAATAATGCGCGGATTATTCATTGAAACCCTTTCTTATTTGTTTAGCTTGCTGATACGCCTTTAAACTGTCTTTGTCTCAGTTGCGCCGAGCGACTAGTAAATATATCGGCAAAACCCATTTCATCGGCAAACAGGGCAAATGCATCCTGATAGACCCCCTGCCACTGTATGTTATCGCAACTGGGTATTTCATCTATATCAGTCACAATGGTGGCAAGCTGACGCGATAACAATAGTTGCTCTTGGTTATCGGCTATCTTATCACTTAGTTTGGCGGCACCGCGAATAGGTAAATCACCCAGCTGATCGCTGTTTTCAATAATATGCTCTATAGATGGCATCCACGATAGCAGCTCACGGGCAGTTTTAGGGCCCACGCCAGGAACACCGGCAATACTGTCGCTACTATCACCTACCAAGGCCAAATAGTCGGCCATTTGATGACAGCCCACACCAAGATCCTGTTCAAGCTGTTTGTAATTCTTGGGCTGTGACTTGCCAATATCCCAGTACAGGTCGCCCTCTTGAATAATTTGCGTTAGGTCTTTATCGCGAGTAATAATCACTGGCTGCATGCCTGCCTTTCTAACCTCTTTGGCCATAGCGCCGAGAAGATCATCTGCCTCATATTGATTGGAGGCCATTTCGGTAATACCCAGTACGCGGCAAAGCTGTCGACAGGCATTAAGCTGAAAGGCTAAAGCCTCGTCTGGCAATTCTCGATTGATTTTATACTCTGGGCACAGCTGGTGACGAAAGCCTGTTTGTAGGCTTTCATCAAAGGCACAGAATATATAATTGGGTTGCTGTTTTTTTAGTAAGTCTAATAAAAAGTTAGTAAAACCATAGACTGCGTGCGTGGAATGTTGGCTATCTTCGGCATGCCATTTCTCAGGCAATGAGAAATAACTTTTAAAGATATAAATCGATGAATCTATTAATAATGCTTGCATAATGAATGTCTCAAACCAAACAACTGAGTTGATAATAGGTTAGATTATAGGGGTCAGCAGTGTTAAATTCTTTACTTAGGGCATCGATAAAAATCTTGCCTCTAGAGGGTAATTGCTGGCTTTGACACCACTGTCTTGCCTGCTTAACTAATGCCTTTTTAAAGCCAGTATCATCCGCTATATCATCAGAGGCATTGAGATTATCGGCACTTGGAGTAAATTTTTGCCCGCAGGCGTTTGAAAAAATCCACTCTAATGCCTGTGGCTTAACTTCCATAGATTCAAACTTCACTTGTTCATCAACCGTGCGGCCATCAGGCTGATACCAGTAACCAAAATCCTGCTGTAACCGCCGCTGTTTACCGGCAATACACCAATGGGCTATTTCGTGAAGGGCACTGGATAAAAAGTTTTCTCTGAATATTAGTTGATGAGGTACTGCCCTAGACGATGAAGGAATGTACAGCGGCTCGTCGGCATCACCTATTAATTGCGTATTTTCAGCGACTAAAAATAAGCGATCAAATAACTGGATAATACACTGTAATCTTTGCTGTTCAGACAGATTCATTGGTCAATATATGGTTAGTTATTAAAAATATGAAATAGCTTTGTCTAGCAAGCTATAATTAAATAAAAGATAGTTATTGTAAATTAACTAGCCCTAGTACATCTAATCTAGTACATCTAATATAAAGGATTATAGAAAATGATAAAAACAAAAAGATTTGTTAAACCAAGTTATATTATCCACAACAGTAAAAACCAATTAGGTAATACGCTAATTCCGGTTATTATTGCACTGGCAATTAGTGCCGTGGCAAGCATTACCTTTTTAAGACAAGGAGCTGAATTATCGGTTCAAGCTCAGGTACAACAAGCTCAACAAGAAGTTGCATCAATACTTGAAGAATGGGATATTCTTAAAGTATCAGTCGGTATAGACGATATCACTAGAAACTCGTCACAAACTTCTGGTAATTTTCCAAGCATTTTAACAAATATCTATGGTAAAAAAGTTGTATATAGTTCAAATTTTAAAAATACTACGAACAGAAAGGTTTTGGCGTATTATCTTCCCGATGATATAAGCATTTGTGAAAGAATTTATGCTGCATTCACTAATGCCGCAGGTATTTCTCAATCACCCATAGCAAAGGGCGGGCAAATCTTCGTCCATGATCCCACAGATCTTTCGCTACCACCCACATTAACGGGCGGGTCAACCTACCCTAAATGCTCGAAAATCGATGATGTATATGGTTATGGCCTTCTTCTTCCTTTGAAATAACCCTGTGCAACCAAACGGTTTGTTTTTAGATTTCAGCACAATAATTAAATATAAGTTAGTTATTGTAAATTAACTAGCCATAGTAAATCTAATCTAGCACATCTAATGTAAAGGATTATAGAAAATGATAAAAACAAAAAAATTTGTTAAACCAAGTTATATTATCCACCATAGTAAAAACCAATTAGGTAATACGCTAATTCCGGTTATTATTGCACTGGCAATTAGTGCCGTGGCAAGCATTGCCTTTTTAAGACAAGGAGCTGAATTATCGGCTCAAGCTAAGGTACTTGAAGCTCAACATGAGTTAGCAGATATAACGAAAAACTGGCAAGTTCTTGCCGCATCTACAAAGATCGAGAAAACCGATCCCAAACCTGCATTCATGGAAGGAGAAAATATTTTTGGTGAAGACCTTAGCTTCAGAATGGGAAAATCTGGAAATTCTAATAGTGGATACACCGATATCGGAATTAATCTTTTCAACTACAAAACGAGTAATTTAGAAACTTGTGAAATATTGAGAAGTACGTTTAATGGAAACTTTCAGGGCATAGTAAAATCTCAATGCGATGAAGGGACTTTGCAGATGATATTCAAATACTAATTGCAATAAAATTATATTTTGCAAATTAAACATACCATTTAATTTATTTAAAAATTTATAAGTAATAAAGCACAAACTATTGTGCTTTATTAAATTCTGGAGTACCTTATGTAATGTTAGCTGTTTCGACCATCGACTACCAGAAGGAGATGTATCCATGTCTAACCATGCCATTGATCACCCTGTGGACAATGTAATTGATATCTTCACTCGCAAGCCAATTTCTGAACTTTCTGACAATAAAATAATTCGTATCGCGCCGGAACTTGACGGCTTAGAAATGCTTTATTGCAATGCTCAAAACCCTGAAAAACTGTTCTCTGTAAGAGTCTTAGCCTGGGGACTTAGAACCAATGGCGAAGTTATTGGTCTAGTGCCTTGGTTGGATGATCTAGTGGCCTGTGACGAAATCAATGACCCGCTCAATGGTCAGTGGCAAGGCTACTTCGATCAGGGCGTGGATGAGCTATTTTTTACCGCTCCCCTGCATAAGGTAGTCGAGCTTGAAACGGCCGCTGATTATTATGATTATCAATGTGATTCGGAGCAGGATGTTATCCAAGAGGTACCAGATACCATTGGCACACATGCGGTTTTATCCGATGACGGTTTTGCGACCATTACCCTTAAAGAAGTTATTAGCTGGCGGCTTTTAAACAATGGCTCAATTGAAGCAATGATTGCTAATGAAGCTGAGATGGTTAACACCCCTGTGCTACCGGGTGATGAATGCCTGTATGCGGCGGATAAGAATAAAGACTTTCATTATTTCTTTCAGCACAATATCGCCAACAAGCTTAAGTCAAAGGACCCAGAGGCATTGGCGGCGATATCGTTGCTAAAAGATGGGTAACTAGAATCTAGTTGCCGTAGGACATGAGGCGCTGGTAGCGTTGCTCAAGCAACTGGTCTACCGGAATATTTTGTAATGTCTCGAGCTGGCCCGTTAGATGCTGCTTGATGTTTTCACTCATAGTATCAATATCACGATGCGCACCACCTAGAGGCTCTGGGATAGTCTCATCAACAATACCTAATTGCTCAAGGTTATCTGAGGTCACACCCATGGCTTCTGCCGCCTGAGGGGCTTTTTCACTGGTTTTCCAGATAATGTTGGCACAGCCCTCGGGAGAGATCACAAAATAGGTGCTGTACTGCAGCATATTCAATCTATCGCCCACACCAATCGCCAATGCACCGCCTGAGCTACCCTCACCAATAACGGTGCAGATAATTGGGGTTTTAAGGCGCGACATGACCGCGAGATTTTGCGCGATAGATTCTGAGATATTTCGTTCTTCAGAATCAATACCCGGATAGGCTCCCGGAGTATCAATAAGGGTAATGACGGGTAAATTAAAACGTTCGGCTAGTTCCATTAGACGCAAGGCTTTACGGTAACCCTCAGCTTTAGGCATACCAAAGTTACGCATTACTTTTTCGTTAACACCACGGCCCTTCTCTTCACCAATCACCATCACTGGCTTGCCATTTAGACGAGCGACACCACCAACAATAGCGTTGTCATCACCAAAGTGACGGTCGCCATGCATTTCTTCCCAATCGGTGAATATGCGCTGAATGTAGTCTAGGGCATAGGGTCTTTGGGGATGTCTTGCTACCTGAACAACATCCCAAGGCGTGAGTTTCGAGTAAATATTTTCAGTTAGCTTGCGTGATTTTTCACGCAGTTTAGAAATTTCTTCAGCAATGTTGATATCGCTATCGTTGCCAACCAGCTGTAGCTCTTCAATTTTTCCTTCTAAGTCAGCAATAGGCTGTTCAAAAGATAAATAATTTAAATTCATGCGTTCAGTCTCTGTTGGCCAAGGGCGTTATTTTTTCGATAAGCTATTTTAAACGTCTAGTGCAATTATCGCTAGCCTAGTTTTATATATTTACGCGTTGTTGACTATTAGGGGGGTTAATAATGGCATTAACCATAGTCTAGATTGACATTAGTCGAACCAAACTGGTCTTTTAAACGCGTAATAAGTTCATCTTTGGGATGCACTCGCCATTGATCACCAAGACTAAACTGACCAGCTGCAGTGGGATGTGAATACTCAAGGACTATCGGACAGGATCCGTCTTTATATTCACCCAACGAACATTCAAAGTCTTTGACCCAGCCATTACCTATATCGGATTTGCTTACAGATATACGAAGCTTTTCGAGTTTGCTGCAGCGTGCCTCGTAAATTGACTGAACCGATTCAGCGACCATCTTAAGTCCGCCGGTAAAGCTATCCTCAGACACGGCGCCCTTTACCACGAGTAAGGCATCTTTATTGAGGATACTGCGATACATATCAAACTGATCCGCCCAAACGGATAATTCAAGGCGGCCGCTTTTGTCGTCCAATGTTATAAAAGCAAAACTATCACCGCGTTTATTTTTGAGAACGCGCATACCGACCACCATACCGTAAACCGTGGTTTTTTCTTTATCTGAACGCAGATCAACAATGCGCTGTGGCAGCATGTATTTTAGTTCGTCTTCGTATTCATCGATCGGGTGCCCTGTAAGATAGAGACCTAGGGTATCTTTTTCGCCACCAAGGCGCTCTCTAATAGTAAAGGATTTTGTGTTAAGACTACTTGCATAGGGGTTTTGTTGCTTACTCTCAACCATGGCACCACCAAATAAATCGGTCATGCCACTGCTGACATCACGGGCCTGTTGCTCTGCCATTTTCAGGGCTTGGTCCATAGCTGCCAGCATAACCGCTCGGCGATAACCGATTTCGCCTTGAGGGCCAATTTCGTCCAATGCACCACTGCGAATAAGGGCTTCAAGGGCCCTTTTATTGACTTTTCTACCATCAACTCTGGCACAAAAATCAAACAGATCGGTAAAGGCGCCACCCTGCTCTCGGGATTGGATAATATTTTCAACCGGGCCCTCGCCTAATCCTTTGATAGCCCCCAAGCCATAGATAACCTGACCCTGTTCACCCACACTAAATTGATATCGACCACGGTTGACGTCTGGCGGCAATAGATCTAATTGCATCGAGCGACATTCATCGATAAAGGTCACCACCTTATCGGTTTTGTCCATATCCGAGGACATGGTTGCCGCCATAAATTCTGCAGGATAATGGGTTTTTAACCAGCCGGTTTGATAGGCAACCAAGGCATAGGCGGCGGAGTGGGATTTGTTAAAACCGTAACCCGCAAACTTTTCCATCAAATCAAAGATGTTAGATGCCAGTCCCTGACTGTGGCCTTTTTCGATAGCCCCTGTAACAAATAACTCACGTTGTTTGGCCATTTCATCGGCATTCTTTTTACCCATAGCACGACGCAACAAATCAGCACCACCCAGAGTATAGCCGCCCATCTCCTGTGCAATCTGCATCACCTGTTCTTGATACAGAATAATACCGTAGGTTGGTTCTAGAGCTGGCTTCAAGCACTCATGCTGATACTGTGAATGGGGGTAACTAACCTCTGCTCGGCCTTTTTTACGGTTGATGAAATCATCGACCATACCCGACTGCAAAGGCCCGGGTCTAAACAGCGCCACCAGCGCAACAATATCTTCAAAACGATCAGGGCCGAGCTTTTTAATCAGATCTTTCATGCCACGTGATTCCAACTGAAATACCGCGGTTGTTTCAGCACGCTGCATCAACTGAAAGGTTTTATGATCATCTAGGGGTATGTGCTCAATATTCAGCAAATCTTCACTATTGGACGCGCGATCCTTATTGATCATCTGCACCGCCCAATCAATGATAGTCAGGGTACGCAGACCTAAGAAGTCGAACTTAATAAGTCCTGCTTCTTCAACATCATTTTTATCAAACTGAGTCACCATACCAGAGCCGGTGTCATCACAGTATATCGGTGAAAAATCAGTAATCTGGGTTGGGGCAATAACCACACCACCGGCGTGCTTACCGCAGTTTCTTGAAATACCCTCTAACTGCAAAGCCATGGACCAGATTTCAGAGGCTTCATCATCTTGCTTAAGAAATTCTTTAAGAGAATCCTCTTCTTCCACCGCTTTTTCAAGGGTCATACCCACTTCAAAAGGAATCAACTTAGACAGCTTGTCTGCCAAGCCATAGGATTTACCTTGAACCCTTGCTACATCACGCACCACTGCCTTGGCAGCCATGGTGCCGAAGGTAACGATTTGCGATACCGCATTACGCCCGTAGCGTTCAGCCACATAGGCAATCACCCGATCGCGACCTTCCATACAGAAATCGATATCGAAATCAGGCATGGATACCCGCTCAGGATTTAGGAAACGCTCAAATAGTAAGTCGTATTCTATAGGGTCTAGATCAGTAATTTTTAGGGCATAGGCTACCAGTGATCCTGCACCAGAACCCCGACCCGGGCCCACCGGAATCTTGTTATCTTTTGACCAACGAATAAAGTCCATCACGATAAGGAAATAACCAGGGAACCCCATCTGAATAATAATATCTAACTCAAACTTAAGCCGCTTATAGTAAGTGTCACGCTTGGCAGAATAACCCTCTTCACTGCTATCAAATAAACTGGCAAGCCTTGCTTCTAGGCCCTCTTCAGATACCTGAATAAGAAATTCATCAATAGTCATACCCTCTGGAATAGGGTAATCGGGCAGAAAATATTCGCCAAAGGTGAGTTCGACATTGCATCGTTTAGCAATTTCTACGCTATTCTCGAGTGCCTCAGGAATATCACTAAATAACTCAGCCATTTCCTCAGGGCTTTTTAAATACTGGGTCTCGGAATAACGCCGTTCACGACGTGGGTCATCCAGCGCTCGCCCCTCATAAATACAGACCCTTGCTTCATGAGCTTCAAACTCACTTGATTTGATAAAGCGTACGTCGTTGGTGGCCACTACCGGACAGTCACATTGCTGAGCCAAGCTCACTGCAGAATGAATATAATCATCTTCGTCGGATCTACTGGTTCGCTGTAATTCCAGATAAAACCGATTAGGGAAGATGCTCATCATTTCAACCAAAGCTGCTTTAGCTTCGGCTTCTCGACCAGATACTAATGCAATCCCAATCTCACCCAGTCGACCACCGGATAAGGCAATCAAACCCTCACTGTGAGCAGTTAACCAAGAATGCTCGATGACCGGAATCGCCTGACGCTGGCCCTCAAGATAGGCACGTGAAATAAGCTGGGTTAGATTTCTATAACCCTTATCATCGGCGGCGAGTAACACCAACTGCGTTGGCGTACCCTCGGATAGACTAGAGACCAATACATCGGCACCCAGAATAGGCTTAACGCCACTACCCTGTGCTGCTTTGTAAAATTTAATAAGGCCAAAAAAATTATTAAAATCTGTCAGCGCTACCGCCGGCATGCCCATTTCAGCGACTTTTTTGGCCAAGGGTTTAATACGCACAAGCCCATCAACCAATGAGTACTCGGAATGCAGACGAAGATGGACGAATTCAGTGATCATAATGCATTCTTGTTAGGGTTATAGGCGTAAAATTATTCATAGAATTAAATGTATAGCTTCAACCCAATTAACTCAAGCCAAAGCGTTTAAAATTTATAGTAATGATTGCTGTTCTGGTAATAAATTTTCACTCACCGGCGCAAAGGAGCGTCGATGAATGGGTGTTGCCCCTAAGCGCTTTAAGGCTTCCATATGCTGTGCCGTGCCATAGCCTTTATTTTTGGCAAAGCCATAACCTGGGTATTTAGCTTCAAAAGCTACCATTTCTTTGTCGCGCACCACCTTGGCAATAATTGATGCCGCACTAATCACCTCAACTCGCCCATCGCCCTTGACCACGGCTTCTGAGGGGTATTCCCACTGGGGTACTCGATTGCCATCAACTGCCACAAAGTCAGGCTTTATTTGCAAGCCTATCACTGCACGGCGCATGGCCATCATAGTTGACTGTAAAATATTGTACTGATCAATTTCTGCTATTGAGGCTCTCCCCACGCAATAACATAGGGCTTGCTCGACAATCTCTTTATACAGGGATTCACGCTGATGCGCGGTTAGCACCTTAGAATCATCTAGACCCTGAATACTGTGCTTGGCGGGTAAAATAACTGCGGCTGTCACCACATCACCAGCTAGTGGGCCCCGCCCCACCTCATCGACACCAGCGAGATACTTAATATTTTTAGGGGCATGCCATTGTTCCATGGGCCCTATTCACTCGCTATAAGTTTTGAAATGGCTGCCGTTGCCAAAGTCGCAGAATCCAAGGATAACTGCTGATGTAATTCATCAAACTGCTCAACTAAACCAGAACTGTTTGCCTTAAAAAGGTTAACCACCTCTGCAGACAATGATTCAACGGTCGCTTCGTCTTGAATTAATTCAGGCACTAAAGACTGATTAGCCAGCAAATTCGGTAATGAAACATAGGCAGTTTTAATAAGAGGGAATAATAATTTAAACGACAGTGCATTCATGCGATAACCCACCACCATGGGTTTCTTAAGTAACATGGCCTCTAGCGCTGTGGTGCCAGAGGTCAGCAATACGGCATCGGCAGCTTCCATTGCTAAATGGGACTGTTGCTGGAGCAATGTTACCTCAACAGCTTTTGTTTTTAGAATCTTTTGCAACTGGTCAAACCTTGCCTGATTAGCCGCGGGCATAATCAACTGTAACTCTGCACCTAGATCCTTGGAGGCTTTAATCGCAGTATCTAATAAAAGCTCAGCCATCAATTCCACTTCTGCGCTGCGACTTCCCGGCATAATACAGAGGGTTGGCTTGTCCTGTTCTAGGTTTAACTGCTGTCTGGCACTGGATGTATTGGGCTGTTTAGGAAACTGTTTCGCTAACGGGTGACCCACATAACAAACCGGCACCTGATGCTGTTCATAAAACCCTGCTTCAAAGGGAAATAATGTCAGCATTAGGTCGACGGAACGTTTTATATTTTTGATACGACCCTGACGCCAGGCCCAGACCGACGGGCTGACATAGTGCACAGTTTTAACACCCGCATCATGCAGCTTTTGCTCAATTTTGGCATTAAAATCTGGGGAATCTATACCGATAAACACCACAGGTTTTGTTGATGAATAACGTTGGATAATTGAACGCCGAATAGACAGTAATTCAGGCAATCGTTTCAGTGGTTCCCAGAGACCCATCACTGAAAGGCGTTCCATATCAAATAGGGAATGAAAACCTTGAGATTGCATTTTAGGGCCGCCAATACCTTCGAAGATAGCATCGGGGTATTGTTTTTTTAAGCCTTGGATAAGGTCTGCACCCAATAGATCACCGGATGTTTCACCGGCGACTATGGCAAAAACAGGAGCTTCCAACATGAGCTAGCGAATAATGCCGCGTGTTGAGGCTTTTAGAGAATTTAGTAAGGTTTCTATCACTATATCGTCTCCTAACTCAGCAATGGCCTCAATGCCCTCTTCCAAGGAAAGACCGCGACGATAAAGCAACTTGTATCCTTTATTGGCTAGGGCAATTTGCTCTGTGGTAAAACCACGGCGCTTTAACCCTTCTTTATTGATGGTGCGAGGCTCTGCAGGACTGCCAAAGGCGGTCACAAAAGCAGGTACATCGTGATAACTAAAGGCCGCAGGACCGATAAAACTATGAGCACCAACAGAAACATACTGATGAATAAGTGAGTAACCTGAGAGAATTGCCCAGTCTCCAACGTTAACGTGACCCGCTAAACTAGAATTATTGACCATTATCACATTATCGCCAATAACCGAATCATGTCCCACATGGGCATAGGCCATTAACAGATTTTTGTTGCCAATTACCGTTTCACCTTGATCTTGGACTGTGCCGCGGTGGATAGTGACACCCTCGCGAATGACATTGTCATCACCGATAATTAACTTAGTGGGCTCACCTTTATACTTGAGGTCAGGGGTATCATCACCAATCGTAGAAAATTGGTATATTTTGTTGTTAGCGCCTATAAATGAGGGCCCTCGAATCACCACATGCGAGGCAATCTGGCAGTTGTCGCCAATCACAACATTTGGCCCAATAACTGTCCAGGGGCCGATGCTGACGTTTTCGCCAATAGTTGCGGAGGGATCTATAATCGCTTGAGAATCAATCACACTACTTTATCTCTATCCTGAAAGGCACAGAGTAAGGTTGCCTCACAGCAGACCTTACCATCAACCGATGCACTGGTATTGAAGCGCCACATATTACGTTTAACGGTATCGACTTCTGATGTAAGGGTCAACTGATCACCGGGAACTACAGGCTTCTTAAAACGCGCCTTATCAACACCTGCAAATAAGAAAAGCTTGCCATCCTCTACGGTTAAACCAGAAGAAACAAAACCCAGAATACCTGAAGCCTGAGCCAAGGCTTCAACGATCATGACACCCGGGAAAATCGGCGCCCCGGGGAAATGGCCATTAAAAACGTCCTCATTAAAAGTAATGTTTTTATAGGCAACTATCCGTTTTTGGGGTTCGATTTCAAGCACCCGATCAACCAACAAAAAAGGATATCGATGAGGCAGAAGTTTCATTATTTCATTTACATTCATTGCATTTCCACTTGAAAGACTGTGATTTTTTTTACATTTATCTTAAAAAATTTTAAAACGTCTAAATTTAATTATTTTGATTTTTTTCTAATTTTTTTAAGCGCAAGGCTATATCGTTTAGCTGGCCCATTCGCACTGAATTTTTTAACCAGTCTGCTGTGGCCATTGGCGGCATAGCCGCTGAGGAGTAGGACCCTGGCTGCTTAATATCTTTAAATATTAATGTATGCGCCATCAACTGCACATTGTCACATAAACTGGCATGGCCCACCACATGTGCGCCAGCCGCAAGAATGCAATTTTTTCCCAATACAGTACTACCGGCAACACCAGCATAGGCTGCCATTGCGCAATTATCACCAATGATTGCATTATGAGCAATTTGAACATGGTTATCGAGGATTACATGATTACCAATCTGCGTATCGTTAATAGCACCACGATCAACTGTGGTAGATGCTCCAATTTCAACATCATTACCAACAACGACACCACCGATTTGGCTAATTTTTTGCCAACCTTTCTCGCCATTTGACGCAAAACCAAAACCATCTGCACCTAGCACAGCACCACTGTGGATTGTCACTCGATCTCCAATTCGCACATCATGGTAAATAGTCACATTAGCCGCTATTAGCGAATTTTCGCCAATCTCAGAACGACCGCCAATTAGAGTATTAGCTTTAATTATCGAGCCCTTACCCACCTTAGCATTCGCTTCTACAACCACATTGGGGCCAATAGACACTTGATCACCAATAACAGCAGTGGAATCAATGCAAGCAGAGGGATGGATACCCTGTTCTGCTTTGGGCGTCTTATCAAACCAGGCGCTTATCTTGGCGTAACTTAGGTAAGCATCATCGACAAGTAGACAGTTCCCCTGATACTTATCGGCTAGGCCAGGCGCCAAAATAACAGCACCCGCTTGAGTTTCTGCAAGCTGATCAATGTATTTTGGATTGCTAACAAAAGCTAGATCATTGACCGAAGCCGAACTCAGTGTACCCAAACCAGAAATTTTGACCGCATCGTCCCCTTGCACCTTGGCACCTAGGAATTCGGCTATCTGTTTAAGGCTATAAGATTGGGACATTAAATTATCTAAATCTCAGTTATTCGGGTTTTGGCTGGGATTTGATATCAATACGCTCAGCAACCTGTTTGGTAATCGATGTTTCTGGACTAGCCAACAATACAGATTCAGCACGAAGTAACAGAGTTATGCCCTGCTCCTTAACAATTTCTTGAATTGACAGTTCAACCAATGGTGCAAGATTTTGTAAAATAAGCTGTTCTAGCTGTTTTTGTTCTGCACTGATTTTTTGAATCGCCAGCTCAGCATCGGCTTTAACATAGCTCATTTTCTTCTGGTGCTCAGCTAACTGTTCAGCAGACCAGGTTAAACGTTGGGTTTCTGCTTCCTCTCCCATTGCTTGAAAATCAGCCAATGAGCTTTCATATTTAGCCTTTAAGCTTTGAAAATCGGCACTTTCTTCAAAGGTTTTAAGATAAGACTGAGCGGTTTTGGAGCCAAATATAGCTATCTTTGCATCCACTACTGCAATCTTATTGACTGTATCAGCCAATGTAGTCACTGGCATTAACGCCAATGTTCCAAGCATTACCCATATGCTCATTGCCTTTGCGATTTTTACGATCATTTTTTCTAATCCTTTTTCGAAAAATTAAAATTGATTACCTAGAGAGAACTGAAAATTTTCTGTTTCATCATATTCACTAGAATTAAGTGGCTTGGCGTAACTGAAGGTCAATGGACCCATTGCGCTTAACCAGGTTACTCCAACCCCTACTGAGTATCTTAACTCACCCACATCAGGTTTGAAGCAGTTTAACTGGGTATCCCCACATTTTGTGTTAAAGATATTGCCGGCATCAATAAAGAATGCCGACTGCATTGAGCGTTTATCCTTAACAAAAGGCATAGGGAAAATAACCTCCGATCCAAACTCAATTTGCACATTGCCCCCAATTGGATCTGGTCTATTGTAGGCTGATTGATTGTTGCAATCTTCAGTAGAACCATAACAGGGCGTATCCTGCGGCCCTAAACTATTAGACTCAAAGCCTCGCACAGAACCAAAACCACCACCATAAAAATTCTTGAAGAATGGCAATTGCGAGGTGTCACCATAACTTTCACCATAACCCAGATCAGCGCGAAGCTTGAGAGAGAGTGAGCGGGTCAACCCTCGAAGGTATTGTGCCTTATAGGTGGCCTTATAATATTCTAGACCAGAGCCCGGCAGGGCGACGTTTAAAGCCAGTCTCTGCGAAGCGCCTCTGGTGGCAAATATGCCTCGGTTCAAGGTCGACTTGCGCCAATTAAGGTTTAGATTAAATACATCAAATTTGCTGCCATTGGTATCAATAAAGTTTCTTATTTCTTGAGAGGCATAGGCACCATAACGAATATCTAAATTCTCAAAACCCACGCCAAAACCCACTCGCTCCACTTCAGAAATAGGATAGCCCCAATTAACATTGGCACCTTTGGCATTGGTTGAAAAGCTTGAAACGTTGATTTGATCATAGTCGGTTTCACGGGCAAAAATACTGTAGCCCACACTCACGCCATCAACGGTAAAATAGGGCTCTGTGAAACTTAGATTCAAAGATTCTTGGTAGGTACTGCGATTAATACCCACAGAAAGCTGTCTTCCCGAGCCAAGGAAATTATTTTCAGAAAGATTGGCTCCCAAAATTGTGCCATAGCCCTGCGCGTAACCAATGCTGGCGCCAATGGAGCCAGAGGGTTGCTCTTCCACCGAATAGACCACATCAATCTGGTCATTAACCCCGGGAACAGGGATATTCTCAACACTAACCTCTTTAAAGAAACCTAAACGCTCAAGCCTGACTTTAGATGACTCAATTAAGGCATTATTAGCCGATGAGCCTTCCATTTGACGCATCTCACGCCGTAATACCTCATCTTCTGTTTTGGTATTGCCTCTAAACTCAATGCGACGAACATAGGCGCGCATTCCGGGCATCAGGACAAAGGTGACTTTTGCCGTATTATCTTCTTTATTGAGTTCGGGGTAGCCTTCAACTTTGGCAAAGGTATAGCCCTCGTTGCCATAGCGACGTGTGATAAGCTCGCTTGAGGTAGTCATCAATGCTTGCGAAAAACGCATGCCTTCACGCATAAGAATCATGGCACGGATATCTTTCTCAGGGATTTTTAACTCTCCCGAAAGCTCAACGTCACTAATGGTATAAGTGCCGCCCTCATCGAGCGTGATCGTAATAAATACAGACTTCTTGTCAGTACTAACAGATACCTGGGTATTTTTAACTTCAAATGCCAGATAGCCACGATCAAGATACCAGGTTTCAAGGGTTTCTATATCCCCCGTTAGCTTCTCTCTCGAATATTTGTCATTACCACTGATAAAAGACCAAAAACCGGTTTCATTTTGCTCAAAGCCCTCACGAAGCTCTTTTTCAGTAAAGCTCTTGTTACCGATAATATTAATATGTCTTATTTTAGCAACTGTACCCTCGTCAATATCAATATTAACGGCTACCCGATTTCGAGGTAGATTCTCTACGTTACTGACAACTGTAGCGCCATAACGCCCTTGAGAGACATATTGACGTTGAAGTTCCTGCGCCATACCCTCGAGAATAGACTGACGGAATATCTGACCCTCGGCCAAGCCGTTATCGGTTAGCGCTTCCATCAGCTGTTCGGTTTGTATCGCCTTATTGCCCTCAAGGGTAATTTCAGAAATTGCGGGTCTTTCTTCGACCACAATGACCAGAACTTCTTCTTCCTTAATGATGGAAATATCGGCAAAAAAACCGGTTTTGAAGATGGATCTTGAGGCATCACCAATAGTGGCTTGATCCACAATATCACCCACATTAAGGGGTAGTGCGGCAAAAACTGTACCTGCAGAAACACGCTGCAGGCCTTCAATTCTTATATCAGCTACTTGAAATACGGCGGCATATGCAACAGATGCATGCCCAAGAAATCCAAGACAGAGCCCAAAAAAAAGTCGTTTCATGAAAAAGAATCTGCCTATTTATAATTCTATTGTAATAAAAACTAAAACGGTCGCGTCAAATCGTTAAATGTTGCAAACAACATAAGACCAACCAATAAGAAAAACCCAATCTTGTAACCAATCATCTGTACATGGTCTGAAACTGGAGATCCCTTAACCCACTCCACTATACAATACACCAAATGCCCGCCGTCTAAAACGGGTATTGGCAATAGGTTCATAACCCCTAGCATTATACTTAAGATGGCAATAAAGCGAATAAAATTATCCACCCCTGCTCTAGCGGTATCACCGGCCATTTTGGCAATGGTTACCGGACCACTTAGATTCTTCGGCGATATTTCACCCATCACCAATTTGCCGAGAGATGAAAGAATGAAACCCGAGGTAGAGTAAGTCTCTTGTGCGCCGCGAACCAAGGCACCAAAAACGCCATACTCAACTTCTCGTCGCAAAAATTCGGGGTACTGGCCTTTAACACCCAACTGAATACCGAGCTGCCCTACGGCATTTCCTTGTTTAATTACCGATGCTGGGATAATTTCTAAGGAAATTAATTGCCCTTGGGATTGATTTTTAATGGGCCTTTCGAGATCTATAACCACTGGCTGGTTAGCACTAGCCGCCACAGTATCAATAAATTGATCCGCACCTGTAATCGTTTGTCCATTAATCCCAGTCAAAATATCATTTTCTTGTAACCCAGCCTGATATGCCGAGCCGCTCTCTAAAACCGCTCCAACAATCAAGGCTTCAAATTCAAACACTGGCATCACACCTAATTCTCTCAGGGGTGATGGGTTGTCCGCATCTCGCAACCATGAAGTCACAGGAACCATCAACTGCATTGAAGCTTCAGAATCAGGGTCTGTTACAGTAAGAGCTATGTTGCCAGTAACGCCAATGTAATCAAATAGCTGTCTATTCACCGAGTTCCAAGTGGTGGTTGGCACCTGATTCACTGCAGTAATTTCCATGCCCACTTGAAGCCCAGAGGTACTGGCGAGTGAATTCTCTTGTATGTCACCAATTACCGGCGCTAAACCTTTTTCTCCGCTTAAAAAAAGCACCCAAAACGCCAGTATAGCCAGTAAAAAGTTTGCAACGGGGCCGGCGCTAATGATGGCCATTCGCTGCCAAACAGATTTAGTATTAAAAGCATGAGGACGATCCTGCTCTGAAACCTCCTCAACTCGCTCATCAAGCATTTTGACATAGCCACCCAGGGGCAACAGTGCCAATACAAATTCAGTATTCTGTTTGTCACGCCATGAAAGGATAGTTTTCCCGAAACCTATGGAGAATTTTTCTACCTTTACACCACAGCGCCTAGCTACCCAAAAGTGACCAAATTCGTGAATCGTAACCAATACGCCAAAAGCGATGAAGGTAAAAAATAATGTTTCGAGTAATGCCATGGATTATAACTCTAGCTGTTTAACCATTGATAAAGCTGTGCGCCTTGCACGAGCATCTGATTCTTGGACAGCAGCAAGTGTATCTGGTTCAAAAAAATCAAAGCTATTCAGGGTTTGCTCAACCACCTTGGCAATATCGGTGAAACCCAGTCTTTGTTTAAGGAAGGCATCCACTGCAATTTCATTGGCTGCATTAAGCACTGCAGGAGCATCACCCGCTACTTCAGCTACCTGATAAGCCAATTTTAAGCAGGGAAATGCCTCTAAATCCGGTTGTTCAAAGGTTAGCTGTGCAATCTCGGCCAAGTCTAAATCTGGCACATTAGAGCTAATCCTTTGGGGCCAGGCCAAACCATGGGCAATCGGGGTGCGCATATCGGGATTGCCCAGCTGAGCTAACACCGAACCATCAACATACTGAACCAATGAATGGACAATACTTTGTGGATGAATAAGCACATCAATATTCTTAATATCTGTATCAAAAAGCCATTTGGCTTCAATACATTCTAGCCCCTTATTCATCATTGAGGCGGAATCAACAGATATTTTATTGCCCATACTCCAATTAGGGTGAGCACAGGCCTGTTCAGGAGTAACTGATTGCATCTGCTCTGCAGTCCAGGTTCTAAAGGGGCCGCCAGAGGCTGAAAGAATTAATTTTTTAACTGCTGTCTGGCTATCTAGCGCATTGTTACTGGGTAAACATTGGAAAATCGCATTGTGCTCGCTATCAATGGGCAATAAATTAGCAGAATGCTGCTGTACCGCATGCATAAAGATTGAGCCCGCCATGACTAAAGATTCTTTGTTAGCCAACAACACCTTTTTTGAAGACTCAACAGCAGACAGGGTTGGCAATAGACCCGCCGCGCCCACTATAGCAGCCATTACCACCTGAACCTGCGAACTGCTTGCCACATCACAGAGTGCCTGTTCACCAAAAAGCACTTCTGTTTGGCCCTTTAAGTCTTTAATTATCTGACTGAGTTGTTTGGCGGATGCCTCATCAGTAACCACTGCGTACTTGGCATTAAACTCAACAGATTGCTGGGCTAAAAGCTTGAGCTGACTCTGACCGGTGAGGGCAAATACTGAATATTTATCGGGATGTTGGCCAATGACATCTAAAGTGCTTCGCCCAATGGAGCCGGTAGCGCCTAATATAGTAATCGATTGCATAGTCTAAAACGGGTTAGCCATGTAGAGAATGACCAAGAATAAAGGCATCGCGGCCATAACACCATCTAAACGATCTAAAACACCACCATGACCAGGTAAAAGTGCACTACTATCTTTAACCCCCCGCTGGCGTTTTATCATACTTTCGAAGAGATCACCCACTACGGAGATAAGGCCCACCGGAATAATTAATAAGGCAAGCTTGAATAAATCGGTATCTGGCAATGAAATCTTTAGCGCAGCTATTAAAAGCAATTGAAATAGTAGTCCGCCCATCAGCCCTTGCCAGGTCTTACCGGGACTAATTGTCGGCGCTAACTTATGACGGCCAAATAATTTACCCACAACATAACCACCCACATCAGCTAAAACCACGGTGGTTATTGCTAAGCCAAGTAGCCATTTACCATTATCCATCATTAAAATAGTAACTATAGCTAGCCATGTAGATACCAGAAGAATCAGTCCAATAATTGCCATCACTGGCTTGGGAGACCAGAGGATTGAGCTCGTAGGATATCCCTGCAGCCATAAGAAAATAATCGCCCAGAAGGCCACAACTAGGGCACAGATATTATAGCTAGACGACACATCAAGCTGGGTATGGAAACTCACATAATAGCCAGTTACAACCAGGCATGTGCCTAGCGCAAGTAAAAAACCGTACTTAGAGAATCTTGTTTTGAAAGCGGCAAGATCAGCCCACTCCCATCCAGCGACTAAAACCACGAAAATCATAATTTGTGCAAAAACAAAAGGTGATAAAAACACCAACATTGAGGCAAAAAATGCGGCCAATATTGTGGCTGTTATTAGACGTGGTTTAAGCATATAACCCCAAATTTTAGTTATTATTTTCTAATTTTTTTCAGGCTCGCGCGAACCAAATCGACGCTGCCTAGAATAATAGTCTTCAATAGCCTGTTGAAATGTATTTTCATCAAAATCAGGCCAATAGCAATCAGTGAAATAGAGTTCGGTATAAGCCATTTGCCATAGCATAAAGTTACTTATACGCTGTTCCCCTGCTGTTCGAATACAGAGATCCGGCGGCGTTGGCGCTTCAGTCGAAAAATATTCGTCTAAATTATCGGCATTTACCTGATCTAGGGATAAGTCACCTGATACCACTTTTGCAGCTAACTCGCGTGCAGCTTCGGCTATTTCCCATCGCCCGCCGTAGTCGACATAGATATGAAGATTTAACTCACCATTTTCAGTGAGTTTTTCGGCTTTATCAATTTGCTGATTGAGCCGCTGGCTAAAACGATCGCGATTACCAATAATTTTGAGGCGAATATTATCGTCCCGCAAAACCTTGGCTTCCTGTTTAAGGTAAGAGGAAAATAGAGACATTAGGCCGCGCACTTCAAGTGCTGGACGATGCCAGTTTTCACTACTGAAGGCGAATAGACTGACCGTCTGAATGCCCTGTTGACGAGCATGAGGCAATAGGCCGCGAATTCGCTCTGCACCTGCCTTATGACCTGCTATCCCAGAAAGCCCTCGCAGTTTAGCCCAGCGATTATTACCATCCATAATAATCGCTACATGCTTAAGCGGGTGTGCCGAAACGCCAGGTTCTTTCTTCATGTTTTTGACAAGAGAATTAGATCTCCATTAAGTCCTTTTCTTTTGCCGCAAGTGCTTCTTCTACTCGGGCAATAAACTTATCAGTTATCTTTTGAACATCGTCCTGCCCTTTACGTTCTTCATCTTCACTGATTTCTTTTTCTTTTAACAGATCTTTGATGTCAGAAAGTACATCACGACGGATGTTTCGAATTGAAATACGCGACCCCTCTGCTTCTTGACGCGCCTGCTTACCATAGGTTTTTCTAGTCTCCTCAGTTAAGGGCGGCAATGGGATGCGAATTACCGTGCCTGCTGTACTGGGGTTTAGTCCCAGTTCTGATTTCATAATGGCTTTTTCAATTTCGGGAACAAGCGACTTTTCATAGGGTGATACAGCCAGCGTACGAGAATCTTCAATAGTAATTGAAGCTGCCTGACTTAAAGGCGTGGCAACACCGTAGTAATCGACTGATAAGCCATTCAACAGGCTTGGGTGTGCTCTGCCCGTGCGGATTTTATTAAAGGCAACACCCAGTGCGTCAATGGCCTTGGCCATTCGCAGTTCTGCATCCTTTTTAAATTCTTCTATCACCTTAAACCTCTTTATTTCTCATCAATTAGTGTGCCTTCATCACCACCAACCACAAGGTTAAGTAAGGCACCTTGTTTTGACATTCTGAAGACGCGCAATGGCATTTTGTGCTCACGGCATAGACAAATTGCTGTCATATCCATTACCCCAAGCTGCTTGTTAAGTACTTCGTCGTAAGTGAGGCTCTGATAGAGCTCTGCATCTGGATCAAGCATGGGATCGGCCGAATAGACACCATCAACCTTGGTTGCTTTTAGCACCACGTTGGCATCGATTTCGATACCGCGCAGGCAAGCTGCTGAATCCGTAGTAAAGAATGGATTACCGGTACCAGCGGCAAAAATAACTACATCACCGTCTTTTAGATAACGAATAGCTTTACGTCGATCGTAGTGCTCGACTACACCACTCATTGGGATTGATGACATTACATGGGAAGATATATTAGTACGCTCTAACGCATCGCGCATCGCCAGTGCATTCATAACTGTTGCTAACATACCCATATGATCGCCAGTAACACGATCCATACCTGCTGCACTGAGGGCGGCACCTCGGAAGAGATTACCGCCACCAATAACAAGACCAACTTGAACACCAATACCCACCAGCTGTCCAATTTCTAATGCCATTCGGTCGAGAACCTTAGGATCAATACCAAAACCCTCATCGCCCATTAGCTCTTCACCGCTAAGTTTGAGTAAGATTCGCTTATATTGCTTCTCTTTGACCGAATTCGGCATAATTATTAGTCCTTTTTAATTAATTGCACCCTTTAGTTACTAGCACTCTTTAATTGCTAGCACTCTGAACCTGAGCTGCAACTTCTGCTGCAAAATCAACTTCTTCAACTTCAATACCTTCACCTACTTCAAAGCGAACAAATGAAAGTACTTCAGCACCACTAGCTTTTACTAATTTACCCACTGTAGTTTCAGGGTCTTTTACAAACGGTTGGTCAACTAGGCTACTTTCTTTTAAGAATTTAGCAACACGTCCACCAATCATTTTTTCAATAATTTCTTCTGGCTTACCACTCTCTCTTGCTTGAGCGGCAAAAATTTCTTTTTCAGCAGCTACGACTTCAGCTGGCATTTGATCAGAATTTACAACCGCTGGGTTAACCGCAGCAACATGCATAGCAACATCTTTTGCTAATTCTTCTGTTCCGCCGCTCAACCCTACAATTACTGCGATACGATTGTTGCTGTGAACATAGCCACCCACAACAGGCGCCTCGATACTATCGGCTCTTCGCGGCGAGATGTTTTCACCAATTTTTTGAACCAGTGCTTCTCTATCTGATTCTAGATCACCGGCCATTAATGTAGCAATATCATTTTCTTTTGAAGTAAAACCAGCGTTGACAACTGAGCCAACAAAGCCTTGAAAACCTTCGTCTCTAGCAACGAAGTCAGTTTCACTGTTTACTTCAACCACGATACCGTAACCACCTTCTGCACGCACAGAAACCACACCGTCCGCTGCAGTTCGACCTGCTTTCTTAGCCGCTTTCATGCCGCTAGATTTACGCAAATCATCAATTGCCTTGTCAATATCGCCACCTGATTCTGCAAGTGCTCTTTTGCACTCCATCATGCCTAAACCTGTTCGATCGCGCAGCTCTTTTACTAAGGATGCTGTTACCTGTGACATTGTATTCCTCTCTAAAACATATAATAAGTTATAAAAAAGGGGGCAAAAGGCCCCCGTAATTTGTTACTCAATCGGCCCTTAGGTCGACTGTTTAATTACTTAGCCGCTTCTTCAGCTGCCGCCTCTGGCTTATCTTCAGCTACAGCTTCTTTAGCTGGTGCTTCAGCAGCAACTTCTTTAACAACCGGCGCTTCTTCAGTAACTGGAACTTCTTTAGCAGCAGCGGCTTTTTTAGCTGGCGCTTTCTTTGCTTTAGCTTCTTTAGCTTCTTTAGCAGGCTTCTCTTCGACCTCAACAAACTCATCTTTGCTGGTTACATTAGCGGCTTGAGACTTACCTTCAAGAATCGAGTCAGCAACAGAAGCTGCGTAAAGCTTAATAGCTCTAATCGAATCGTCATTACCAGGAATAATATGATCAACACCATCGGGATCACTGTTTGTATCAACAATACCCACAACGCGGATACCTAGCTTGTTCGCTTCATTGATAGCAATACGCTCATGATCAACGTCAACTACGAATAGAATATCTGGAAGACCATTCATATCCTTAATACCACCAATAGAATTCTCTAGCTTGTCTTTCATGCGCGTGCGCACTAGGACTTCTTTTTTGGTGATCTTTTCAAAGGTACCGTCATTTTGCTGAGCTTCAAGTTCACGGAAGCGACGAATCGAAGCACGGATAGTTTTATAATTAGTTAGCATGCCGCCTAACCAGCGGTGACTAACATAAGGCATGCCACAACGTTCGGCCTGCTCTTTAATAATTTTGTTAGCTGCACGTTTAGTTCCTACAAAAAGAACCTGATTACCTTTGGCTGCTTCAGCGCGAAGAACGTCTAGCGCTTCGTTAAAAGCTGGCACTGTATTTTCAAGGTTAATAACGTGAACTTTATTTCGCGAGCCGAAAATAAATTGGCTCATTTTTGGATTCCAGAAACGGGTTTGGTGACCAAAATGGACACCCGCTTGTAACATATCTTTCATGCTTACTTTTGACATAATAATTTCCTCTTGGGGGTTAAGCCTCCACATATCCCAATAATCAACCCATCCGCATTATTGCTTCAAGGCACCCAGATCATTGTGCCGACATGTGTGTGTCGTTAGTGTTAAATTAATATTACCGCTACGCCAACTGCGTACCGGCGCGATTTATACCATAACCACTGTTTTAGTTAAAGAAAAACTGCGTAAAAACCGTTAATTCTTTAGCTCTTTTTGCAAAACTACCTTTCACCGCTATTTTATTGTCATTTTGCTCGTTTATTTTTTATTATTGAAGTCCCTCAAAAGCCCTGAATTTAGGTACAATGTGCGGCAACGAAAGACTAGGAAAAAATATGACTGTAAAACTTAGAACAGCTGAACAGATTGCTAAGATGAGAGTTGCCGGACAGCTTGCTGCTGAGGTGCTTGAGCTTATAGGCGAGTATGTGGTGCCCGGTGTATCCACCGAACAGCTTGATCGCATCTGTCATGATCATATTGTTAATGTTCAAAAAGCCATTCCTGCTTGCTTGGGCTATAGAGGTTTTCCTAAATCTGTATGCACCTCTGTCAATCAGGTGGTCTGTCATGGTATTCCCTCGGATAAAAAGATCCTTAAAAAAGGCGACATCATTAATATCGATGTCACCGTGATCAAAGATGGTTGGTATGGCGATACCAGCAAGATGTATCTGGTTGGTGAAGTGCCAGAGTATTCACAAAGGCTGGTCAAGGTTTCTCAGGAATGTCTTTATAAGGGCATTGAAATGGTCAAGCCGGGTGTCAGGCTGGGTGACATAGGTCATGCGATACAAACCTATGCTGAGTCCCACTATTATTCTGTTGTTAGAGATTACTGTGGTCATGGTATTGGCGATGAATTTCACCAGGAGCCACAGATCCTGCATTACGGTAAACCGGGTACGGGTCTAGAGCTTAAAGAAGGCATGACCTTTACCATTGAGCCTATGGTCAATGCGGGTCGTTATCAAACCAAGATTAAACGCGATGGATGGACAGTTGAAACTAAGGACGGTCGACTCTCCTCTCAATGGGAACATACCATGTTGGTGACTGCGGATGGCGTTGAGGTGTTTACCGCGCGTCCCGATGAACCTTTTAGCGCAGGTTAACCTGCAACAATAAACAAAAGTTACTTTACCTATGGCCAATACTTCCTTTGATCAGCAGCTTCAACCCCATAATCGAGCGCCGATTTTTTTCGATCAAAAACGCTTTGTTGAAGACTTAAATAGTCGCAATCCTATTCAGGTATTTAAGGATGCACTGAGTGCTGCCAAAAATCATTTTGATAATCGCTTTTTAGAAGGTGAGGACGCTAGATCACTGGTGAGTGAGGCCTCGCAGTTTGCCGATGTTCTACTCTGGTATGCCTGGAACCAATATGAATGGGATGATGAAATCTGTCTTGTTGCGGTAGGCGGCTATGGTCGCGGCGAACTTCACCCCCACTCCGATATTGATTTACTCATTTTAATGCGCAAGGATCTATCTAAGAGATACCGTGAACGCATTGAACTTTTTGTGACATTTTTATGGGACATACAACTAAAAATTGGTCATAGCGTACGCTCATTATCCCAATGTGTAGACGAAGCAAAATCAGACCTTACCGTTGCCACTAACCTTATGGAAACGCGCCTGCTCTGTGGTAATTCAGAACTCTTGCAGAAGATGTTAATTAAGACAGGGCCCAGGAAAATTTGGTCCTCGGCAAAATTTTATCAGGGCAAAATTGATGAACAAAAAGCCCGTCATAATAAGCATCAGGACACAGAATATAACCTTGAACCCAATGTGAAAGAGGCCCCGGGCGGCCTGCGAGATATTCAGCTTATTAATTGGGCGGCCAAACGCCACTTTGACGTTCATCGTCGATCCCAGCTAGTGCACGCCAATTTCTTATCTGAAGAAGAATATCTGACCCTAAGAATGGACGAGGAGTTCTTGTGGAAGGTGCGTTACGGACTACATTATATTGCCGAACGCGGTGAAGAACGCCTGCTGTTTGATTATCAAAGAAAATTAGCATCTTTACTGGGTTATTCTGATGGTAATGGCAAGTTGGCTGTTGAAAAATTTATGCAGCGCTACTATCAAACGGTTCTCTCTATTCGTGAATTAACCGATGTGTTATTGCAATATCTCGATGAAGCGATTTATCGCAAAAACAAAATTAAAACAGTCACGCAAATTAATGACCGCTTTGTGATTAAGGATGATTATCTAGATACAACCGATGATGACCTCTTTACTCAGCACCCCTCTGCACTCCTTGAGCTGTTTGTTATTTTGGGGGAAAACGAAAATATTAAAGGTATTCGCGCCTCTGCCATTCGTCAACTTAGATTGCATCGCAAGCTAATTGATCCAGACTTTAGAGAAGACGCCACCAACCGTGATCTGTTTATGCGCCTTTTGCGATCGCCCTATAAGCTTTCTGTGCACCTAAAGCTTATGAATCGCTATGGGATTTTAGGTAGCTATTTGCCTGAGTTTGGTAAAATTGTCGGCCAAACCCAGCATGACTTATTTCATATCTACCCAGTGGATGTGCACACCTTAGAGCTAATAACCAATATTCGACAACTGGTTCAGCCTGAAGAAGCCGCTAAGTTTCCGGTTTCATCACATATTTTCAAGAACCTACCTAAACCAGAGTTAATTATCATTGCTGCCCTTTATCATGATATTGCCAAGGGTCGAGGCGGTGATCACTCGGTTTTAGGTGCCGTAGATGTTGCAGAGTTTGGTGAGCGTCATGGTCTTCAGGCACAGGAAATCTCTCTTTTACAGTGGCTGATTGAAAACCATCTTTTAATGTCGACAATTTCACAGCGTGAGGATACCTCAGACCCTGATGTGATCTATAAGTTTGCCAAGCATGTCGGCGATCAAAGACATCTTGACCATCTATGGGTGCTCACAGTAGCTGATATTAATGCTACCAACCCTCGCCTATGGACCGAGTGGAAAGGCGCTCTGATGAGCAACCTCTATTTTGAGACTAAGCAGATTCTTCAATTTGGTCTTACCAAGCCAGTCAATCGTGATGCCTGGGTAGCAGATGCAAAAAACTCTGCCCTAAAATTGTTAGAGCAACATCATATTAGCCCGTCCCAAGCGGAAGATATTTGGGGTGATGTTGATGACCAACTATTCCTGCGTGAGCGCACTGAAGATATTGCTTTTTTCACTCGCGGAGTTATTGAAACTCCCACTGATGAGCCGGTGATTCAAATTCGTGATGTCGGGGTTGAAATTCCGGTTGCCACTCAGATCTTTCTGCATACCAAAGGGAAAAATAATTTGTTCACCATTGTTGCGGCAACAATGGATAAACTGGGGCTTACTATTCAGGACGCCCGCCTGCAAACTACCTCTGATAATCGAACGTTTGACGTTTACTACGTGTTAAACGAAAACAATCAACCGGTAGGGAGCAATAAACGACTCTATACCAGTATTAGAACCGCTCTGTCTTTGGCCATCAAAACACCGGAAAAAGTGAACTTCAAGGTAACCCGACGCACGTCGCGACAGCTGAAAAGTTTTACCATGAAAACCAAGGCTTCGTTGCGCAGTGACGATGAAACCAATACCAGTATTTTGCAGGTGATTACCCCAGACAGAGCGGGCCTATTAGCGCAGTTGGCGAATATTTTTATGCGCTTTAATCTAACCCTATATAACGCCAAGATCTGTACTCTGGGCGAGCGGGTTGAGGATACCTTTTATCTTA
>JABBBH010000018.1:27227-31252 GCA_018607525.1 SAR92 clade bacterium
TATAACGCCAAGATCTGTACTCTGGGCGAGCGGGTTGAGGATACCTTTTATCTTAGAACCAACGATAACCAGCCACTCAATGATGAATCTGTGGTAGAAAAACTCATTCAAACCATCCGTGAAGAGCTCGATACGCGTATTCAGGACGGTGAAGATAACTCCTTATTACAATCGATAAAAATCGGGCAATAATGGTATGAACCCCTACTTTAAAGATTTGCAGTCTTATCCCTTTGAGAAACTAAAAGAACTCAAGGCAAGTACCTCGGTAACCTCAGACCTTAAGCCTATTTTACTGTCAGTGGGTGAACCTAAACACCCCGCACCAGACTTTGTTAAAAAAACACTAATCGATGCCATTGATGGCTTGGCTAACTATCCATCGACTAAGGGCCTGATTGAACTGCGTGAGACTATTTCAGTTTGGTTAACTCAGCGTTTTAACCTCAGCAGTGCATTGGTTGACCCGGAAGCCAATGTATTACCCGTTGCCGGTACGCGAGAAGCTTTGTTCGCCTTCACGCAGACTCTGGTAAATACCACTGAAACCGACAAGCCCTTAGTGGTATGTCCCAACCCCTGCTATCAAATATATGAAGGTGCGGCATTACTTGCAGGCGCCGATACCTATTATCTCAACTGTAATTCAAATGATGGCTTTGTACCCGATTTAGATGCAGTCCCTGAGGCCATTTGGCAACGCTGTCAGCTACTTCAGCTATGCGCACCCGGCAATCCAACCGGTGCAACCCTGTCGCTGGCCTATTATAAAAAAGCCTTCGAACTGGCCGACAAACATGACTTTATTGTTTCCAATGATGAATGCTATTCAGAACTTTACCGCGATGAAGAAAATCCCCCACTGGGAATCCTCGAGGCCTGCCAAAAACTAGGACGCGATCAATTTGAACGCTGCATTGTTTTACATAGCCTTTCTAAACGCTCTAACCTACCCGGTTTACGTTCTGGCTTTGTGGCTGGAAATGCCCAGTTACTGGACTTCTTTTTTCGCTATCGCACCTATCATGGTTGTGCCCTATCACTGCCTGTTCAAAAAGCCTCTATAGCCGCTTGGAGCGACGAGTCACATGTACTACAGAATCGTCAACTGTATAAGCAGAAATTTGAGGCTGTGGGCAGTATTCTAAGCGGTGTTCTAGAATTTAATATGCCACCGGCGGGTTTTTACCTGTGGCCAAAGACACCCATCGATGATGCAGTATTTGCCCGCGACCTGTATAGCCAAGAAAATGTTACGGTTTTACCTGGTAGCTTTATCTCTCGTGCAACTAACCAGGGAAACCCTGGTGATGGTCGAATCAGATTGGCGCTAGTACCCAGCCTTGAGGATTGCATTGAGGCAGCCGAACGCATTAAACGATTCACATTAAGTCTGTAATCAAGGATTACTAATGCTAAAAAAACAACGGGCCCAGTTAATTTTAGAGCGACTTAATAGCCTCTATCCAGAAACGCCAGTTCCTCTTGATCATAGCAATCTATATGAGCTATTAGTTGCAGTTTTACTTAGCGCCCAATGCACTGACGAGCGAGTCAATCAGGTCACTCCTGCGCTTTTTAAGCTCGGCAATAGCGCTGAGACCATGCAGCATGTGCCAGTTGATGATATCTATAATATTGTGCGCCCCTGTGGTCTTGCACCCCAGAAATCCAAGGCGATCTCTAATCTATCAAAGATTCTAGTAGAACATTACAATGGCGAAGTACCTGAGGATATGGATGCGCTGGAAACACTCCCTGGTGTCGGTCATAAAACCGCCAGCGTAGTTATGTCTCAAGGCTTTGGTCATCCCGCCTTTCCGGTGGACACCCATATACATCGATTAGCTCAGCGCTGGGGACTCACCAAAGGGAAATCTGTTACTCAGACAGAACGCGATTTAAAAAAACTGTTCCCCAAAGAATCTTGGAATAGCCTACACTTACAAATCATTTTTTATGGGCGCGAGTTTTGCAGTGCCCGTGGCTGTGATGGACGAGTTTGCGATATCTGCATTAGTTGTTACCCCAATCGCAAGAACCCCTTTAAAGCCAATAAAGCTTAGTTACAAAATAAGGAAATACCATGATTCTCTATGGCATTAGCAATTGCGATACGGTTAAAAAAGCCAAAAACTGGCTAGAAATGCACAATATTGACTACAAATTTCATGATTTTCGCAAACAGGGATTAGAGTCTGAAATCATACAGGGCTGGTTAACTCAAATCCCCTGGGACAAGCTACTCAACAAACGCAGTACCACTTGGCGCAATTTAGAACCCGAAGTACAGCAGTCGGTTAATGCTGAAAATATTATCCAATTACTGGTTGAAAACCCAACACTGATAAAGAGACCTGTTTTAAAAGTAAATGGTATAATCAATGTTGGTTTTAATGCTGATACCTACCAAGGTATCTTTAACTAAATAATTTAAAGACAAAGAGTCAGATTATGAGCAATCTTTACAGCTTCGCTATTGGCGCAGGCACAAAAAACAGTCGCAATGAATGGCTTGAGGTATTTTACCCCAATCCAGTGCTTAACCCAGATCAGGCGTTGTCTGATATTGTTACCGGCATCATGGGTAGTAACCTTGAAATTGAACCGGATAGCACCCAGCTAAGCGCGCTAGAGTCAGCTCTTGAACAAAATGGCTACAGCGACCTAGCCGCAGCGGTAAAAGGCTTAAAAGCGGGTAACCGCCCACTGGTTTTAGTTGCTCTTGCTGAGGATTGCCCTCCCAACTCTGTGCCTACAGCCTATTTAAAACTACATTTGCTAAGCCACCGCCTGGTCAAGCCTCATGGTACTGACTTAACCGGTATTTTTGGCGCACTAAAAAATGTAGCCTGGACTGATCAGGGTGCTATTGATATTGATGACTTACCCGCCCGCATGCTCGAAGCACGAGCTTCAGGAAACCCCTTGAGCGTTAACTGTGTGGATAAATTCCCTAAATTGGTGGACTACGTTGTACCTTCTGGGGTACGAATTGCCGACACCTCAAGAGTTCGCTTGGGTGCCTATGTGGGTGAAGGAACTACGGTGATGCACGAAGGCTTTATCAACTTTAATGCCGGTACAGAAGGCCCCAACATGATCGAAGGTCGAGTTTCAGCCGGAGTATTTTGTGGTGCTGGCACGGACGTAGGTGGTGGCGCTTCGATTATGGGCACTCTGTCTGGCGGTGGTAATATGGTAATTGCTATGGGCGATAAGTGCCTGCTAGGAGCCAACTCAGGTCTGGGCATTCCACTGGGTGATCGCTGTACCTTAGAAGCTGGACTCTATATTACTGCGGGCACAATTGTGACCATGCTTGATGACAGCAAGCAGGCAACTGGAAAGGTTAAGGCCCGTGAACTTGCCGGTAAAAGCGACCTACTATTTAGACGTAATTCCGTGACCGGTAAGGTTGAATGTCTGACCAATAAGTCAGCGGTTGAGCTTAACCACGAGTTACACGCTTCCAACTAGATCACTGAGAATATGGGCGTTTAGTATTAAGCGCCCATTAAACTCTGACCACAGACTCGCACCGTATTGCCATTCACTCCTGCCGCCTGCGGGCTTAGATAAAAAGATACCACCTCTGCCACATCCTGAGGCAGTCCACCCTGACTAAGAGAGCTTAACCTTCTACCTACCTGTCGTGTAGCGAAGGGTATTGCCGCTGTCATCTGAGTCTCTATAAAACCCGGGGCTACCGCGTTTATGGTAATGCCGCGCTTAGCACAGTGGGATGCCATACTATCCACCATGCCAATCACTGCTGATTTTGAATAGGCATAGTTACTCTGTCCAAGGTTACCAGCAATACCACTAATGGAGGCCACACCGACAATTCTACCACCCTGATCGAGCATTTCTGTTGCCAACAATGCCTTATTAATTCTTTGGATACTACCAATATTAATATCCATCAATAATCGCCACTGCTGATCATTCATGCGCGATAACATCTTATCTCGAGTGATACCTGCATTGTGCACGATACCCTGCAACCTACCCTCTTGCTGAGC
>JABBBH010000025.1 GCA_018607525.1 SAR92 clade bacterium
GTAGCTTGAGATATTGGATCCATATTAATTTAGCTAAATATTACTCCCACTCAATGGCATCATGACCGTAACCCATTGATTATATTGACATTTTAAAAAGTGTGAAACAAGTGTGAAAGTAGAGCCTTTGCCTTCACCCGACAAAATCAATCAAAACCGTTTAAAACTCGCCGATAGTTTCACACCGTGTAACCGGTACACTACAAATCATATTAATTGATGAGTTTCTTTTTTAAAAATTTAGTGCTTTTTGATTCTTTTATATTCTCACTTAAAATTCCATCGAAAAAAACCCCCTTTTCTACAGTACCATCTATACAGGATTTTTTCCCTGGACCGTGTAAAAACCAACAATTAAATTTACCTTCATAGATATTCCCATCTTCGTCGACATGCACGCCTTCTATTAATTCATTGTCAACAAAATATCCCTCGTAAATATTCCCATCACTACAAACTAACTTTCCGTTACCATTATAAAGTAGCCCCTCAAATTCACCCTCATATTCATCTCCACTAGTGTTAATATGTTTTCCTCTTTTAATCTCCCCTTCATCAAAATCACCCTCGAAAACATCTCCATCAACATAAGTTAATTTCCCTTTTATTAAGGTCCAACCATCAAATTCACCCTCGAAAATATTTCCCGATGTGTCAACACATCTGCCGTTTTTTATATATTCATTGCGAAAACGACCTTCATATGTATCACCAAAGGAATCAACGTACTTTCCTCTAGAAAGCTCTCCGCCTTCAAACTCTCCCTCTTGAATAGACCTTGATTCCTTGAACGAACCATTCTTTATTTCACCATCAACAATATCACTATCATAAATTTTATCGTAGCAAACAACCCGCTTTCCTTTGACAAATATCCCCTTAGAAAAAAAACCGTCAAAAATCGTATTATCTGCTGTAATGAGGACTCCTTTTCCAGAAAACTTACCAAGCATTACATGATATTTTTCATTTTCTACAGAATTTTCAAGTAAGGAGAAAAGTATTGGTGGCTGAGAAAATAATCCATCCTTAAATATACCTATGTAAATACCTTTATTTGAAGTATGCAAAGTTGTTATGTCTTTATATATACCGTAATTAAATTCACCATCGATCATTTCTCCATTCTTAGAAATAACCTCACCAAATCCATCTAAAACCCAATCTTCAAATTTACCACCATAAGTATTCCCATCATTATCAATGTATTTTCCAGCTTGCAATTCCCCATCACAAAACACTCCTTTATAAATTCCATCCTCATTTTTTAAAACTCCATTTCCATTGAAAACCCAACCCTTAAACTCTCCCTCATAAATATCGCCACATGGCATAATTTGCTTTCCATAATATAAATAGCCTTCCTCAAAATTGCCCGTAAATGTGTTTCCTTCAGAATCAATATGTTGTCCGGTACCATCTAAAACCCAATCTTTAAATTCTCCTTGGTAAAAATTCCCATCAGCATCTAAGTGCTTTCCTTCTCCATATATAATCCATTCGTCAAACTTACCCTCGTATATGTTTCCTAACTCGGTAGTTAATTTGCCTTCTGCAAATTGACCTTCTACAAATTCGCCTTCATAAATATCACCATTTTTATTGGTAAGCTTTCCATTACCACTCAAAAGCCTATCTGCAAATTCCTCATCATGAATATTGCCGTTGGCATCAATGCGACCTGAAATTAAAATTCGATTTGACTGATCATAATTCTGTGGATTCTTTTTAGAAAAACAACCAACCGAAAATTCTCCTTCAAAAGTATGTCCATCAGAGCATTGATATTTCCCTTTTCCCAAAAAATTTCCGCCTTCAAAAAACCCCACATAAACATTTCCATCTTTTTTTATAAGTTTTCCATTTCCTGTTCTTTTACCGTTCTCAAAATCACCCTCGTAAAAATCACCATTTGTAAAATAAAAACTTCCAAATCCATGTGGTTTGTCATTTAAAAATTCACCAACATATTTATTGCCTGATTGAAATATCTTTTCACCCTCATACAGCTGCTCGTCAGCATCCTGATTTCTATCTGATAGTGGTATAGAATTTTTGGGTGCTTCAATTTCAACCACTGCATTTTTGTGCTGTAAAATAACTTCATTTTTAATGTTCTGACTATCAGTAACCTCAATAATGTTATCTTTTTCAGGATTAAAATAATCCTTGCTCGATGCTTCCTGAACAGTTGGGTTATCCGCATCTTTGGCAATATTTTCCCTATCAATTAAATTGCCATTATTGTTATTCGACGGCTCTCTTGGGTTGCTAATACCACTACCATCAAGTGTTTTGTTATAAAGTTTTTTACCACAATAAAAGTATTCATTAATTATTTTTTCTTCTAACTTTAATGCCGTGGCATGGTCATTTGTTGTCTCTAAAATAAAAAATTGAAAGGAATCTTTCCCATATTTATTGAAGTCATTCTGGATATTTTTATTAACATGAATGTTAGAGTTTAACTGTGAGAAATGTTGGCTACATCTTTTCTTTAGATTTTTTGTTGATCCAATATAACTAAAATCAGAACCCAGCTTAATCTCATAAACGCCAGGAGTTATAGGAATCTCACATTCATATTCATGGGATACATGGCTATATGTCACCAATACACGAATATCTAATACCTCATAACCAGAAACAACAGATATGCTCTTAATTTTTGATGAATGAACTTGATCATAGATTGCTAAAGCTTGATATTTTGCAGCTATCATTCTGGAAACATGTCCCAGCATTTCATCTGAAATTGTTTTTACTGCTACAGCATTTGAATCATGAGGATTTTCCGGCTCTGGACATAAGTTAACCGGCTGATCCTCCTTTAAAAGTCCAGCATCAAATAGCCTTTTTCCTTCATAATATTTAACGCCTTTTATCTTTAAAGCATCTGTTCTTGTTGTTATTTTCATACTATAAACTCTAGATATTTACGAAAAATTATTTCCTAATCCCAACAGCCAACAATATAAAATTTCATTGAATATTTTTCACAACTGGGACAAAAATAATCTTCATATGTTAGGGCAGGATTTCGATCTAATATGTCACTTGAATTCCAATCAAAAATATTTTTAGTTGGCTGATAATATTCTTGAATCTTTTCAGGCTTGCGCCTAAGTATCTTTTCCCAAAGAGTTTGAGTTCTGTATCTTATTGGCAATAATTCAGGTTCGAGGTCGGGTGTTTTTATTCTCATACTGTCATCATCGTAAGCCAAGACATTTTGGCTTGAACATTTCGAACATATAATTGACTCAGAGTACAAATTTGCTGAGAACATACTTTTGCAGTCCGAGCAATAATATGGAAAACTGCAATGAGTTAAGTAGTTATGCATTCCTCCACCCAGAGAAAGCCTTGTTTCAAATCCGCAGTCACATCTTGCCTCTGCAATGGATCCCATTAATTACCACCAATATGAATTTGTTGAGTAAAAAAATTATTCTTATCCTAGCATAAAGAAAGCATTGATATTCAATAACAAATAAATTTGATTTTGCTCGTTATAAACTGCCTGCCTTGTATAAATATCAAATATAGAACATATAAATACACTTATTAAATCGCACAAGGAGGAAAGATGAGACATACATTAATCAACTTCAATATGCCCAACCATCTAAAAAACAATTTGGATATGCTCGTTAAATTCAAGCGGGTCTCAAGAACATCAATTCTTAATAAAATTATTGAAGAATTTTGTCGTACTGAATTAAAACTTATTAAGGAGGATCGACAGATAAACGAATTAATCAGTAGTTATGCAGATAACACATCAACGCCATTCGTTCACAACGATGAACCGATTAATATTCCAATGATTAATGATTATTCACACACAGATGACGATTTCGTAAGACTATGATTACTGAAAATCATCAAATATTGCCAAAGGCACAAATTATTCGACATATCCAAAGTCAAAGAGCAACAAAATGTCATGTATTTGATATTACATCACAGCAGGACAAAAAAAATCTTATAAAGGAAGTTGATGCCTTAATAAGAAGAAACTCGATATCAGTTGTTTTGGTAGAAAACAATTAACCAACCCTTCAACTAAATTTCTCCTTTATAAGGGATACATAACTTGCATAAAAACTATTGTGTCTTATGTATTCCTTTGCCTTTTTTTATAATAACCATATCAATTAAATAAGACCATTTGTGCATGTCATGACCAATTTTTATTGCAGAGTCATGACTATTTTCAATTTTTTTTAAAGACAGGATAAAGAGCATATAAATAAAAATATGATTACAAGTAAACGCATTAAAAAAGAGACGGTTCGGTGGATTGATAACATCACAATCTTCTCGAGAAGTGTATTTCTTACATACCATCTTTGGGAAAACTTAAGTGACGATAAAGATGAAAACACATTCTTCAAAATTCAGAAAGTGAACAAACGATTTTTGAATAATTTAGAAAGAATATGTAATGCAAGCAAAAGAAGATTAGAGAGAGTCATTGCTATTCATAGGAATACAACAAGGAATCATTGCCACTTGGCAATTGAAGTGCCAATACATTTATCAAACAAAATGATGGTTGAAAATATTAAGCAATGTGTCACCAAAACACATGGCATAGGTGAACTCAAAATTATTGATACCTATGACAAAAAAGGATTAATTGATTACATATCAAAAGAGGTAAACATAAGTAGAGACACTATTGATTTTGAAAACTCGTTTTTTAAGAACAACAAGAATCGTATTTCAAAATACAGAAATGGGCATAGCAATATTCGCATGCATTAACCGTGCTTTATTTTTCGCAGCATTACAAGATCACCCCATCTTGTAATGTTGTAGTGTGCATGAATATAACTCAACAAAAGGACAAAGGCATTCATAGATGAAAACATTAAAGCAATATAACGACCAAATAGATGAAT
>JABBBH010000005.1 GCA_018607525.1 SAR92 clade bacterium
AGAGACTGTTCTCTTTTGTTGGCTGTAACGGTGATTTCTTCTATTTCGGCTTGTGCAGACCCAGCAGTTAAAAATGCTGATAGCGCAAGCGAAACGTATAGATACTTCTGCTTAAAACGTTTCATAACATACCCCTATATTGTGAAAATCAAGAATAAACGTGCGGTTAGTTAGTTTTTCCCTTGTTGTTAAATGCTTTTCCATAAGCGCATCGTCAGCTTCTTTCCTATTATTTTTTTAATACTTCCTAGTCATGGACGAACCTTAAAAAAGGTCATACATTTAATGCCCAAGGTTAAAGCTATCACAAATAAGCAGTGGTTGCATAGTACAGTTTGCAACTAGTTGGATCGGATTATGTGGTGTTTTGGTGAGGATTTTGGTTATTAAGTACAAGTACTTAATGTGGGTGTTATTTGGGAGCCACCCATTAAAATAAAAATTCTGATAACAATATAACAACGCAATCAATCAATATAACCACAGCAAATATCAGCTTCAAGGGTGATTTTTTGAATAATTTTTCACTACTAGGTTGCTTAATATTGGATTCAATAAACTTAGCGGCTTTAACTCCATAGCGACCGCCCAAGATTACGCCAGGTACTGTGTACATCAGTAATTCTAGGGGAATACCGCCAAGATCTAAGTGGAAGATAAAGCCAGCAATCGAACTCACTGCCAAAACCGCTACTCCGGTGCCAATGGCTTTATCAAGTCTTAGTCTGTAAAAAAACAAAAGATATAGGGCTACCACCTCTCCAACGCCAATGGCTGTCCAGCCAGTAACTAAACCTCCAGCCAAGGCTAATAGACCATAGAAAATAGATACCCTATTTAGCGAGAAATTAGCTTTTACCTGTGGATCGGTAACTTTTAATTGTATCTCTAAAACCAAGGCAAAAAATACACCTAGCGAAATAACTGCGAACAAAGGCTTTATAAAGCCTGATGGGACTGCCAGAACATAGGTTGCAAGCCATACGCCAAAGATACTCGCAGTTGAGGCTATAAAAAACGCGCTTTTATCGATATATTTTCGCCCCCAGGTTAATGCTCCAGAGGTCATCCCAAAAGCTTGAGTTGCAATGCTTAACTTTAGAGCCAGGGGAGGTGCTAGTTGGTAAACGAAAATAAATAGCGGCATAAATAAAAATCCGCCACCAATAGCGGTAGCGTTAGCCACTGATGCAGCAATAAATGCCACCATGGTTAGAAGGATTTTCGAGCCAAATACAAAGCTACTTAATGTCACGAGTAAAATAGCGATTAATATTTTCAACCAAACTTTAGTTACTGATTGGTTGCTAATGACATTGTTCATTGATTATCCGAAAAAGCCCTGCTTTTAATATGTTACTGTTTGAATATAGCCAGTGTAGTAATTATGTGTGGAGTGTTAAGTTCAAATGTACTTTTTTGATTATTTAGTTGATTCTACTCTAGCATAGAGTTGTTGCCAAAAAGAATGTTTTACAGCAAGTCTTTTATGCAGGTGTTGTAAATTGATCCTTACGAAATACATGGCAATATCAATGTGTTTGAAAATTAAGCGACATGTCAGCTTTGTCGCATAAATAAGCTAATTAGCCCATATAACACTTAAATAGCTTGTAATTCTGTTCTTTTTTCCTTACAAAGGGTAGTGGGAAATTTCTTCTGCGATCCTAGCCGCTGCAGGTACTCTTGTAGCCGGTCAGGCAATTGCTGAGGCAAATTCAATAGATGAGGTTGTGGTTACAGGTATCCGCGGCAGTCTTGAGAGAGCCATGGATATTAAACGTGACTCGGCTGGTGTTGTTGATGCGATTTCTGCAGAGGATATGGGTAAGTTCCCAGATACTAACTTAGCTGAATCACTTCAGAGAAATACAGGTGTATCTATCAACCGTGTTAACGGTGAAGGTTCTGAGGTTACTGTTCGTGGCTTTGGTGGTGGATTCAACCTTGTAACCCTTAACGGACGTCAAATGCCGTCGGCTAATGTTGGTACTATTATAGTAGTCGCTTTATGTCGGATGATGAGGCGAGAGAAACGCTAGTCAGCAATCTTACTGGTGATATGATTACTGATCCCAGATTCATAAAATATCGCATGGGTAGTCGTCAGAAATTCTGGGATAAAAATTGTGTGGCACTGGTTTTATCTAGTGGTTTTATTGAGCCATTAGAGTCAACTAGTATCCACCTGGTCATGACCGCAATAATTCGATTGATTCGATTATTTCCTTTTAGCGACAAAACTGACGCTCTAGCTGATCGTTTCAACCAAGAAACGCGTAATGAAATAGAAACTATTAGAGACTTTATTATCCTGCACTACAAGCAAACACAACGTCAGGATAGCGATTTCTGGAACTTCTACAGGACTATGGATATACCGGAAACTCTTGCGCATCGTATGCAGATCTTTAAAGAGAATGGTTACGTCTGGCCAGATGATGTTGCTTTGTTTAGAGTGGATTCCTGGGTACAAGTGATGATGGGGCAGGGTTTAATGCCTGAAGGCCTTCATAACGCCGGAAAGCTATCGGGTACCAACCTTCAGCAGTCGTTAGCAAAAATAAAGTCTTCGATCGATAATACGGTTCAAAAGCTACCAACTCATCAGCAATTTATTGATCATTATTGCGCGGCGCCACAACAAGACTGATTGGCCAAAGAAAAGTGAAGATAATATGACCAGAAAAGTAGTAATTGTAGGAGGTGGAACAGCGGGTTGGTTAACTGCTGGGGTAATCGCTGCTCGTCATAATTCGCCTGCTGAAAACGAGCAGGGCATTTGTATAACTCTTCTTGAATCTCCTGATGTCGCCAATCTTGGCGTCGGAGAGGGTACATGGCCAACAATGCGAGATACTTTGCGGCAAATAGGTATTTCAGAAGTTGATTTCTTGCGCACCTGTGAGGTTAGTTTTAAGCAGGGTTCTCAATTTATTGGCTGGCAAAAGGGTGAACAGGAATCTTACTACCACCCCTTTAGTGCACCAGGCGGCTATGGTTCAATTAATCTTGCAGCTCATTGGCTAGACCGTAAATCTGAAAAGACTTTCGCTGAGGCAGTATGCCCTCAAAGCGCTGTCTGTGATATGGGGCTAGCACCGAAAAAGCCTCAAACACCTGAATATGCCTATAGCCTTAATTATGGCTATCATCTCAATGCCGGAAAATTTGTGGAGTTATTAAAACGTCATTGCGTTGAAAAGCTCGGTGTAGATTTTCAACTTGGGCATGTGGATAGTGTTGTATCCACAGAGGATGGTGATATTGAAGCGTTGAGCCTAACTGACGGAAAAAATATTGCCGGTGACCTATTTGTCGACTGCACTGGATTTAACGCGCTATTAATTGATAAGCATTACAAGGTACCATTTGTTTCACATAAAGATTGTTTGTTTAACGATACCGCACTGGTTATGCAGGCTGCTTATGCTGATGACAATTCACCCATAGCCTCCTGTACAAAATCTACTGCTCAGTCAAGTGGCTGGATTTGGGATATTGCACTGCCAACGAGAAGAGGAATTGGCCATGTGTTCTCTAGTTCACACATTTCGGATGAAGAAGCCGAAAAAGAACTGATGAATTACGTTGAAGCTGATCCTCATTTGGCAAAGCAGCAACCTAGACCGCGTAAAATTTCCTTTCAACCAGGACATAGACAGACCTTTTGGCACAAGAACTGTGTAGCCGTGGGTGTTTCGGCAGGTTTTGTTGAGCCTCTAGAGGCAAGCGCTCTGGTGCTGATTGAAAAATCAGCCGAATATATTAGTAACAACCTTCCTCAGGGCAAGCCAGAAATGGTAGTAGTTGCCAAGCGTTTTAATGAAATTATTCATAGGTACTGGGTTGAAATTATTGATTTTTTAAAGCTGCATTATGTTCTAAGTGAGCGTAAAGATTCCCAATATTGGCTAGATCATTCTAAACCTGAGTCATTGCCCCAAAGCCTTAACGATTCTTTGGCTCTTTGGAATACACATGTACCCTGGGTCTCCGATACTAGTAATCGAGCAGAGCTTTTTTCTGCGGCCAGTGTACAGTATGTTCTTTACGGTATGGGATTTGTCACAAAAATCAATAATAACCGCTACCGTAACTGGTCTAGGGATTCTAGAATAGCTGATCGACTTATGGGTGATAATCTAGGTATGGTAGAGGCTTTGATGGCCAGTCAGCCTAAGAATCGAGATTTACTAAACCTAGTTAGCGAGAATTAAGAAAATTCTATAAAGCTTGTCACGGTAAGCCGCCCAGTTTCAGGGCTTGGGTCAAAGTTATAATCTGGATTAATGATGCCTGAATGTAGGCTTGAGCCCCGATACATCAAAAGTCTATTGTAAACAGCCTTGTAGGAAGCAATTTCCTCATAATTCTCAGTGCTTCCGTGAATATACCCATTTGGTTGGTTTAGGGGATCATCAAACTGTTGTTGTAGGTTCTGTGTGTAATTGTCTGGAACTTCAGCTAAAACGTCAGCGTCAATAAGTTGAATAGCATCCATATATGTCAATGTCTGCGAAACCGCAACCGATGACAGCCCACTCAAAACCAATAATACACATGAACGTAATATATTTTTTACTAACATAACCTTCCCCATCTAGTAATTCATTTTTTAACTATAACAAAATGAATAGACTATAGGGCTAATACATAAGTATTAGATTGTGATGAATTAAAATATTTGTAGTTATGTTTGAATCAAGACGCTGGCCAATCGGTACAACGAATGGTACAACTAGATAATTATTTTCCTTAGAAACAAAAAAACGCCTGTAAAAACAGACGTTTAATCGTGTTATTTGGCGGACC
>JABBBH010000024.1 GCA_018607525.1 SAR92 clade bacterium
TTTAAGCTGAGGGTTCTAACCCTGTCCGAACGTTTGCTGATAAGAATAAGTTTCACTGGAATTGATTGCCTTTAACTATTTGATCGCTAGTTTAAGAATTATAGGATATTGGCGCTTCTTCTGCATCGCCAACAAAGGTTACCATTTCCCAGGCGTCTTTTTCAGCGATCAGTGCTAATAGTGACGCATTATTGAGACCATGCCCGGACTTATGGGCATCAAATTCACCGATAATGCTGTTGCCCATTAGATAGAGATCACCAATAGCATCGAGAATTTTATGTTTTACAAATTCATCTTCGAAACGCAAGCCGTCTTCATTCACGATCTGTGAGTCATCGACCACAATGGCATTATCTAAACTGCCACCTCGAGCAAGCCCATTGGCTCTGAGGTATTCGAATTCATGCATAAAGCCAAATGTTCTCGCTCGACTCACTTCTTTGACGAATGAGGTACTGGAGAAATCAATACTGGCGTTTAGGGTTTGATTTTCAAACACAGGATGATCAAATTCGATAGCAAAGTTTATCTTAAAACCATCGAAAGGCTTGAATGTAGCCTGTTTCCCATCCTGCTTAACAGTGACAGGACGCTTAACTCTAATAAATTTTTTGGGTGCATCCTGCTCTTCAATACCAGCAGATTGCAAAAGGAAAACGAAAGGAGCTGCGCTACCATCCATAATTGGAATTTCTGGCGCAGAGACATCAATAATTAGATTATCTATTCCCATACCGGCAAGGGCTGAGAGTAAGTGCTCGACAGTAGATACTCGGACACCCTCTTTGATTAACGTGGTCGATAACATTGTATCCCCCACATTTTCAGCTTTGGCTGGGATTTCAACAACGGGATCTAGGTCGATACGACGGAATACTACGCCAGTGTCTGGCGCTGAGGGATGAAGTGTCAGGTACACTTTTTCGCCGGTGTGAAGTCCAACACCATTGGCTTGTATCGAATTTTTAAGGGTTCGTTGCCTCACCATGATTGTACACAGCTCTCTTTTATGGCCGTGCATTCTAACAGACAAGCCCTCCTACCACCAAGGATATAATCCGAGGCGCGGTGGCAGGAGGCTTTTACTGTTTTAGTCCGCCTGCTTGCGTAAAAAAGCAGGTACATCTAAATAATCAGTTTCGGTATCCAACTGAGCATCTAGCTTACGAGCTGTTGCCCCACCACTATTAGTGGTTGGGGTTGGGGCACTTCTGCGATTGACCGTAGGCTGATCAAGACGACCATAATCAATATCGCCACCCACTCTTCTTGGTGGCTGATTATCAAAAATAACCGCTCTTGGACCAGACTGCTCTGCTGGCGAACGCAAACCTGTTGCGACCACAGTGACACGCAACTGATCTTCAAGCTCAGGATCGAATACACTGCCTACAATAATTGTGGCATCTTCATCGGCAAATTCACGCACCGTGTTACCCACTTCTTCGAATTCACCCAAGGTTTGATCATAGCCACTGGTAATATTTACCAAAATACCTTTAGCACCATGCAGGTTAATATCTTCTAGTAGCGGACATCTCACTGCGGCTTCGGCAGCCACTACAGCTCTATCTGGACCACTGGCTTCACCAGTTCCCATCATCGCCATACCCATCTCAGACATAACCGTACGTACATCGGCAAAATCCACATTGATCAGGCCATCAAGCAAGATCAAATCGGTAATTCCTTGTACCGCACCAAAAAGTACATCATTGGCCTGTTTAAAAGCGTTGAGTACTGTCATATCTTTACCCAAAACCTGTAATAGTTTTTCGTTGGGTACGATAATTAATGAATCCACTCTTTCTTTAAGCTGTGCAATACCTTCATTGGCCAGATCCATGCGCTTGCGACCCTCAAAACCAAAGGGTCGAGTCACTACACCAACGGTAAGAATACCCATTTGCTTAGCTACTTCAGCAACCACTGGTGCACCACCAGTTCCAGTTCCACCACCCATGCCAGCGGTAATAAAGACCATATCTGCACCATCGAGAGCCTGGGCAATTCTGTCTTTATCTTCAAGAGCAGCCTGACGACCTACTTCAGGGTTAGCCCCTGCGCCAAGACCTTTGGTTAGGCTTCCGCCTAACTGAAGAACCGTTGCCTGACTCATATCATTCAGTGACTGAGCATCGGTATTAGCGCAGATAAAGTCTACGCCATCGATGTTGCTTTCCATCATGTGACGAACCGCATTACAACCACCACCGCCGATACCTATCACTTTTATTTGTGCATTTTTTGGAATGCTATCCACTAACTCAAACATATACTTCCCCTTTTTTGCGCCTCAAAAAATTAAATTAAAACCTTTGTTTTGTGGGCCTATACGCCGCCCTGTAAAAAATTCTTAAACTTTTCTAATATGTTGCTGCCTTCCTGATTAACTGCTTCTTTAATTCCGTGTCTTGCTTGCTCTTGCACCCCAAAGTGCAACAGCCCCACACCAGTTGAATAAATAGGGTTGTTGACTATATCGGTCAGCCCTTTAACACCGGTTGGGGTTCCAATTCTTACTGGCATATGGAAAATTTCTTCAGCTAATTCACTGACACCTTCCATCTTTGATGTGCCACCGGTTAAAACAATACCGGCCGCGATTAACTCTTCGAAACCACTGCGTCGCAACTCGGCTTGAACCAATGTGAATAGCTCGTCATACCTTGGCTCGACGACTTCTGCCAATAGTTGTCTCGACATATCTCTGGCTGCGCGTTCGCCCACACTTGGGACTTTAACGGTCTCTTCTGGGCGCGCTAATTTGGCCAGTGCACAGGCATACTTAATTTTCAGTTCTTCTGCCTGAGCTGTGGGCGTGCGCAAGGCCATGGCGATATCATTGGTTACCTGATCGCCAGCAATGGGTATTACACCCGTATGACGAATCGCACCCTCAGTAAAAATCGCGATATCCGTGGTGCCACCGCCAATATCTACTAGCGCTACACCCAGTTGTTTTTCATCTTCCGTTAGTACTGCATAGCTTGAAGCCAACTGCTCTAAGGCAACGTTATCTACCTCTAAACCACAGCGACGAATGCATTTTTTGACATTTTGCGAGGCATTAGCCGCACAGGTAACTAGATGAACCTTGGCTTCTAGGCGAACACCTGACATCCCAATAGGTTTATGCACACCCTCTTGATCATCGATAATGAATTCCTGAGGTAATACATGAAGAATTTCTTGATCAGCCGGGATGGCTACAGCTCGAGCGGCATCGATTACGCGATCCACATCCGCAGGCTGGACCTCTTTGTCGCGAATAGCCACAATACCGTGGGAATTAAGGCTACGAATATGGCTTCCGGCAATGCCTGCATAGACTGAATGAATTGAACAACCGGACATTAATTCCGCTTCTTCGATGGCTCGCTCAATAGAATTAACCGTGGCTTCGATATTTACCACCACGCCCTTTTTTAGGCCTCCAGAAGCATGCATACCGGTACCGATGATTTCTATATCACCATTTGGACTGATCGCTCCGACAATAGCCACCACCTTGGATGTCCCTATATCTAGAGCCACAATCATATTTTGTTCATTGGTATTAGCCATTTTATTTCCTCATTTAACAACCATCATCCGCGGACAATAGTTGCTTTCCTTGTTTGGTCTTTGTTTGCAGTCGCAACTGCTTTTGAATTTCGCCAAGCGACCGCTAGGCCGTTTGGATAACGCAGATCGATGGTTTTTATTTTTGCCGATTGCTGATGAAGATCAGATCGCCATACCATAACCAAACGTCTTATTTTTTCGCCTATATGATTTCTACCTAGAATCAACTTGATACCGTTACTGGTTTCTACCTGCCATGCGCCTAAAGCATCTAACTCCATCTTGGCAAGCTTGAGTCCGGTAGGTAACAGTAAATCTGCTAGTCTTTGATACTGTTTCATGACTTCTGATGAGCTGCCAAATTTAGCGGTCATCAGGGGTAGATTAGACAGGTGACTGTTATCTTTGATGGTTAATTTTTCGCCTGTTCGGTTAAGGAAGGAATCATCGCCCCAACGAGCAATAGGAACTTCTTCAATCACATTAATCTGTAAATTAGCGGGCCACTGTCGCTGGATACTAACCTCTGCAACCCAGGGGTGCTGATGCAGAACGTCCTGCAGCGATCTTAGGTCAATGGTTATAAAGCCACCACTGATCTGACCGTTAACCAATTCAATAAATTGCTGCTGCTCAATATATCTAAAATCACCCTCTATGCTGACTTTGGCAATGGGTTTATCTAGATGATTAATAGCCAGCACTGCACCATAGGCAATGGCACAAAATAACATCACTGTTATCAGGGTACTGAGGTTATCGAGCAAGCTTTCGATAAAGCTACCAGAATCTTGGCTAGTTGTTTTATGGCTCTGCTGTGTTGAACGATTCATTAGAGTGACCCCTCCAATATAACGCGAACAACATCTTCAAATTTTAGTCCTGCTGCTAATCCAGCCATAGGTACAAGACTATGACTGGTCATACCGGGGACTGTATTAACTTCGAGCAGGTTAAATCTGCCATTTTGGTCAGCCATCACATCAACCCGACCCCAGCCGCGACCATCAATACTGTTAAATGCGTCAATACTTAATTGAGCTAACTCTTGTTCCCGTTCGGCATTCAAACCTGAAGGGCAAAAGTATTCAGTTTTATCCGAATTATATTTTGCTTCATAGTCGTAAAACGTCGCATTAGCTTGAATTCTAATTGAGGGCAGTGCCTTACCATCCAAAATAGCGACGGTGTATTCATCACCTGTTAGCTGCGGCTCAGCCAGTACTTTGGCGTCATATTGAGCCGCCAACTGCCATGCCTGCTCTAACTGCTGTGCCGATTTAGCGATACTCATTCCCACACTCGACCCTTCACAGGCCGGCTTAACAACCACCGAGCCACCCAACTGATTCATGGTTGCCTGCCAATCGGTACTCTGGTTAAGTGCGGCAAAATCTGTTGTGGCTAAGCCAATACCTTTCCATAGCTGCTTGCAACGCAATTTATCCATAGCCAATGCTGATGCCATTTCGCCGCTACCGGTGTAGGGTATTTTTAGGTATTCCAAGGCACCCTGAAGGGTTCCGTCTTCACCCCCAGGACCATGTAATGCAATAAAGGCGCGATCAACATTCGCCTTGGCGATAGCATCTAATGCATTTTCTTTGATATCGATGGCAACTGTTTCTACCCCCAATAATTCAAGGGCCTGAATAATTGCTGCTCCGGTTAGCAGTGAAATTTCACGCTCCGATGAGGTACCGCCATAGAGCACAGCGACTCTGCCAAAATGAGTGAGACTAGCGGTCATTTGCTATCTCCTTTGTTCGGCTTCAACTGGCTTTCTTTGAGCATAGATACCAACTTAGAGACACTACCGGCGCCCTGAGTTAAAACGATATCATCAGGTTTAACCTGACTGGCCACGAGATTAGGGATATCTGCCATAGACTCCACATATAGGGGATCTATACCGCCTCGCTGACGAATGCTATTGCATAAATTCTTGCTACCCGCACCCACTATCGACTCTTCGCCAGCAGAATAAACATCAAGAATCATCAGCAAATCAACTTCAGAAAGAACCTGTACAAAGTCTTCGTATAAATCCCTGGTTCGACTGTAGCGATGAGGCTGGAAAATCATAACCAGTCGTTTATCTGGCCAACCATCGCGAACTGCATCAATGGTTGCCTTAAGCTCTGTAGGATGATGGCCATAGTCATCCACTAACATCGCTGTGCCCACCTCTGAATTATTTTCAACAGGGTATTCAGCAATGATTTCGAAACGACGACCAACGCCACAGAATTTTTCTAATCCGGTAATAATTGCCTGATCTTCAATACCCTCATCGCTTGCTATAGCAATGGCTGCTGCTGCATTTAAGGCGTTATGACGCCCTGGGATCTGCATACGAATAGATAGAGTCGGTCGATTGTCAGGTCGATTAATCTCAAACTCAGCAAAGCCGTTGACCATAGCAAACTGTTCTATGCGGTACATCGCATCCTCACTAAAACCATAGGTCAATGTGGGACGACCAATACGGGTAATCAATTCTCTAATTACAGGGTCATCAATACAGACAATAGCTAAGCCATAGAAAGGTAAGTTGTGTAAAAATTCAATATAGGTAGTTTTTAATTGTTCAAAATCGAAACCATAGGTTTCCATATGATCGGGCTCTATATTAGTCACTACAGAGACCATTGGTTGAAGATGTAAAAACGATGCATCACTTTCATCAGCTTCTGCAATAAGATAACGACTATCGCCCAATTTAGCATTGGTTCCCGTTCGATTAACACGCCCCCCCACAATAAAGGTTGGGTCGCGACCATCCTCAGCAAAAACAGCAGCGATTAAACTGGTTGTGGTTGTTTTACCATGGGTACCTGCAACCGCCACACCATGGCGATAGCGCATTAATTCTGCAAGCATTTCTGCCCGCCTTACCACCGGTATTGCAAGCTCAAAGGCCGCTGCTATTTCAGGGTTTTCTAGAGTCACCGCTGAGGATTTAACCACCACATCGGCACCTTCAATATGGCTCTTATCATGACCTTTGAAGAATTTGACACCATTGGTCTGTAGACGCTTAATCGTTGCGCTAATATTGAGATCAGACCCAGAAATTTGATAGCCCTGATTAAGTAGCACCTCGGCAATACCACTCATACCACTGCCGCCAATACCTACGAAGTGAATACGACGAATGCGGCGCATTTCTGGTGGCTGAAAGCCTATTTTATTATCCATTGGCAACCTCCAAACAAACCTCAGCAACACGTTCAGCGGCACCCAATTTGGCAATTGTTTTTGCACACTGAGACATGGCTATACATTGATCTCTATTGTTGGCAACTTGTTTTATATAGTCGGCTAATTTTTCAGCGGTTAAATTTGATTCCGACAGCATTTCAGCTGCACCAGAATCCACCAGCCATTGACCGTTAACGGTCTGGTGATCATCGATGGCATAAGGAAAAGGAATTAAAAAGGCGCCTAACCCAACTGCGGTTAGCTCAGCCACCGTCAACGCACCTGAGCGGCAGATAACAAAGTCAGCCCATGCATAGGCTTGGTCCATTTTATCAATGAAGGGAACAATGCTGATGGCTGATGAATTAATATCATGCCCCTGTTCTAGGTACAGGTTTTGGGTAAGCTCTAAGTGTTTATCACCCACCTGATGAAGAACTTCAGGCCTGTACTGGCTGTCAATTGCTGCCAGTGCACGAGGTATTATTTTGTTAATTGCCAAAGCACCTCGACTACCGCCTAAAACAAGCACGCGCAGTGGGCCTGATCTATTTACAAGTCGACCTGAATCATGATGTAAAGCAGCTATTTCTGATCGAATAGGATTACCGCACCACTCAGCCTGTTTAAAGGTATTTGGGAAGCCCTGCATTATTTTCGTGGCTAACTTGGCAGAAAGTTTATTAGTTGTCCCGGCCACTGAATTTTGCTCGTGAATAACCAGCGGTATGCCTTTTAATTTTGCGGCGACTGCGCCAGGACCAGAGGCAAAACCGCCCATACCTAATACAACGGATGGATTGAATTGGCTGATAACCGAGCAGGCCTGCAGTACTGAGGACAGTAATTTAAAGGGCGCTCTTAAAAGTGCTAACAAACCACGACCTCGCAGCCCTTCAATATTTAAATAATTTAAATCAATTCCACGCTGAGGGATCAATTGAGATTCAATACCTTTGCGCGTACCCAACCAGGAAACATCGACATTATTTGCCATCAATATTTCAGCAACTGCTAGGGCTGGGAATACATGGCCACCGGTTCCGCCGGCCATGATCATGACTCGGGAATGATTGGACTCTGTTCTATCGCTCATAGCCAGACCTCCCCGAAACAGTTTTGGTGCGCTCTAACTCATGACTTAGCCGCAGCATCATGCCTAACATGGCACAACAAACTAAAAGGCTACTGCCGCCATAACTAATAAATGGCAGAGTAAGACCTTTGGTAGGCAACAGTCCTGCATTTACGCCTAGGTTAATAAATGCCTGACCACTAAGAATCAGACCAAAACCTATTAATACATAGGCGGCATACCAATTTTGACGGCTGATGGCTTTTTTGCCGAGATGCATGATGCGCACCACAAAAAAGCTATATAAAAACAGCAAGAATATAACGCCAACAAAGCCAAATTCTTCAGCATAGATGGCAAACACAAAATCTGTGTGTGCATCGGGTAAATAGAGCATTTTTTGCACCGACTGACCCAGGCCAACACCGAATAACTCACCACGACCAAAGGCAATTAACGACTGCGTTAGCTGGTAACCAGAATCAAACTTGTCTGACCATGGATCCAAATATGCGGTTAACCGTGCCATACGATAGGGGGCTGCAGTAGCCATCACCCAAAAAGATAATGCGGCTAAAACTAATACCGATAAAAATTGACGAATATGCGAGCCACCTAAAAATAGCATCACCATAAAGGTACAGCCCAAAACCCCTACTGACCCAAAATCAGGCTCAAGAATAAGCAGTATTGAAAGCACCATGACCACGGCCATTAATTTAAGAAACTGCGGCCAGCTGTCACTAAGAGTATCGCGATACTTTTCTAGTTGCGCCGCAAGAAAAATAACCGTTGCCACTTTAACAAACTCAGAAACCTGCAGAGTAAATCCGCCCACACCTAACCAGCGGCGACTGCCATTAAGATTTAGCCCAACGCCGGGAACAAGCACGGCAATAAGCAGAAGAATAGATAATAGTATCCATGCGAGACTGTATTTCGACCAGACTGTTGGCGAGGTATAAAAGCCCACAGCAATAGCGCCCATACTCAACAGAAGATAGGCGAAATGTCGCTTAACAAAATAAAATTGATCATCAAATCTATGCTCAGCATAACTAAATGACGAAGACGCCACCATAATTAAGCCGATAGACAATAATGCCATTGCTGGCACTAAAAGCTTACTATCGAAGTACCAGCTGTCGTTTCTCTGAGCCATTGTTTTCAAGGGCGTTAACTGGCTCATTGGACACATCCTTGAGCCGATGCCATGGCATCTACCGCTTCAATAAAACAATGCCCGCGATGCTCAAAGCCGTCAAACATATCGAAGCTTGCACAGGCAGGTGATAACAACACCGTGTCGCCAGATTCAGCGGCTTGATGACAGCTAAATAAGGCTGACTGCATAGAATCAACTATTTCAATTTCAACGCAATCATTTAGCGCCGATCTTAATTGATCTGCGTCTTCACCGATTAAGATAACGCGCTTAACAACCTTTTTAGCGGCTTTCTGTAATGCTGAAAAATCTTGACCCTTGGCCTGACCACCAGCAATAAGAATAATATTTTTATAGTCTTTAGCACCAAACCCCTTGAGCGCGGCTACAGTTGCCCCCACATTGGTGGCTTTTGAATCGTTGATATAGGCTACCGAATCTATAGTTCGAACAGTCTGGCAGCGATGGGGCAAGCCTTTAAATACTTTCAAGGTATCCAGCATGCTCTGCATGGGCAGATCAACACAATAACCCAAGGACAATGCTGCCAGTGCATTAGCAATATTATGAGAGCCCTTTAATGCAATTTGATCAATACGCATTAGGCGCTCAATACCATAGGATAAATAACCCTGCTCAAGCCCCTGTAATATCCCAAAACTACCAAGATCTGATTGGTTTAAACCAAAACTAATCATTGGAATTTGAGTGGAGATCAATGGTCGCGTCAAAACATCTTCACGATTCACAACCACTTTACTCGCACCGCGGAATATTCGATGTTTAGCTGTATGGTAATCCTGAAGATTATTGTATCGATCAAGATGATCAGGGCTGATATTTAATAATCCAGCTATAGCACCACGGTTATCATTCAATAATTCTAGCTGAAAGCTAGATACCTCAATCACATAGAGTTCATTGCGCTGATCGAGAAGCTCTAACATAGGTGTGCCCAGATTACCGCCCACTGCAGTTTTTAAACCACTGTCTTTAGCCATTTGTCCCACAAGCTCGGTGACTGTGCTTTTACCATTAGAGCCTGAAATAAGAATCACCGGCGCCTCGACCTGCTCTAGAAATAATTCAAGGTCACCCAGTAACTCAACACCCTTTTCTTTGGCCGCAACCAAAGCGGGTTCATTCAGTGAAATACCTGGGCTCACAATCAAGCGGTTGTATCGGCAGATAAATTCGGCATCAAATGCACCTGTGACAATCTCAGCCTTTGAATACTGCTTTGAAACAGCCGCTAAATTGGGTGGCTCATTACGACTATCCGCAAAATCAAATGCTATATCCTGTGCATCAAAAAAGGCCGCCACGGACAGGCCTGTAGCTCCCATACCAAGGATTGCAGTTTTGCGATTAGTTACAATAATTTCGGCCACTTATTTATCCAATCCTTAACGTAACTTTAAAGTTGCCAGTCCGATAAGGACTAACATCACAGTAATTATCCAGAAGCGCACAATGACTCGCGGCTCTGGCCAGCCTTTTAATTCATAATGATGATGTAGGGGCGCCATTCTAAAAATGCGCTTACCGGTTAATTTGTATGAGCCTACCTGTAAAATCACCGATAGGGTCTCAATCACAAAAACACCGCCCATAATCATTAATACAATTTCTTGACGAACTATGACCGCAATCACGCCTAGTGCAGCGCCTAATGCCAGTGAGCCTACATCGCCCATGAACACCATAGCGGGATAGGTGTTAAACCACAGAAAACCCAGTCCGGCACCACAGATAGCCGCAGTGAAAATCAATAACTCACCGGCACCGGCTATGTAAGGAATATGTAAATAGCTCGCAAATTGAAAGTTACCGGTTAGGTAAGCAAAAATACCTAGAGCACCAGCAACAAGTACCGTGGGCAAAATTGCCAAACCATCAAGGCCATCAGTTAAATTCACCGCATTACTGGTCCCAACAATCACGAAATAGGCTAATACAACAAATAACGGACCCAAATAAATAGCTACATCCTTGAAGAATGGAACAATTAGCTCTAAATCAGCTGGGCTTTGTGCGTTGTCGTATAGAAAAATAGCTGCCGCAAGCCCTACCACTGATTGCCAGAAATACTTCCAACGACCAGGCAACCCACGAGGATTTTTTTCCACCACCTTGCGGTAGTCATCAACCCAACCAATCAGTCCAAAGAAAAAAGTTACCGCCATAACCACCCAGACATAAAGATTACTCAAATCTGACCATAGTAAGGCGCTCACAAATATAGCTATTAAAATCAGTGAGCCACCCATGGTTGGCGTGCCCGCTTTTTCAAGATGGCTTTTCGGTCCATCTGAACGAATAGCCTGACCCATCTGCAATCGATTCAGTAACCGAATCACCTTAGGGCCCGCAATTAAACTAATAAGCAAGGCAGTTAACACCGCAAAAATGCCGCGAAGGGTTAAATACTGAACCACCGAAAATGGTTTATAAAAGTCACTTAAATATTCAGCAAGCCATAACAGCATTAGCTTTTCTCCTTGTTAGAAAGCATTGTCACTACTTCCTCCATTCCAGAACTTCGCGACCCTTTTACTAGCAGGGTTACCTTTGATTTTTTTGCACAGACATCGTCTAAAGCAGCCATTAATGCCTGCTTATCTGAAAAATGATTACCACCGAATGCATCGCTAGCGACCGCACTTAAGACGCCTACCGAATAAAGCCCTTCAATGCCTTTTTCTGCAGCATAGCGACCAATTTCACAATGCATTTCCATAGCCTTTTCACCCAACTCTGCCATATCCCCCATCACTAACAGGCGATAGCCCTGTGTATTAGCCAGCACATCAATGGCTGCCATAAAAGAATCTGGATTGGCGTTGTAGGTATCATCGAATAGCGCGATATTATCGGTTAACTGATGAAGATTAAGTCGACCAGCAACAGGCTTCACCGCAGTTAGCCCCATTACAATTTGATCAAGAGATACTTCAGAGGCTATACAGCAGGCTGCTGCTGCAACAGCATTTTTAACTGAATGGATTCCAGGCACAGGTAAGGTCACTGATTTTCTGGCCTTGCCATTACATAGATCAAACTGACAACAACCTGTATCCAAAACGCAGATATTCTCAGCGACTACATCAGCATTATTGTGTTCCGTAGAAAAAGTTAGGCATTGCTTATCGGAAAACTCAGTCAACCAAGCATCTGACCAGACAAGGTCCAAATTAATGACTGCAATCCCAGAAGGCTTAAGACCTCTGTAAATTTCTGACTTGGCTGTGGCTACGCCCTCAATTGAACCGAAGCCTTCAATATGTGCGTGCTGAATATTATTGACTAGAGTCACATCGGGACGGGCAATATCGCATAGGTAAGAAATCTCACCTATTGCGCTTGCACCCATCTCAATAACCGCAAAATCAGTATCAGTCGGCATCGAAAGCAAGGTTAATGGCACACCAATATGATTATTTAAATTGCCCTCAGTGGCATGAACCTTTGATTCCTGGCCCAATATAGACGCAATCATCTCTTTAACAGAAGTTTTTCCACTACTGCCCGTAATTGCAATTAATGGCCCGTTAAGAAGCTCGCGTTTCATATGCGCCAACTGCCCCAAGGCGGCCGTTGTATCTTCAACAACCCACTGAGGAATCGGCAAATTTTTATTGGGTTTCGAAACCACTAACCCGCAGGCAAGGGTGGTAACCTCTTCAAGAAATTCATGGGCATCAAAACGCTCACCCTCAAGGGCTACAAATAACTGTCCCTCAGATATTTGGCGACTATCAATTGAAACCTGAGAAAATCCACAGTCTGGATTTAATAACGTGCCGCCAAAGGCTAATGCGGCGTCAGTTAGGCGCAATTCTGTCATCATGAGACACCGCCTTTATTGTGATGCTCGCGCGAGGCTAGCACAGCCTCTAAAGCAATTAATGCCTCTTGCTGATCACTAAAGGGCAATCGAGTATCACCTATAATCTGATAATCTTCATGGCCCTTGCCAGCAATTAGGATAATGTCTTGGCTTTCTGCCTGCATAATACTGGTTGAAATAGCACGCCTGCGATCTAGCTCAACGTTAACTTCACCATCGATCCCTTCAATGATTTGCTCAGCAATCTGCTCGGGTTGCTCAAACCGCGGATTATCATTAGTAACAATAATTCTATCTGCGTATTGATCAGCAATTTTTCCCATTTCAATTCGCTTACCCGTATCGCGATTTCCACCACAGCCAAATACCAACCATAACTGCCCCAAACAATAGGGCTTAATTGCCTGAAGCGCTTTCTCGAGGGCGTCTGGCGTATGAGCATAGTCAATTATTACCTGAGGCTCTGCGCTAACAGATACTGACTGCATACGACCGGGCGCAGCCTGCAACTCAGGCAACAACTGCAAGCAATTCTCTAGGGTTACACCTCGAGCGCAGGCCGCTGCGACAACTCCAAGTAAATTACTGAGATTAAAGCTACCGATAAGACTAGAGATTATTTCACCCTCGCCCCATGGGGTCACAAGCTGAGCGCGAATACCTGATGCATCTAAATCAATTTGCTGACAATAAATATCTGCTGCCTGATTATCCAAACTAAAGGTAATTAGCTGCATGGCTGATGGCAAATTAGCGGCTATTTCTATGCCCACAGCATCATCTAAATTAATGATTGCAGTTTGCACTGAAGGTAATTCAAAAAGGCGAGCCTTGGCGGCCGCATAACTCTCTAAATCTGGATGATAATCTAGGTGGTCACGACTTAAATTGGTGAACACCGCAATATCAATCTCAATAGACTCTAGGCGACACTGCACTAAACTATGCGATGAGGCCTCTAGTGCAACAGATTGTGTACCGTTCATTGCTAATTCAGCCATTATTCTTTGCACTGATACTGCATCTGGCGTAGTTAACTGAATATCACCCGAACGCTTAGCTTTAAATAATTGATCTGAGGTATTTGAACACTGCGGCTCGGCAACGCCATAACCGGTAGTGCCAATAAAAGAAGATTTTTGCTGCTCACCCAAGACCTTAGCTTTGGCCAATAGTTGGGCATATAACAGGGAGCAGGTGGTTTTTCCATTAGTGCCGGTAAAGGCAACGACATCCATATCATGGGATGGATTGCCATAAAACCGCCCAGCGATTTCAGACAATCGAGAGGACAGCTGATTAATTGCTACAACTGGAACTGATAGGCGACTTTGATCAACCAAAAGCTCTGACTGTGCCTCTACTAAAACAGCCACAGCCCCAGATCCAATCGCTTGCTCAATATAATGAGACCCATCTGTTTGAGCACCCTTTAAGGCCACAAAACAATCACCCTGTTTAACCAATCGACTATCAATGGTTATACCACTAACAGAAACAGTTGAATTCAGGGTATTCGTCGAAAATCCCTGAACAAGGGTTTCTAGTGATAAAAAATATTTTTTAGCCAACGTCATCATGACTCCCCTCGCAGCACCGCGTCTGAGCGCTTCACTATGGGACCATTAGCCTTGACCTGATCTGGCGTCACCTGCATTAGGCGCAACGCATTTCCTGTAACCTCAGAAAAAACCGGGGCCGCAACTACTCCGCCAAAGTAATCTCCTTGACTGGGCTCATCGACAACCACAACTGTTACCAAACGTGGGTTATCAATAGGAGAAAAGCCTGCAAAGGCAGACATATAAACTCTTTCATGGTAACCGCCTGCACTATTTGGCTTGTGCAATGTACCGGTTTTTCCGCCTACCGAATAACCTTTAATGGTCGCTCGATTGCCTGTACCTTTTTTACCTGTGGCCGCATGAAGCATGTAACGCATTTCATCGGCTATTTCTTCATCGATAATTCTTACACCCTCTGGGGCTGAGTCCACCGGCAACAGAGAAACCTCTTTACGAACTCCATTGCTAGCCAATACTCCATAGGCTCGGGCCAACTGTAACGTAGAGGCGCTTAAACCGTAACCAAAAGAAAAAGTTGCCTGTGTAACAGAATCCCAGCGACGATGTGCCGGCAGGCTACCGCTGGTTTCACCGGGGAAACCACTGCCAACATTTTCACCAAACCCAACACGCTCAAATAACTCTCGGGTTTCATTGGGATTTAACTGTAAAGCAATCTTGGAAGTCCCCACATTACTCGATTTAGAGATAATGCCGGCAAGATCCAGCAATCCATAATTTCTTTGGTCTTTCAGTTCTTTGTAATCAACTTTCAGATAGCCCGGATGGGTATCAATGGTTGTATTGGGCTCAAATTTACCGCTTTCTAAGGCCGCTAAAATTGTAAATGGCTTAACCGTAGAGCCCGGCTCCATAATATCGGTCATGGCTCGATTTCTCACCGAACCCGGAATTAATTTTGAACGATCATTGGGGTTAAAGGAAGGTTGATTGACCATGGCTAATACTTCACCGGTCTCAACATCCAGCACCACAACCGAGCCAGACTTAGCATTATGCTTGTCTACCGCTTTTTTAAGTGCGCGGTGAGCGGCATACTGAATTCGCAAATCAATACTCAGTCGCAAATTTTCACCGGCGTGCGCCGGCTTAATCAGCGAGATATCCTTAATCACGCGACCCTTGTTGTCTTTGATGACTTTTTTAGACCCTGCTTTACCGGTCAACCATTCGTTATAGGCAAGCTCCATGCCCTCAATGCCTACTTCATCAATATTGGTAAAACCCACTAACTGCGATGTCACTTCACCGGCTGGATAAAAGCGTTTAAATTCCTGACGACCCTCAATACCCGATATACCCAAATCGAGAACACGCTGAGCCTCGTTTACTGGGAGCTGTCTCGCCAAATACATAAATGATTTTTTGCGATATCTTTTAAGGCGCGCGCTAAGCTGTGGAAAACTCACCTCCAGCGCATTAGATAATTTTATGAGATCTTCTTCAGAGGCCAGCTTGTTAACTAGCTTTGGGTTAGCAATTAATGAAGTCACTGGGGTACTTACCGCTAGAGGCTCACCATTGCGATCGGTAATAAGCCCACGATAAGCAGGAATTGGCACACGACGAATAGATCGCGCATCGCCCTCATCCTGAAGAAAATCAACACCAAATTCTTCATCGGGCATGATTTGTAACTGAGCTATATGGGTGGCGAGCAAAATCGGCAGAGAGAAAAGCCCCGACATTACTAAAAAGTAACGCCATCTGGGGATTAACTTTTGCGACTGTTGCTGGGTCACATTTTTACCTTTGCCTTAAAAAAATAGAGCTTTACGCCCGCGTATTTTTATTATTGTCTTACCATAATTATTTCACTGGCCTTTGGCGTACGCATATTTAACTCGTCTGCCGCCATACCCTCTACCCGCTGTAATGAACCCACTGCACTTTGCTCTAGAAGGTATCTGCCATACTCAACCTGTAACTGGTTTGCCTCTCGCTGCATTGCCGTCAACTGACCATAGGTCTGGCGATAGGTGTGACTGTAATGAGTTACCGCCAATGCACTGGCAACAACTGCTAGCCACAACAAACCAATTTTTACGACGCTAAAATCAGACATCTGATCAAGCTACTCGTTCCGCGATACGCATTACCGCACTGCGCGATCTCACGTTATTTTCTACCTCAATCGCTGCCGGCTTGATGGCCTTACCTACCTTGACCAACCGAACACCGCGATCTACATCAGGAATCGGTATATTCTTTGGCAATTTAATTCCACGCTCCTGATCGCGAATAAAACGCTTTACTCGTCGATCTTCCAAAGAGTGAAAACTTATCACTACCAATCTGCCGCCTACTGTCAGGCTATCGATAACCTGTTGCAGTAAATCTTCTAAATCAGCTAATTCACGATTAATAAAAATTCTTATTGCCTGAAACGCTTTGGTTGCAGGGTGCTTGCCCCGCTCCCATGCTGGGTGCGCATCAGCTAATATTTTGGCTAACTGCACGGTTCGCTCAATCGGCTTTTCGGCACGCTCTCGCACTATGGCCGCCGCCATTCTTCTTGCAAAACGCTCTTCACCATATTCCTTAATCACTTTAGAAATATCCTGCTCATCTGCTGAGGCCAACCATTCAGCTGCTGATAAGCCCTTACTGGTATCCATGCGCATATCCAAAGGACCATCACGCAAAAAACTAAAGCCTCGTTCAGCTACATCCAGTTGCGGGGAAGAAACACCCAAATCCAACAGAACACCCGCGACCTCACCATACTTGCCCGCCTGCTTAACAATCTCTGCAAGCTCAGCAAAACTAGCATGCACCAAGGTTAATCGATCTTCCTTTGCAAATCGGGCCTGTCCCGCTCCAATTGCATCCAAATCTTTATCAATAGCGATAACCGAGCCCTTCTCCGACAGTCTAGATAACAGCTCAGCCGTATGACCGCCTCGACCAAAGGTGCCATCTATATATAAACCGTCTGCATCAATCGCTACACCATCAACAGCTTCTTTCAAAAGCACCGTTGAATGCTCGGCCGCACTCGCCTCTTCGGCGCTAAACCCGTCTACCATGATAGATTTTTAAGTGCATCGGACATGCTTTCTTTGTCCATAAGCATTTCGCGATAAGTTGCCTGGGATTTCTCGCGCTCTGCATTCCAGTTAGCTTCAGACCAAATCTCTAAGCGCTGAGTTCGCCCCACTAACACAAGTTTTTTATCAAGCTCCGCATAGCCGCGCAACTCGGTAGGAATCAAAATTCGGCCACTGCCATCAACCTGCAGATCTTTTGCCTGACCCACAACAAACCGACTGAGCATTTCGCCCAAATCGTCCATAGCAGGGAGTGCCGCAACTTTTTCCTCAAAATTTTTCCATTCAGGTAATGGCGAGAGTGTTAAACAGGGGGATTTCATATCAATAGTGATCACCAGCTCGCTTTTGCAAACTGTATCCAGCAGGGCGCGATATCGAGTCGGAATTGCCATCCGTCCCTTCGCGTCCATATTGATTGGATCACTACCTCTAAACATTTTTTACCCTTTGACTCCACTTTAGACCAAAAAAGATACACTTTTTGCCACTTTTACCCACAAATAGAGATTAAGATCAGTGGGCTACAATGTCAAGGCGAATAGATGGGAAAAAAACTAATAAAATCAGTTAGTTCCGGTAGGGTTGATAGATGCCTGAGAGGGGGTTAAAAATTAACAAATATAAAACAGTCAGCTAAGACAGCAACTTAAAGTAACTTCTAGCTTTTGGTGATTTTAAGAATATTTAGGTCTATGAAGAATATTTCATATTCTTTAAAGGGATTAAAAAAGCTTCTTTACTGACTAGTTTTGAAAGTTTAAAAAAACTTAAAAAAATAAGGGTGAGTTGGCCGATAAGCCGGGTTCTGTCGAGGACAATCATTCATCTGGGATAAACGTCACCGCTTACCTCAAGCGACCTACCCGTTTCCAACGCGGATCACGCCTTATGGAAACCTATTTGGTCTTGCTCCGAGTGGGGTTTACCTTGCCGTTAACTGTTACCAGCAACGCGGTGCGCTCTTACCGCACCCTTTCAGCCTTACCTGTTCTCCTTGCGGAGCCATCGGCGGTCTACTCTCTGCTGCACTTTCCGTAGGCTTTCGCCCCCCAGGCGTTACCTGGCACTCTATCCTATGGAGCCCGGACTTTCCTCTGTAATACACCCTTTCAAACGCAAGCGAATGATCGAGAAATTACTACAGCGATTGCCTGGCCAACTCGGGCGCAAGGGTAACATGTGAATCACTAAGAAAATAGCGGAATAATTAGCTTTCTTTTAACAGCGGATGGTCTGCGGGCAGCTGGCGGGAAATCCACAGTGCCAACTTATGACGCATATTAGGGTCACTAATTTGATCCTTAGCGAGGGGCTGAATAAGCTTATCTTCGACCAGCACCTTGTAGATAAATTCTACCTTGAGCTTTACCGAATCATGAGACTCAATTTTACCGTAAGCGCGCTTCTGCGCATACACCGCACCTATTTGCAGTGCTTTTTTAACTAATTCTGGTTCGTTTGGAATTTTATTCATAATTAACCCTTAGTTAGACTAATAAGTTTAGTCTACAAAAACTCTCGCATTTCTAAATAGTCGCATCCAGCCACTATCCTCACCCCAATCCTCAGGGTGCCAAGAATTTACAACAGTTCGGAAAACCCGCTCCGGATGGGGCATCATTAAGGTTGCCCGTCCATCCATTGAGGTTACACCAGTAATTCCATCAGGGGAACCATTGGGGTTAGCGGGGTACTTGGATGCCACCGATAAATTATTTTCTAAGTAGCGCATGGCAATCTGATTAGACTGCTGTAGGCTACTCAGGGCTTGTGCATTAGCAAATTCAGCACGGCCCTCACCATGAGATACCGCAATTGGCATATAGGAGCCAGCCATACCCTGCATAAGAATTGAGGGCGATTCTTCCACTCTTACCAGTGAAAAACGCGCTTCAAATTGCTCAGATAGATTGCGTACAAATCGCGGCCAAAGCTCAGCGCCCGGTATGAGGGTTTTAAGATTTGAAAGCATCTGACAACCATTGCACACACCTAAACTGAAAGTTTCTGGACGATGGAAAAATTGCTCAAACTGGTCGCGTAGCTGATTATTAAATAAGACTGTTTTTGCCCAACCCTCGCCAGCACCTAAAACATCACCATAGGAGAAGCCACCACAGGCTACCAAACCAGAGAAGTCTTGCAGTGATTGGCGCTCAGCAAGCAGGTCGCTCATATGCACATCCACCGCACTAAAGCCTGCGCGATCAAAGGCAGCCGCCATTTCTAAATGACTGTTAACACCCTGCTCACGCAGAATAGCCATTTTCGGTTTTGCGCCTTTCTGAATATAGGGCGCACTGATATCATCAGCGGGGTCATAGCTAAGCTTGGCAGATAAGCCCGCATCAGCATTGGCAATGCGATCAAACTCTTCTTTGACGCAATCGGCATTATCTCGGCGCGAAGCGATTTGATAAGAGGTACGACTCCAATGTTCTTGCAAATCAGCCCGAGTTTTAGAGAACAACAGATCGCCATCGCGACTAATATCGATACTATCGGCCTTATTAACAGTACCTAAGGCATAGGCCTGGATATTAGCCTGTGTAAACTGCTCTAACACCTCAGCTGCGTGATCACTGTGCACCTGAACAACCGCACCTAGCTCTTCATTAAATAAAACCGCTAAATCATCATTATCCAAAGCACCAATATCTACAGAAACACCGGTATGCCCGGCAAAGGCCATTTCAACGAGGGTAGTAAACAACCCACCATCAGAACGATCGTGGTAGGCCAGCAATTTGTCTTCTTCTAGAAGCGCCTGAGTGGTATTAAAAAAGGCTTTTAGGCTTTCGGCATCATCAACATCCGGTGCCACGCTACCCATCTTAGAATAAACCTGCGCCAAAATTGAGCCACCTAAGCGATTGGCACCGGCACCCAAATCAATCAAAATTAACTGAGTTTCATCCGCAACATCCTGCAACTGAGGTGTCACCGTTTTGCGCACATCAGTCACCGGTGAAAAGCCGGTAATAACCAGTGATAAAGGCGCAGTCACTGACTTATCTTCACCCTGATCCTGCCATGCAGTGCGCATGGACATACTGTCTTTACCGACCGGCACAGTAATCCCTAATTTAGGGCAGAGATCCATCCCAACTGCTTCAACGGTGCGATAGAGTTTTTCATCTTCACCTGCTGAGCCGGCAGCACACATCCAGTTAGCAGAAAGTTTAATATCTTTAATATCAGCGATTCGGGTAGAGCAAATATTGGTGATTGCCTCACCAATCGCCATACGACCCGATGCCGGGGCATTGATTAGCGCCAACGGGGTGCGCTCACCCATGGCCATCGCCTCACCTGCATAACTATCGAAGGTCACTGTAGTTACCGCACAGTCAGCCACAGGTACCTGCCAAGGGCCTACCATCTGATCGCGAGCCACCATACCAGTTACGGAGCGATCACCAATGGTAATCAAGAAACTTTTACTGGCCACAGCTGGGTGCTGAAGTACCCGAACCACCGCCTCGTTAATATTTAAATACTGCGTACCAAAATCATCACCTGCTAGCTCTAACTTTTCAGCTGAACGATGCATTTTTGGCGCCTTGCCAAAGAGCACGGACATCGGTAAATCAACGGGATTATTATCAAACTGCTGATCAGTTACCTTAATCGCTTTTTCTTCAGTGGCCTCACCTACCACAGCAAATGGACATCTTTCACGCTGACAGATAGCTTCAAAACGCTGAATGTCTTCAGGCTTAACCGCCAAAACGTAGCGCTCCTGAGCCTCATTACACCAGATTTCTACCGGTGACATTCCTGGCTCATCATTGGGCACTTTTCTCAAATCAAACACACCACCAGTACCGCCATCCTTGACTAGCTCAGGTAATGCATTGGAAAGACCACCTGCCCCCACATCATGGATAAAGGCAATCGGGTTGGTATCCCCTAACTGCCAGCATTGATCGATCACTTCCTGACAGCGACGCTCGATTTCAGGGTTTTGACGTTGCACCGAGGCAAAATCTAAATCTGCAGAACTACTACCCGTAGTCATACTAGAGGCCGCACCACCCCCTAAACCAATTAACATAGCTGGTCCACCCAGCACCACTAATTTTGCACCGGGCTCAAATTCAGGTTTATCAACATGGTCTTCACGAATATTGCCGTAGCCACCGGCAATCATTATGGGCTTGTGATAACCGCGACGCTCACCAGAAAAATCAGCTTCAAAAGTACGAAAATAACCACAAAGATTAGGTCGGCCAAATTCATTATTAAACGCCGCACCACCAATGGGACCCTCAACCATAATATCCAAGGCCGATACGATACGATCAGGTTTGCCGTAATCTTCTTCCCAAGGCTGAGTGTAGTTAGGGATCTGTAGGTTAGACACAGTAAAGCCTACTAAGCCGACTTTTGGCTTGGAGCCACGACCTACCGCACCCTCATCGCGAATTTCTCCACCAGAGCCAGTACCCGCGCCAGAAAAAGGTGCAATAGCAGTTGGGTGGTTGTGGGTTTCAACTTTCATCAACAGATGAACTGGTTCCTGCGAGTAACCATATTCTTTAGACACTGGGTCAGGATAAAAACGGCCACCCATACTGCCAGCAACCACAGCGGCATTATCAGAATAAGCAGAGAGTACATTTTCGCCACCCAATTTATGGGTATTGCGAATCATACCAAACAGACTGTTTGGCTGGTCTTCGCCATCTAAGGTCCAGCTAGCATTAAAGATCTTGTGCCGACAATGTTCCGAGTTTGCCTGTGCAAACATCATTAATTCAGCATCGGTAGGATTACGCCCTAGCCCCTGAAAACTAGAGACCAAATAATCAATTTCATCATCCGCCAAGGCCAAGCCTAGGGATATATTTGCTTCTTTTAGCGCCTTAACGCCACCGGTCATAATATCCACTTCAGTTAGAGGTGCCGGCTGATGCTGTACAAAAAGGGTTTGTGCCTGCTGTAAATCATTAAATACAGTTTCAACCATGCGATCATGAAGCAGATCAGCTACATCATTTAACTGCTGGCCTGATAATGGCTCAGTAGATTCAATGTAGTACGCCGTGCCGCGCTCGATACGCAAAACATGCTTTAAACCACAGTTGTGAGCAATATCGGTGGCCTTACTAGACCATGGCGAAATAGTACCCGGTCGAGGTACAACTAGAAGTAACTGGCCACTGGTAGCAACTGCCTGCTCCTTGGGCCCATACTGCATTAATGCTTTAAGCGTTTCCGTGTCGTCATTTGATAAAGGCTGAGTGACCTCCGCAAAATGCTGATATTCAGCCTTAACATCCGTAATGGTAGGGGCTGCCTGCTTTAAGCTAGCAAGCAATTTTCTTTGGCTAAAAGCAGATAAAGCGGAAGCACCAGCAATAATAAGCATAGGAAATAAGTTCCAAAATTAAGCAGTTAAAAACAAGCCGACATTTTATCTGAAAATTACGCTTTTAGGCACAAATAGATGAATTAGATTTCACATATTCTTAGCCACAGAGTTTAAACCATGTAAAATAATCAAAAACACCATTAACTGGCATATAAAGGCCCTGAATGGATCCGCTCCCCTCGCACATTAGAACGATCCGCAATCGCAGCATGCTCTTTGCTATTGCCCTGCTATGTTTGGCTTATATTTCTGATAGCTCACATATCAGTGATATCGAAAAAGTCATTCAACGCGGCGAATTAGTTGTTCTGACACTACCAGGGGCCACCACCTATTTTGAAGATGGTGATGGTAAAAATGGGTTTGAATATGTATTGGCCAAGGCATTTGCCGACAGCTTAGGTGTTGAATTAAAAGTCACTACCAAATCCACTTTACCTAGCTTGCTATTTTCGGTGGGCGGCCCACAGGGTGACTTTGCTGCAGCCAATCTGGTGAATACCGAAGATCGCGGTAAATCCTTTAAATTTTCATACCCCTATCATCAGGTTGTTCAGCAACTTATTTATCGCGCAGGCGATCAGAAGCCAAAATCCTTAAGCCAACTTAAAGGTGATCTCGCTGTTATTTCTGGCTCATCTCACAGTGAAAATTTGCAGCAGCTGCGCAAGCAATTCCCCAGCCTGAAGTGGCTCGAAGAAAATGATGCTGAAATGAGTGAATTAATCCGCAAAGTCCATGAGGGTGAAATCAGTTATACGGTTACCGACTCGCTGGCCTATGACATTAATCGTCATATTTACCCCAATACACGCAAAGCCTTTAATGTTTCTGCACCCCAAGCGTTAGCCTGGGTTTTCCCGAATCATGGCGATGGCACATTACTCAAAGCCGCTAACCAATTTTTACAGCAATATACTGAAAACGGTCAACTCCACGCCATTAAGCAACAATTATTCGCTCAGACAAAACGCTTTTCAGCCGCTGACTCCAAACAACTAGGCCAGCTCGTCAGTAATCGATTACCCAAATTTGAAGCCATGTTCCGCCAAGTGGCAGAAGAATATAACCTAGATTGGCACCTAGTAGCCGCCATTGCCTATCAGGAATCCCATTGGAATCCCCGTGCAAAGTCTCCCACCGGCGTTCGCGGCCTGATGATGCTCACTCTAGATACAGCCAAAGAAATGGGCGTCACAAATCGCCTTGACCCTGCGCAAAGTCTTGAAGGTGGTGTGGCCTACTTCCTGAAACTAAAGGCGCGACTACCCGAGCGCATACAGGACCCTGATCGCAGTCTATTTGCCTTAGCTGCCTACAATGTCGGCTTTGGGCATTTGGAAGATGCGCGAATCCTAGCCGTAAGAAATAATAAGAACCCGGATCTTTGGGTTGATGTCAGGGAGCACTTACCACTTCTCAGTAAAAAGAAATATTACAGCACATTGAAGCGAGGTTATGCGCGCGGCAATGAGCCAGTTATCTATGTGGATAATATTCAGTACTATCGATCTTATTTGCAGCTGAATTCTGTGTCGCAGCAATCTAATCACAAAAATAGCCAAGATAAAGAGCGAGAAAACTGGCAGCCCGTCACCCCTGACGCGCTTTAATAAAACTAGCGTCGTTGCTTAAAAAAATTTTTCATTAAAGCTCGGCATTGGTCTTCTAAGATACCGCCTGTCCATTGCATCGAATGATTAAAATGATCAGACTCTAAAAGGGCTAGCTGACTGGTTAAAGCGCCAGCACGAGGCTCTGGCGCACCAAAGATAATTCGATTAATACGGGCATGAATCATAGCCCCCACACACATGGTGCAGGGCTCAATAGTGACATACAGATCACAGCCCGCCAGTCGATAATTCTCTAAATTTTTAGACGCATCGCGCAGGGCAATAATTTCCGCATGCGCAGTAGGGTCAGAGGAACCAATAGGACAGTTATAGCCTCTACCAACCACTTCACCATTTGCCACTACCACAGCACCCACAGGCACCTCACCCTTCTGGGCAGCCTGCTCTGCAAGCACTAATGCCTGCTGCATAAAATCGATATGATCGTCCAAAAATTGTTCCTGTTAATTCCACTCTACAATCCAAAAATAGCGTAAACTGCTTATTCCAAACAAGAGTAGTTATTAAATTTCAATGTTAACTGAACCCACAAGCCAACCGATTAATATTTATTCAGACTGGAAGGCTGAATTAAGTAACTGTATCAGTTCAATTGACCAATTATTACAACTGCTGGGCTTAAATTCAAAAGATCTAAACGCTAGCCAGCTTGCCACCCAAGAATTTTCCATCAAAGTGCCGCAACACTATGCTCAATTAATGGAATATGGCAACCCAGAAGACCCCCTACTCAAACAGGTAATTCCAATTGAAGCAGAGCTTAAGCAAGACCCCAGCTTCAATACCGATCCAGTCAATGAATCAGAGTACAATCCCGTAGCGGGCATTGTACATAAATATCGCAATCGGGTTCTGATGATTATTAGCCCCAACTGCGCGATCAACTGTCGCTACTGTTTTCGCCGTCATTTTCCCTATCAAGAAAACCGCCAAAGCAAACAGCAGTGGTTGCAGGCACTTGATTACCTCAAAACTCGGCCTGAAATTAATGAAGTAATTTATAGTGGCGGCGACCCCTTAGCCGCCAATGACAATTTTCTAAGTTGGCTTACGCAACAAATTGAATCGATAAAACATATTAAACGCCTGCGTATTCATACCCGACTGCCCGTGGTTATTCCAAGTAGGGTCGACAATCAATTACTTGATTGGCTAGGTAACACTCGTCTAAAACCGACCATGGTGTTACATATTAATCACGCCAATGAAATAGACGCGAAGCTATGCCAAGCGGTTGATCAATTAAAATCTGCAGGTATCACTATGCTTAACCAAAGCGTACTTCTTAAAGGGGTAAATGACAGTAGCGAACAACTTATCGCTTTAAGTGAAAAGCTATTTGATGCGGGAATAATGCCCTACTATCTGCATATGCTAGACCCCGTTCAGGGCGCTAGCCATTTTGATGTATCTAAGGATCATGCTGTAGAAATTTTCAGCCAAATTCAAGCTGAATTACCCGGATTTCTAGTACCTAAACTGGTTCAAGAGCGAGCCGGTGAAACATCAAAAAGCCTTATCTTGTAACCAAATAAACGTTAATCCAATTCATTGAAGCATTAAATACAGCAACCTCCCCAACGAAAGCAAAAGCATTGTCTATACTTGTTATTTGCGGAAGCAGTATTAGAAGCAAACACTAAACTCTAGTTAAGGAGAGACTATGAATATTAATAAAATTTGGAAAGCAATGATAATTTTTTCAACCATGGTAGGGACACACTTAATGCCTGCATTATCATTTGCTGACGGTGCCTTAGAAGAAGTTGTAACAATCGGCAGTAGGGCAAAAGCTCGCTCTATAACAGAAACTACAGCACCAGTTGATGTTATTTCCTCTGAGGAACTAACTAATCAAGGTGATACGGATATCAGCAATCTTTTAAGAAATTCTGTACCTTCATATTCTGTAAATGATCAACCGATCAGCGACGCGGCTACTTTTATGCGCCCAGCTAATCTTCGCGGCTTAGCCCCGGATCACACTTTAATTTTGGTAAATGGCAAACGAAGGCATCGCGGTGCAGTAATCACTTGGAATGGCAATGGTATTTCAAATGGCTCTCAGGGTCCCGATATATCAGTTATACCTACCATAGCGCTGAAAAGTGTTGAAGTGCTTCGCGATGGCGCATCATCTATCTATGGCTCTGACGCCATTGCTGGTGTTATTAATTTTCAGCTACAGGATGCAAGCGATGGTGGCAAACTTGAATTGCGCTCTGGTCAATACTCTGCAGGAGATGGTCAGCAGACAACAGTGGCTATGAACAGAGGCTTTGAACTAGGCACCGATGGCTTTGTTAATATGTCCCTTGAATACAGCAATGCAGATGCGACTAGTCGCTCAAAACAGCGTGTAGATGCAGCGGCACTTATTGACGCAGGATTCCAAGATGTCCCTAACCCAGCAATGATTTGGGGCAAGCCAAAAGTTGATAATGATATTAAACTGTTTCTAAATTTTGGCGGTGATCTGGGTGGCGGTACCGAAATGTATGGCTACGCCAACAATAACTCCAAAACAGTAGACGGTGGATTCTTTTTCCGCAATCCAACTAATCGTGGTGGTGTTTATGCCTCCGGTGACAAACTACTCATTGCCGATATGACAGAGGATGGAACGGGAAATTGTAACAAACAGGCGTACACCAAAGATCATAAAGATGCGAATGGCAAGGTTGATTTAAGTGAGGTACTAGCAACTATTTCTCTACTTGGTAAAGATGATGACTGTTTTCACTATGCTGAAATTATCCCTGGAGGATTCACACCTCGATTTGGCGGCAAGGTCTCCGATCAAGGCTTTTTATTTGGCGTTAAGGGTGAAACTGCTGGCGGTTTAGGTTGGGATGTTAGTAGTTACTACGGCAAAAGCAAGGCCGATTTCTATATTAATAATTCGGTGAATGCTAGCCTTGGGCCAAATGCCGATGGCAAAACCACAGTTCGCAACTTTGATCCTGGCTACTACCAGCAGGTAGATCGAAATATAAATGCTGATTTCACCTACACCAGCAGTGAAACATTGAGTTGGGCCTTTGGCGCTGAGTACCGTATTGAAGAATTTACCATTGGTGCCGGTGACAGAAATTCATGGGTCAAGGGCTCACTCGCCTTTAATGCTGATGAAAAGCCAACGCCATTTAGCACCTCATCCAATGGTTTCCCCGGGTTTTCACCTGAAATTTCTGGTGTCTTTGATCGCTCTAATATAGCGGCTTATATTGAAGCTGATTGGGAGGCTACTGATCAATTATTGGTTCAAACAGCGCTGCGAACTGAAAACTTTGATGATTTTGGCACCACTACCAACTATAAGCTTGGTGGTAATTATCAGCTAAGTGATAGCGCGGGCATTCGTTCAACTATTAGCACCGGCTTTAAGGCACCCACACCAGGGCAAATTAATGCTGCAAATATATCCACTGAACTAGATGTAAAAAAAGATAAGTTGGTAAATAAGGGTACATTGCCTGCGACCAATCCTGTTTCAGTGTTACTGGGTGGAAAGCCGCTAAAACCTGAGGAATCAAAAAATATAACCCTAGGTTTATTTGCAACCATTGGTGAAATTGATATCACCGTAGATTACTTTGATATTGATATTAAAAATCGTTTAAACCTTTCGAAAGAAACTCCATTATCAGATGATCAAAGAAAAACACTAATTGGCATGAACTATCCTGGTGCAGAAGATATTTCAGAAGTTAGATTTTTCACCAATGACTTTGCTACTAACACCAGTGGGTTTGATATTGTAGCCTCAACGACTATGGCTGATATTGATTGGAATCTCGCCTATAACCACACTAAAACTAAGGTAACCAAAAGAGGCTCCACCATTGACAATGCTCGGGAGCAACAAATTGAAGAAACAACTCCTAATACACGATGGAATCTAAGTGCTAGGAAAACAATTGGCGGCGTAAATCTATTAAGCCGTATTAATTATTATGGCGCTTGGTGGGATAAAGAGGACGAAAAAACCTTTGATTCTGAATATACAGCAGATATTGAAGCTACCTATGAACTAAATAATCAAGCAAGTGTTCTTTTTGGTGGCAATAATATCTTTAATAATAAAGGCGGCGACTCAACCAAAACAGCTAGCTTGGGAAGACTTTATAGCCAATTTGCACCTATGGGCTTTAATGGCGCGTTCTGGTATGCAGCGTATCGACGCGACTTCTAAATAATAAAACCCAGAGTGGTTACACAAAAAAAGGGGTGCTGTTAGCACCCCTTTTTTTTCAGCTTAAAGATCACTCTTCTTCGTCATCATTAACCGCATCAACCACCTTCCCCACTGCAGTGATAGGTAATGTAGCAATACCCACAGCGGTATCAACTACCACTAAAGGTAATGTTAGCAAGGTGCAACCGCCAAGACAGAAAAGCACTAAACAAATCGTTAATTTTTTAAACATAATAATCCCTTGAAATAAAATTAAAGCCAACGCCTTACCTGTTGGCAGTAAACTTCATATTTACCTGAAAAAAGCCCCTTCATTGCCTGCTCCTCAGGAAATATCTGAAAATAATTCAAATACGCTATAAAACTAGGTACCAAAATAAACCCTGAAGCAGCACCTGTTTTGCCCCATAAACCTATTATAAGCAATAACATACCCAAATACATTGGGTTGCGGCTCAATTTAAATATACCCGATGTTACCAGTACAGAGGTTGTTTCTGGCTTTAGAGGATTAATCGTTGTTTTAAATTGTACAAATGCTTTAACTGCAAGCAATAAAATTATTAGCCCGAATATCATAATAATGGATGATAGAAATGTTTGCCCTTTAAACATTAAATGAGGTAACAAATCGGACGATAAATAAATCAGTGCGGCAAAAACTAATGTAACAATAGGTGGTGGTATTTTATTTTTTAAATCCAATTTCATGAAATTTAAACCCTCTATAAATCGCGAGTAAAAGTGTAATTAAGTCGTTAAACAACTAATAAAGCGATGAAGCACTCAACCTCATCGCTTTATGCGCTAGCTATAAAAATTAGAATAAGACACCCAATCCTAAGCTAAATCCAGATCCATCTGCCAACTAAATAACAGACAATGAAGCTGCTGAACAACTGAACTCAGCAAGAGATAAACTCTTTAATCAACTTCATGAGCGACTAAAAACAGGCACTTAAACAGCTGAATTTCAGGCTCATCTCTCTATTGGAAAATACTATGTATATCTTTGCGACAGAACCCCGCCAAGTACATCCAGCCTTCCGCCGTTTTGAGATAGATCACGTCGCCCGCCCAAACATCATCCTTATCTAATGGATTGAAGTTTTAGTTGAGAGTATTGCAGCTAATGATGTTGATCAAAAGCTGACTTCTTTCATCGGTATAAAGTTTC
>JABBBH010000017.1 GCA_018607525.1 SAR92 clade bacterium
TCAATCGCCATACTTTGAGTGTAACCCTAGAATGGCATTGCGACCATAGGATTTGAAAATATTTAATCGTACTTGAGAGCTTTTAATTCTGGCCTATGAGCAACCAGCGCAGGTACCAAACAGCGTAATATCGTGATTACTGAGTTCGAATCCCGGATTTAGCATGGTTTCTAGATTACCTGGGCATCCCTCAATACAAAAAACCACTTCGCATTTGTTGCATTTAAAATGATGATGATGGTTGCGCTTAATGGATTCATAACGAGGCGAATCACCGGGTATTTCCACCACGCGAACACCGCCCTCGGCCACTAAATCTTTTAATGCACGAAAAACAGTGGCTATCCCTAAGTTAGGTAAGGTCTGCTGCGCTTGAAGATGTAAATCTTTTGGCAGAATAGGAGAAGTTGATTGCTCAAGAAGAGCTTCAATGGTTTTACGTTGTGGGGTGTTGCGCCTTTGAGACATAAAACCGTTCTCACTAAATAAGGGTAGGCTCCATAGTATAAACTCTGCAGGAGTTGGAGCCTACCCTAAAACTTAGAAAACGATTTAATCCTCGTCTTTTGGCATGGGCCCAAGCTTCACGCCATCTGGATAGTACTTCCATCCATCTTTGATTTTGATCTTGTCATCCCAAGGTAACTTATAATTGCCTTCAGAAAGATCTTTAACCCAGGTTAAGTAATTCTCTTTTTCACCACCGGGCTTACCTACATAGGCGCGACAACCCACATTGTAGATATTGTTTTCCAATGCCCAGTTTTCACGAGCCTTGTCGACTAATCGAGGGAATAGTTCAGCGGTGACAATTTCCCAAGGGTTTCGATGTCCTTGCTGAATAACGTTACCATCATAGTTACAGACTGTACCCTCACCGAAGTAATAGAACACACCGTCATAACCCGCAAGGTTAACCGAGATGGTGTACATCAGGTTCTGCCATGCATTGGTCTTGTTAGTCCAAATCCACTGGTCATTAACCTGAGTTGAGTAACCAGAAATACGGATATACACGTTAGCGCCCTTATAAGCAGCTTCACGAGCAAGCTCTGGGAACATACCATCGTGACAGATACAGACCGCTAGTTTAGAACCCTTAGGTCCGTCACAAACTGGCATACCGAAGTTTCCTGGAGACCATGGCTCGATGGGCACCCAAGGCTGTAGCTTACGATAATGAAGGGCAATGCCGCCTTCATCATTAATAATCAATGCTGTGTTGTAAGGAGGCTTAGATGGGTCTTCGTTTTTCTCCATAATGGAAAAAACACCCCATACTTTGCTATCAATACAAACCTGCTTAAATTGATCAACCTCAGGGCTATCAACTGTCAGCAACATTTCGTCATAGGTCCAAATAGACGTATTAAGACCCTGCGTTGAATACTCAGGCATGACAATCAAATCTGCATCAGGGTAACCCGCTTTAGTCGAGGCTACGGCTTTACATATTTGATCAACCTGAGTTTGGATATCCTCTGGACCTTTTATTACAGGAACAGGGTACTGAATCATTGCTACTAAGAGCGCCTCTTCCCATGCGCTTACACTACCGGTACTGGCCATAATCAAATTCTCCGAATTAATCGCGTTATTGAATTGACCGCTATTATTGATATTACGTTATCAATAAGAAATACGTTGATTAACGTAGTGGGAATTTTTGGATGCCCGAGGGTTTGTTATCAATGGGTTTGCGGAGGATTATGCGATTTTTTTCATGCAATAAAAAACCCCCACCACTGCGTGGTGAGGGTTATTTTATTGGTGGAGGCGGCGGGAATTGAACTTAATTAATAACTAATTGATAAATATGCATTTATAATTTTTATAACATACATAATGTTACTTCTTGTGTTACTAAAATTGCGAGGCTAAATAAAATAATAGACATCAGTCTGCAAAATATTTGTGGATCACATTTTTCTTAAACATCGAAATTAGCTCTCTATCTGAATGTGATAGGAATTGGCCAAACCACAGTATATATCCTTGATTCTTCAGATGATCAAAGTACTCATCCTTGGAATTATATATATCGAAATTACTAAAGTGCGGGCCCGCTTGTCCCCAGATTTCACAGTCAGCAGTGATATATATTTTGTCACGATGATTAAAATGAGCGGCGCTACCCTCGTCAAATAACCCGTTAGTTCGCTTGTTAATAAAATCTAAAATATCCAAATCTGCTTTTAAATCAAGTTGGTCTGGAGCAAAGTATTCGAGTAGATCATCATTGGTAATAAACAACTCCTCTTCACTTGTCATGAACACATAGTCTTCATTGAAAAACGTATCCGTTTCATATGCCCAGGTGGTTAGCCGGTTTATATCGCCGTTTATCCATAGAAGAAGATCCTCAATAGATTCTTTTCTTTTGTATTTACCAATAGCATCCTCAATTGCTTGACTCACCGAAAGGTAAGAAATATTTTGATTTGACATCTAATGCGAATACTCCATGAATATAATTTCTGATATTACGGCCACTAAAAACTTACTTTTTAATGAGCCGGTACAATTGGATGAATGCCATCATATTTAATATGCATACCATGACCCCTGTAAAGAGGAAGAAAATTGTCGTTATCGGCAGCCTTTGGGTCAAAGGGATCATCACCGTTCGCGACAGTCACTATTGCATAATAGCCTGCCGAGTTTTCTCCTGGCACGCCTTCAGCTATTTTATCAAGGCCCTCAGGCCTTCCAGCTATTTTCATAGGGTATCGATGCCCTCTAACAATCACCCAATAATGCACATCATTTTCCACGAACCATAGTGAAGGGTTAACTTCCATATCTGAGCATGTCGAGTAAACAGTCTTACCCTCTTCTTCAAGGCCCTTCTTGACGACATTAATAACGAAGTCATGCAATTCCCAATCAGACATCTCTATTAACTCATCGCTTACCAAGCTGAAAGGATCTACTGGCGCTTTGGTAACAGCGTGAAGAAGCCCCCAACCATCGCCTGATGGCGCATAGCTTGCAAAAGTCTTATTCATTTTTATCATACATGGAATAGCATTTGCCAATTCAGCGCACCCAATAAAGGCATCAAATCTGTTTGATAACTTAAACTCTTCTGCCTCAACAAATATAAAGAAAAGTTGATTGCCTATACGAAATGAGAGGTGCTCAATAAAAGGACGTTTTAAATTAGCTCTTATCCAACAAATGCCTTCCCTGCATTGAGATTGGAGATGCTTAGCTGCGGCTAACCATGCAGCTTGGAAATTTTCACTAGGGTCCTCTTGTTCAACGATATACAAATCAACCCATCCTTAAGAACTATGACACTTTTGGGGAACATTTAAAGCAGCATGATAGATCAAAAAAAATAGAGAATCTGGTTTCAATTTTATTAAATTGCACTTTTTTATTTTCAAACTATTACCCACCCGCTCAATAAATTAACTCATTTACTAAGTATAAATACATGCAACACTACTTCTGCCTGACTTCTGTCAAAGCCGACGCAATTATCCCAGCCGGTACTGCAACAACACCAAGACCAATAACCAATATAAAACCTGTAAAGATTTTTCCGCCAGCTGTAATCGGATAAACATCGCCATAGCCTACAGTAGTCAGTGTTGCCAACGCCCACCAAAGGCTATCAAATACAGAGCTAAATTTGTCAGGCTGAGCAGTATTTTCAAATTGATATATTCCGAAGCTTGCCACCAAAAGCATAATTAGCGCAGCCATTAATGATAGAACAAGATCTTCCTTTGCAATCTTTAGAGCACTCATAATTCTACTCATTGATGAGCTATACCTTCCAAGCTTGAGTATTCTGAATAATCTCAAGAGTCTTAGTGCGCGAATCATTATTAGATCAAAACTAAGCAAGAAAAACGGTAGTATTGCCAGTAAATCAACCATTCCCCAGAATGAAAAAACGAATTTCGTCTTCCGTTTAGCCACAAAAAACCTAAGAACATATTCACAACAAAAGAGCGAGACTATAAAAACTTCGAGCTTTAGCAGAACCTCTATGAATTCTTTAGACAGTGTTGGTATTGTTTCTAGTGAAAAAACAATTATTGATATAACTATAAATAATTGCACCAGAAGGTCGAAAACAACCCCTGCCCTGCTGTCTGTAGTCTCAACAATATTTCTTATTTTTTGTATCACAAGTTAACCTTTAGATAACAGCTTCGAGAAAATTGTCGGAGATTTTTTTTCATCCTCTTTCTGTATATCCGAGAGTTTTTCTGTTTTAACTTTTGGCGCTTTTGCAACCCAATTACTTAACTCTTGACCAGCATCCTCATAAAAAGAGGGTATAACGCCAGAAATATCCTCAACAAAAGTTTTAGCGCCCTTGAATCTCGCACCTAGATCAACAACAAGACAAACTTCCAAGGCTACCGGTATTTGGCTCATCCCTTCTGGAATAAGAATTGAGGAATCCTGCCTAACAGCTTCAAGGGAATCAACGGTAGTACCTGCTCTTCTTGGCCAATAAGCCCTAA
>JABBBH010000036.1 GCA_018607525.1 SAR92 clade bacterium
CCCCAGCAGTCGCTTAGGAGGCGACGGATTTATCCTGTTAATCGAACGGGACCTAAGGTTAATTATATAAGGTAATATGCTTGAATGACTATTACCCGTTAAAAACTCACTGATTTGTATCAAATCCGTTACAATCCGCCCATGAATTTGTTATTACTTCAATCAAATCAAATTAACGGCCAACGGGCAGTGGTTACAGGTCGTCAATTAGAACACCTGCGATTGGTTCACCAGCAAACCGAAGGAGCCAAAATTCGCGTGGGTGAAATCAATGGCCTAATGGGTTCAGCGATTATTGAAAGCATTGATGATTATCAGGCAGTTCTCAATCTAACACTCAATAGCAAACCCCCTGCTCCCCTTCCTTTGACATTAGTTATGGCGATGCCCAGACCTAAGATGCTGCGAAGATGCTTACAGACAGTGAGCTCTATGGGGGTCAAGACAATCTATTTGATCAACTCGTCTCGAGTGGAAAAAAGCTTCTGGCAAACGCCATTTTTAGAAAAGCAGGCCATAGAAAACCAACTTATTCTTGGCTTGGAGCAGTCACAAGATACAATTTTGCCAACGGTGATTCAGAAAAAACTGTTTAAGCCGTTTGTGGAAGATGAGCTAGCCAATATTATAGGCGAATCAACGGCCTTAGTCGCGCACCCACAGGGATCAGAGCACTGCCCAATTAACATTCAAACGCCCACCACCTTAGTGGTTGGCCCTGAAGGGGGTTTTATACCCTATGAGATTGAAAAGCTCAAAGAAGTGGGCGTTAAAGCAGTGACCATTGGCCCTAGAATTTTAAGAGTAGAGACCGCGATACCTGCTTTGATATCACGGCTTTTCCCTAGTTAAATTAGCGACTCCGGCGCTTATTAAGCGCGCCTCTCGCCTTGGGTCTTTGTTTTCCTTTACGCGTTTCGCGACGCTGTATTTCTTTCTCACGTCTCGACTCACCGGGCACCAAGCAGTCATCGCCATGGCCAATTAACTCAGCCTTGCCCATACGACGCAGGGCTTTTCGTAAAATCGGCCAGTTCTCTGGATCGTGATAGCGCAAAAATGCTTTATGCAGTGTACGCTGCTCTTTGCTTTTGGCACTGAAAATAGGATCTTCAGAATTGCGCTTGAGCGGCTTTAATGGATTTTTACCGGTAAAGTACATGGTGGTTGCAGATGCCATTGGCGAAGGATAAAAATTCTGCACCTGATCCACTCTAAACTTATTCTGCTTGAGCCATAACGACAAATGCATCATGTCTTGGTTGGTAGAGCCTGGGTGAGCAGAGATAAAATACGGTATTAAATATTGCTTTTTACCGGCTTCTTTAGAAAAGCGCTCAAACATTTCTTTAAATTCATAGTAGCTGCCCATACCCGGTTTCATCATTTTAGAGAGCGGGCCGTCTTCCGAGTGCTCTGGGGCAATCTTTAGGTAACCACCCACATGATGAGTCACCAGTTCTTTAACATATTCTGGGTCTTTAACTGCCAAGTCATAACGCAAACCCGAGGCAACAACCACCTTCTTAATACCCTCTAGTTTTCGAGTTTTTCGATATAACTGGGTGGTATGCTTGTGGTCAGTCTCAAGATTAACGCAAATTGAAGGATAGACACAGGAGGGTCTGCGACAGGTTTCTTCAATTTTTTTATCTTTACAATTTAGGCGATACATATTGGCGGTCGGGCCACCTAGATCAGAAATCACTCCAGTAAAGCCCGGAGTCATATCGCGGATATTTTCTACCTCATTAAGAATCGACTTTTCTGAACGACTCTGAATAATTCGTCCTTCATGTTCAGTAATCGAACAAAAAGTACAGCCACCAAAGCAGCCGCGCATAATGTTCACGGAGAAGCGAATCATATCGTAGGCAGGGATTTTGGCATCACCATAGGTTGGGTGGGGAACGCGCTTATAAGGCTGTTCAAACACCCAATCTAATTCTTCGGTTTCCAAAGGAATCGGCGGCGGATTCACCCAAATATCGTTTCTACCCTGGTGTTGAACCAATGGTCTTGCATTACCTGGGTTAGTTTCTCGGTGAAAAATTCGATCAGAATGAGCATAAAGCACGGGATCGTTTTCCACCTGATCAAAGGATGGCATGCGAATATAGGTACTGTTGGGATCAGTTTTGATCGCCTGAGTATCGGGTACCAAAGAAACAATCTGTGTTTCCTGCTGATTCACCTTTGGCGCTTCAGCGTCTGTGCGTATCTTCTTGGCATCGTCACAGTTGCTAGGGTGCGGTGCATCATAGGGGTTCTTAGCTTTTTTACTGACACCCACCTGATCTACACTGGTTGAATCAATTTCACGCCAACCCTGTGGAATTTTTTTGCACAAAAATGCGGTACCACGTAAATCAGTCACCTGTTTTATAGATTCGCCATTGGCTAACCGGTGAGTCAAATCGACCAATGCTCGTTCGGAGTTGCCGTACAAAAGCATGTCTGCAGTAGAATCAATCAGTACCGAACGTTTAACGGACTCTGACCAATAATCATAATGGGCTAAACGCCTGAGGCTAGCTTCAATGCCGCCAACAACCACCGGAATATGGGAATAGGCTTCGCGGCATTTTTGCGTGTAAACCGTAACAGCTCTATCGGGACGCTTACCACCTTCATCATGGGGAGTGTAGGCGTCATCGCTGCGCATGCGGCGATCTGCGGTGTAGCGATTAATCATTGAATCCATATTGCCGGCGGTTACACCAAAATATAGATTTGGCTCACCCAACACCTTGTAGCTTTCGGCGTCTCGCCAATCAGGCTGAGAAATAATACCTACTCTAAAACCCTGCGCCTCGAGTACACGCCCTATCACTGCCATACCAAAACTAGGATGATCCACGTAGGCATCGCCGGTCACTAGGATGACATCACAACTATCCCAACCCAGTTGATCCATCTCCTCTCTGGACATAGGTAAAAAAGGTGCAGGCAGGAGACATTCAGCCCAGTATTTGGGGTGATCATAGAGTGCGGTGGGAGCTTTTGCTAAAGAGTTCATTATTTACCTTAGTTTGCGTGCCTTATAGACAACAAAACATTCAAAGCAGAACAGCATTATACCCTGTTTTACTTAATTAGTTCATTAGTTCTATTTTTTCCGCATAGAAAAGTGTTTTTGACCATTTACTCTCGCTTTTGCTGAATATGAAAAGACAGAAAGATACGCATAACCTGCTATGATTAAGATCATATAGAGTGGTCGGTTTTTGGTTCAGTGATCAAGGTACTAGTAGTCTAATTATTATGCCGTAGGCTGTTATAAGCATGCTGATATGAGTAAGGGTTTTCTTCGATGCTGGTAAAAGAAAAGCTACAAGAATATTACGCAATCTCTCCTTTCGGTGAAGATGGTGATATTAACAAAGATATAATCCTTTTATATGCAGGTCCATACCTTATTCCTATGCCAAATTCTAATGTAAGGAGAGAGGCAATTCCTTATCATGACTTGCACCATATGTTTACAGGTTATTCGAATAGCCGAATTGGTGAGGGTGAAGTAGGCGCATGGGAATTGGGCAGTAATTGTTGGCAACGACCAATAACCGTATTGTTAAACTTGGGTGGTCTATCTACTGGTTTTTTGTATTCACCACGGCGCATGTGTAAGGCGTTTTTAAGGGGTTGTCGTTCAAGAAATTTATATTCTTTGCCACTCAATAAAATTTATACAAGCAAAGTAACTGAAATTGCATCATATATGTTTGTTGATAGTAGTAATGATAACAATAGGCTTATCAATTATTTTGGTCTTTTTGGGTATTTTAGTTTGGCCGTTTTAGCCATACCATTTTTACTTGTTTGGGGTTGGCTTTATGCAAAAATTAACAATTAAGCAATTTAGCTCATATAAATTATAGCCACAGAAAATCAATTGGATATTGTTTGCGTAAACCTTTTATTAACACTAGAGTACGTCCCAATAAAATTTACCCATAGCTAAACTTTTATGTTCAAAATTCTCAGTGAAGAAATCCCCTACCAATCTAACAGTGAAGGTCTGTTCGAATGTTTGCGCGATCTTCCTGAAGCCATTTGGTTGGACAGCGGAAAGCCACGTAGCCTTCAGGGTCGCTTTGATATTATCTCCGCATGCCCGCAGGTCATCTTGGAGACCAACGGTGAGCAAAGTTATCTCCTTCAAGACAGTCACCGAAGAGAGATACAAAATAACCCCTTTGATATAGCTAAAAATCTACTCAGCGAGATTCAGCCTATTGAACAGCCGCAGGATGCGCCCTTTGTCTGCGGCCTGTTAGGCTATTTTGGCTATGACTTTGGAAGACAGTCGCAATCCATAGAATCTAGCAAGCCCTGTGCAACAGATTTACCCGATCTTCGACTGGGCCTTTATCTCTGGTCATTGGTGATTGATCATGAGCTACGAAAAAATACTCTATATTTTCATCCGAATTGTCCAATGGATTTACAGCAAACAATTCGTACCCGCC
>JABBBH010000008.1 GCA_018607525.1 SAR92 clade bacterium
TGTTCGCGGCTTTATGTGTATAACCACTCACCCAACCGGTTGTGAGGCCAACGTAGTTAATCAAATTAATTACATTAAATCTCAGCCAGCGATTGAGATGCCAAAGCGAGTATTAGTTATTGGGTCTTCAACCGGTTATGGTCTGGCGGCGCGTATTTCTGCTGCCTTTGGCGGCGGTGCTTCTACTCTGGGTATTTTCTTTGAGAAGCCGGGTACTGACCGCAAGCCGGGAACAGCGGGTTGGTACAACAGTGCTGGATTCCACAAAATGGCCGATCAAGATGGCCTCTATGCTAAAAGCATAAACGGTGATGCCTTCTCCAATGAAATAAAGCAAAAGACTATTGAAACCATTAAGCAGGATCTCGGCCAGGTTGACTTGGTTATTTACAGTTTGGCTGCTCCACGTCGTCAGCACCCTGATACCGGTGAGGTATTTAACTCGACACTCAAACCTGTAGGTAAAGATGTCACTATGACCGGCGTTAATACCGATAAAGAAGAAGTTCAAGAATTTAGTTTAGAAGCGGCTAACCAGCAGGAAATCGATGATACGGTTGCTGTTATGGGTGGTGAAGATTGGCAAATGTGGACTGATGCCCTTCAAGAGGCTGGCGTGCTAGCTGAAGGCGCTAAAACAACTGCATTTACCTATATCGGCGAGAAAATCACCTGGGATCTGTATTGGGACGGTACTATTGGTAAGGCTAAGAAAGACCTTGATACTAAAGTACTCAATATTCGAGATCAGTTGGCTTCCTCTGGTGGTGACGCGCGTGTTTCTGTGCTTAAGGCTGTAGTGACTCAGGCGAGTTCAGCGATCCCTATTATGCCTCTTTATTTAGCTATGCTGTTCAAAGAGATGAAGAAGACAGGTACCCATGAGGGCTGTATTGAGCAACTTTATCGTTTGTTTACAGAGTGCCTCTATTCAGACGCGCCGCGTCTAGATGAAGAGGGACGTTTACGAGTTGATGAGCTTGAGCTCGACCCTAGCATTCAGGACGCTGTTACCAAAAGTTGGGCGGCAATCAGCAACGAAACCCTTGGTGAACTTACCGATCTTGATGGCTATAAACAGGAATTCCTCAATCTATTTGGTTTTGAGATTGATGGCGTTGACTATGACGCTGATGTTAATCCTGATGTGCCTATTTCGCAGATGGTTTAATTAGCACAGAGCTATTTATGAATGTTAAGAGTGCCAAGTTTCGGTTAAGTTTTCTGAAGCCAGGTTTTTTTAAAACTTGGCTTTATTTTGGCCTCTGGCGTCTGGCAGTTTTCCTCCCCTATACTGGGCTTTTAGTGTTGGGCAAGCTGATTGGGTTAGCGCTTTTTAAGTTACCAACTCATCGTAAACACATTGCCAAGCGCAATATTGAATTATGCTTCCCTGAATTAGATTCTCATCAACAAGCAGTTTTGTTGCGAGATAACTTCATTAGTATGGGGATTGCCATAATGGAGCTCGGCATGGCTTGGTGGTGGTCTAAGAATCGTTTTTCTAAGCTGCTACAGTTTGAAGGTTTGGACAACTTAAAGGATACCAAAGGGAAGGGTGTGATCCTTTTAAGTATTCACCATACCACTCTTGAGGTAGGTGCAGCTGCTATTGCTTTGGTTTCTGATCGTGACGGTATGTACCGCGCCCATGGTAATCCTGTCTACGATTATTTGCAGATAAAAGGCCGTCTTCATAAAAGTTCCGAAGATAGTCGGCTTTATGAACGAAGAGACGTTAGAGGCACCATGAAAGCCCTAAAAGCCGGTCGAACAGTTTGGTATGCCCCCGATCAGGATTATGGGATTAAACAGGGTGTTTTTGCCCCATTTTTTGGAATTCAGGCAGCAACGGTTTATGCAACTGCGCGATTAGCTGAAAAAACAGGTGCTGTGGTAGTTCCTTTTACCCATGTAAGATTACCCGGTAATCAAGGCTATAAAATTTGTGTTCATCCAGCATTGGAAAACTTTCCAGTTGGAGATGATGTCGTCGATGCAACGCGTATTAATCGTCTCGTAGAACAGTTTATTAGAGTGCAGCCAGACCAATATCTCTGGGCGCATCGTCGGTTTAAAACCCGCCCAGCGGGCGAAGCGGATTTTTATACAAAGATACAGTAGCAATTTGCTAATATAACACTTGTGAATGCTAATTTAGATTGAAATCAAAGGATCAAAGATGATTACTGGAAGTATTGTCGCCCTAGTGACTCCCATGTACCCAGACAGCTGTGATGTTGACTGGAAAGCGCTAGAGTCGCTTGTTGAATGGCATATAGATCAGGGAACTCATGCGCTGGTTGCGGTTGGGACTACTGGTGAATCTGCAACATTAAGTGTCAAAGAACACAGTCAAGTCATCCGAACCACTGTAGAAGTTTCAAAGGGTCGTATACCTATTATTGCGGGCACTGGTGCCAACTGTACACGAGAAGCCATAGAGTTAACTGAGGCGGCTAAACAGGCGGGTGCTGATGCCTGTCTGCTGGTTACACCTTATTATAATAAACCAACTCAAGAAGGTTTATATCAACATTACAAAGCTATTGCCGAAGCCGTGGATATAGATCAGATTCTGTATAATGTTCCCGGCAGAACAGCCTGTGATCTTCTTCCAGAAACGGCACTTCGGTTATCTAAAGTTTCTAATATTGTTGGCATTAAAGAAGCCACTGGTGATCTCGAGCGCGCCAAGCTTCTAATCGACAGCGCAACGCCTGATTTTGCTATTTATTCCGGCGATGACCACAGTGCACGTGAATTTATGCTATTGGGCGGCCATGGTGATATTTCTGTAACTGCTAATGTGGCTCCTAATCTAATGTCACAGATGTGTGAAGCGGCCTTAAATGGAGATGCTGATAAGGCACAGGCTATCGACCAGAAACTATTGCCTGTCCACGATGCTATGTTCGTTGAATCTAATCCAATTCCCGTTAAATGGGCGGTTAATCAGCTAGACTTGATTGATGATGCGATTCGCTTGCCGCTTACGAAACTATCTGATGGCAATCAAGTCCAAGTTATGCAAGCGTTAAAAAGCGCAGAATTAATAAAATAAAAATACTAAAAAGGGCCCTAAGGCAAAGTCATATGAGCAGAATTATCTTTAGTTTAATTGGTTTTATAATCTTATCTGGTTGCAGTTGGCTGGGTATTGAAGATAACAGTTCTGATTATCTAAACTCCCAAGAAGTTCAGGTAACGGTTGTCCCCGAAAATCTTGATTCAACAAGCCTCGGTCAGTTATACCCTATACCACAGCTTTCGCAAAAATTAGTTGCTGATACCTCCGGTGAAATCCCCAGACCTCAGCCCATTTCTGTGAATACCTTTGAGCAGCAGGTTAAAATCCAGAAAATTGACGGTAATCGTTGGATTCTTGTGAACAGCTCACCGAGTAAGCTTTGGCCAAGAATACGTAATATTCTAAATAGCAGCGGCTTGCCTACTTCTGCTGTTGATGCTTCGGCAGGTATTATTGAAACTGACTGGCTTTCTTATAAATCCGATGAAACCAATGAACACCGATTTAAATTTGTGGTTTCACCCGGCGTACAAAAAAATAGTACTGAGATTGCTGTTATCCATCAGCAAAAAAACGTCGATGCAGTTGAGCAGGACTGGAATCAAAGTTCTGATACTGATACTAAAGAAGAAGATATGATTTCATTTCTTGCTGGCGAACTTGCGGCCTCCCCAGATTTTGCTTCGGTGTCCCTGCTAGCTCAAGAGATTGGTGGCTCTTCTAAGGTTGAGATTATTAATCCTGAGGCAGCCGACCCCTTTATACAGGTTAATCTAGATTTCGAAAGAACCTGGGCTTCAATCAATTATTCAGCGGTGCGCGGTGGTTTCTCGTTAGTGGATCGAGATCGCTCTCAGGGTCAGCTGCTGGTTGCTTATAGCAGTGAGCTGGAGGAAGAGGCCGGCGGTTTTTTTAGTTGGTTTGGTTTTGGTGCCGATAATGATGTGGTCAAGGCTGGCTATCGTATTCTTGTTCAGAATACCGGTAATGCGATTGAGATAAGATTAGTCAGTATGGATGGTGATAGTTTAGAGCGCGCTCAGGCCTTAAAGCTTCTGAATATTGTTAGAAGTAATATGTCTTAAGGAGTCGCTGAGTGAAATTTGCCTCTCTTGGCAGTGGTAGTAAGGGTAACGCTACAATTATTGATGCTGAGCATGGTTGCTTGATGGTTGATTGCGGTTTTTCAATCAAGGAGACAGCTAGGCGTCTTGAGCGGGTAGGAAAGTCTCCTCAAGATATTAGCGCCATTCTGGTTACCCACGAGCACAGTGATCATTGGAAAGGTGTATTGCCGTTTGCTTCAAAATTTTCAATTGATGTTTATGCCACGGCTGGCTGTTATCGCGCAGTGAATGTTTCTCCAACTACGTCTAAGCTACTTAAGGTAATCTGCAGTCATAGCGGGTTTATGATTAACAATGTCCATGTACTGCCTATTCCTGTCCCTCATGATGCTAATGAGCCTGTTCAGTACATATTTTCCTATGATCAATACCGTTTAGGTATTTTGACTGATGTAGGAAATATAACCCCTTATATTATCGAACAGTACAACAACTGTACTGGTTTACTAGTAGAAGCTAATCATGATGTCGAGCTTTTACAGGCGGGTGCTTATCCAAAGTTCTTAAAAGATCGGGTAGCAGGGCAGTGGGGGCATCTTAATAACCATCAAACCGCGAGCTTGCTTAGCGCTATTGATCAACAACCAATTCAAAAGTTGGTGATTGGGCATATTAGCGAAAGCAATAACAATTCTGCTCGGGTTAAACAGGCCATAGAGGGTGTTTTTACACGCTCTGAAAAAATAATTTACGCAAATCAGAACGAAGGGTTTGACTGGGTGTATCTTTCTTAGATATAGTGTGCGAACTATAAAAATAAAAAACCAATTCTAAGGGTTCTATTTTTTTCTAATCAATTTATTTCTGCCTTTTTTCCACAGATACAACTTTTTCTTAACATTCATCTTCAATTAATGCCTCTAAGTCATTGATTTCTTCTTACTGTAATTTTAAGTCATTGATTTATATAGCATTTTGTAACTGTACAAAAAACAGTCAATCTGTTCAAATCCTATGGTTTTTCTAGCCTAAAACCACTTGCTAAGGTAGTAATCCACAAAGTTATCCACAGGTTCTGTGGACAAAATATGCCCCAAATTAGTGAGTTTTATTTAATGCTTCTTTTCTAGTATGACCTGTAGGTCATTTTTATTATTAAGTGAATATTATGGTGCGTATTATTTATTAAATTTGTTAATTCTAGATTTAATTTACTAGTGATAAATATGGTTTAATAGATGGATGCAGAATATATCTATCTCCTATGCCGATATTAGTTTTCTTTGTCAGGCAACAGCGCTTTCATCACAGCTTAATCTTCCTTTGGTGGATTTAAGTTGTGATACCAATAATAAAGACATGGAAACTGGTTTTTCAGTTCATTTTTCATCTGCAGGCCTAAGTTTTATCTCTCATAATAAGTCACATGGTGCTGTTAGCTGTGATTTTGTGTCTGGTAGCAATCGTCATCGAAGAAATTATGGCGGTGGTAATGGCCAAATGATTGCTAAGGCGGTGGGATTGTCCGGTAAATTCACTCCCAGTGTTCTAGATGTTACCGCCGGATTAGGTGCTGATGCTTTTATTCTGGCCAGTTTGGGCTGCCAGATGCAGTTAATCGAGAGAAACCCTATTGTGCATTGCTTGCTCAGGGACGGCTTAGATCGTGCGGCAATTTCAGGTATGGAAGATTCTGACCTAGCAGGCGTAATTAATAATATTAACCTGCTAAACGAGGATAGTATCTCCCATTTAGACACAATTGATCCGCTTAACAGGCCGGATATTATCTATGTTGACCCAATGTTTCCTGCTAGAAAGAAATCTGCGCAGGTAAAAAAAGAGATGCAGGCTCTGCATCAAATTGTCGGCGGAGACGAGGATTCCCATCAGATACTGCAAGTTGCCTTAGAAAAAGCCCTTTACCGTGTGGTGGTAAAGCGCCCAGCTCATTCAGAATATCTGGGTAATTTAAAACCTAATTACTCTCTTGAGGGGAAATCTACGCGCTATGATATTTTTGCGTTGCAGAAAATCCCCAAATAGTACTTATTTAAATAAATTCTCTAGTAAAGATTCATAGATTGCAGTCAGTTGATCTAAGTCTGCAACCGCTACACATTCATTGATCTGGTGTATAGTTGCATTAACCGGCCCTAGTTCAACAACCTGGGTTCCCATTGGAGCTATAAAGCGTCCGTCTGAAGTGCCACCAGCGGTTGATAGTAGCGTATCCAGCCCAGTGACCTGTTTTACAGCACTGACTGCCGCATCAACCAGTTCTCCTTCCGCGGTCAAGAAAGGTTGCCCACTTAGGTGCCAATCTATTTCATAATTTAGTTGGTATTTGTTCAGAATAGCTTCAGTAGTTTCACGCAACTGCTGTTCTGTTACTTCAGTTGAAAACCGGAAGTTGAATACTATGTCTAACTCTCCGGGGATAACATTAGTCGCCCCAGTACCCCCATTGATATTGGATATTTGAAAGCTGGTGGCTGGAAAGAAGTCATTACCTCTGTCCCATTCGGTGCTGGCTAGCTCTGCAAGGACAGGCGCTACATTGTGAATAGGGTTGTCAGCCAGATGAGGGTAGGCTACATGACCCTGTTTACCAATAACACGGAGCTTACAGCCAAGTGAACCACGACGTCCGTTCTTAATAGTGTCACCGCATTTCTCACTGCTTGAGGGTTCACCTACCAGACAGTATTCGGGAATTGTATTCTGTTGTTTTAGCCATTCGACGACTTTGACAGTGCCATTTGCGGCTATGCCTTCTTCATCGCTGGTAATAAGAAATGCAATACGACCGGGATGGTTTGGGTTACTGGCCACATAGTTTTCCACTGCAACTACCATAGCCGCTAAAGAGCCCTTCATATCCGCGGCTCCTCGTCCTGTTAGAACACCATCCTTTAAAGTGGGCTCAAAAGGCGGGCTTTGCCAGCTACTTTCTGGGCCCGATGGGACTACATCTGTATGCCCTGCAAAACAAAGTATGGGTCCAGACTCACCGTGAATTGCCCAAAAATTATCAACATCCTCGAAGGGCAGTGGCTGAATATTAAAACCTGCTTTTGCAAGACGATCGGTCATTAACTGCTGGCAGCCGTCATCCTCAGGCGTCACTGATTGGCGCGATATGAGTTGCTTGGTTAATTCGAGGGTTGGGCTGTCAATTTGCATAGTAAAAAACCTTTATAAACAGTCGCTATTGTAGGGGTGAATAAGCTAACAGGCTAGGGTGATTGGTTTAAATTTATTTAATGAGTAAATCTTTTGCTGCGTTTATTTTAGCGGCAAGATAGTCGCTACCACCACGGTCAGGATGGAGTCTTTGCATCAACCGCTTATGCGCTTTAATCACTTCTTGCTGTGACGAACTAGCGGGGATACCTAGAACATCGTAGGCTTCAGCTTTGGAAATTTCATTATAGCTTTCCGACTTAAAATTATTAGCCGTTTGCTCTTCGCTTGATCCGCTTCTAAGCAGGTACGCTTGTAGCAAGACATAGGATTCTTTGTCGGTTTCTTTGAGTTGCTGTGACAGAGTTTTTATTTCATCAGCGCTAAGTTCACTTAGCTGTTTTCCGGCTAGATCACCGGTAATGATTTCACCAGAAATCTGACCGCTAGCAAAGTTAATTGTAACCACTAGACTCTGGGTGCGAAACTGTGAAGGGGTCGACTTAAAGCGTCCGAGTAAACGCACTAGGGGGGCTGCTCTAAAGCCCCATAAAACCACTGAACGCAAAAGAGGAACCAGGGCTGCTATGCCAGCACCTAGCCAATGCATTCTCCCGGTAAGAACAAGATAGGAGGCAATCCCTAGAACTAACCAAAAACCGGTTTTCCAGAGAAAGGTTCGACTTTTATCCATGGGTAGTTTTCTGAGATAGGACCACCAATACCAGACACCAATGAGAAGGGCTAATATAAGAATAATTTTCGGCATAAAATTAACCCCTCTAGATTATTGAGTCTGAATTAAGTGACTAGCGATTTTTTAAAACTTCTCTCAGCTTGTCGGCCATTTCAACCAGTGATTTTTCAGTGGTTTCCCAGTCAATACAGGCATCGGTAACCGATACGCCGTATTTCATTTCATCGGGATTAGAAGACAGCTTCTGATTGCCGCCATGAATATGGCTTTCAAGCATTACACCAATAATAGACTTATTGCCTTCCAAAATTTGGTTGCTCACATTATCTAAAACCAAAGGCTGAAGATTATGATCTTTATTGGAGTTAGCATGACTACAGTCAACCATGATGTTGGGTTTAATATTGGCAGCATTGAGCTCCTGCTCGCAAATTGAAACACTAACTGAGTCATAGTTGGGTTTGCCATTTCCACCACGAAGAACAACATGGGCATTTGGGTTGCCACGGGTTGTGACAATAGAAACCTTGCCATCTGAGTTGATGCCTAAAAATCTGTGGGGGTTAGCAACAGACTGCAGTGCATTAATGGCAACCGTTAAGCCACCATCAGTGCCATTTTTAAAGCCAATAGAAGATGAGAGCCCTGAAGCCATTTCACGGTGAGTTTGTGATTCTGTCGTTCGTGCGCCAATGGCTGACCATGCAATAAGATCTTGCATATATTGTGGTGAAATAGGATCCAATGCTTCCGTGGCCGTTGGCAGACCTACCTCAAGAATATCCCGTAGCAGTTTGCGACCAATATGCAGACCATCGGTGATCTTGAATGAGTCATTCATATAGGGGTCGTTAATCAAACCTTTCCAGCCTACGGTTGTACGGGGCTTTTCGAAGTAAACACGCATGACGATATACAGACTATCGCTGACTTTATCGGCTAGCTGTTTTAGGCGTTTAGCGTATTCATGGGCTGCATCTAAGTCATGAATAGAGCAGGGGCCCACAACCACAAAAACGCGGTGATCTTTTCCAGAAAGAATGTTTTCTATAACCTGACGACCTTCAGCTACCGTTTTTCTTGCTTTGTCGGTAATCGGTATTTCACGTTTCAGCTCTGCTGGCGTGATCAGTATTTCTGGCGCTTCAACATTAATGTTCTCAACTTCTTGAGTGTCCATTTTATTTATCCTAATTATTTTCTTTTTTCCCCAATATTTCTATTGTACTGAAAATTTCACGAAGGGAAAGATTAATTGCCTGCAACTTCAATGAATACGGCTGTTTGCGGGAAATAGAGTGCACAGCGCACAGAATATTTGTCAATATGACGATAAAGCTGCGCATAATGATTTAATTGGCCTCGATAGGCTTCAGTTTGGCGTTGGGAAAATTGTTGCTCGCATTCATCATCATTTGGGCGTGAATATTTATAATCGATAATCCATCTTGTCTGGTTTTCTACGAAGGTTCTATCAATAATAGAGGTTTTTACTGTCTGAGAATCAGCATCAAAATATGACAGTTCCTGTTCACATTGGTTTTCAATATGATTGTCGAGTATCCAGCGCCCTTTGGCATCATTAAGCATGGTTTCAATAGCGGCACTCAGTGAAGCTAGTTCTGAAGTCGATACCATAATTCCCATCTGTTTGAGGCTAGATTTCCAAAAGGAACTCAAACCTGCACGACGTTTTTGAGGCCAACTATCAATACCTTCTTGGCCTATTTGCTTGAGCGTTCTATGTAATACAGTACCCAAATGACGAGCTCTTTGATCAAGTAAATCTCCCGTCTGGGCTTTTTTCTTATGCTTACTGACGCCAAGATTCATTCTATTTTGTGGCATGCGCTTGGCTACAAATTCACTGGGAAGTCGTCGATAAAAGCTATGAGCTGCTGAGGCCTGCGAAGAATCAGCCTGAATGATTTCTGGTTCGGGTAATTCTTTTACCTGTAAATCCGATTGACTAAGAATGTTTTCAATAGTGGACCATATGCAAGACAGGAGGGATGTGTCTGTCGGCTTTTCCCATCCTTCTTTTTTGGCTTTAAGCTCACCAAATAAATGAAGTTTTTGAATGGCTCTGGTAGCTGCAACATAGAGTACTCGGGTATTTTCTAACAGACTTCTAGCCCGTTGCTCATGTTTTAGATAGCTATAAATTGGGTCATTATCATCCTCATCATAGGGGCCCAATGCGGCAAGCAATAGTGTATTGTGATTGCTGTCATCGACCTGCTCTTGCCAGCGCAATAGGTCATTATCATCTGATTTAGCACCCTTTGTTAGGTTCGGTAAGATAACCTGGTCGAATTCCAGCCCCTTGGATTTATGTATGGTCATTATCTGTATGGGCGCAGATCCTGATTCAGTATTATTCGCCATAGGTTGCGCAAAGAGTTTATCCACTGCTTTTTTAAATTCATGCCAATCAATCAAACTTCCAGCTTGCTGAGATTTTTCTAAAAGATCTAAGTAACTGCGGCTATCAAACAGATCACGATCATTAATAAGGGTGGCTGGTCCACCTAAATCAATCCAAAGCTGCTCCACAAGGTCGCGTAGATTAAAGTCACCTCTGTGTTGCCATGCTTTAATAATAATCGGTGCTATTCGCTGAAGTAACTGTCTGCCAGTTTCACTAAGCTGTGGAAACTTACTGGGGGTCTGTTGCCATTTAATGAGCTGACTAATTAGACTATTGGGCTGTTTATTAAAGCCATCAATGTCATTGGTGAGTGCCACTAGATCCTGAAGGCATAAACCACAAAAGGGCGCCTTTAATAGGGCCAGCCAAGCGATACGATCCGCTGGTGATATTAGCGCTCTGGTGAGGGACATTAAATCAACCACCGGCATGCGGTCAGCCAATGGATCAATATCGATCGCTTCCCAATTTAGTTTCGCATCTATTAAGGCGGGAACTATTTGTTTTAAGTGACCGCGGTTTCTAACCAAAATAGCAATGCTATGATCGGGATTTTGATGTTGAATCTGCTGACACAATGAAGAAATATCCTGTGCCTCGGCAGTCATATAGTCAGCACCATGGGTATTACTATAGCCATTAAAATGAACAGCAATTTGATCGCTCGCCGATTTAAAAGCGGTGGACGCGTTATAGGGAACGGCACCACGATTAATATTGGCCGAAGCAGGAAAGGCTTCTACAAACTGCAGATTAACCCAGTCAACGATCCCCTGTTGCGATCTAAAGTTAGTGCTTAGGTTCAGCGGCTTACACTGAATAGGGCCAATAGGGTATCGCTGTGCATTGATAAACAATCCGACTCTAGCATCTCTGAAGCTGTAGAGTGATTGCATGGCATCGCCCACCAAAAATAAACTACGACCATCGTCCAATTCCCAGCCACTCACTAGATGTTCTAATAGCTTCATTTGCGAACCGGAGGTGTCCTGAAATTCATCAACCAAGATATGTTTTATCTGATAGTCCAGTTTAAGTGTAATATCCGAAATTTGCTGATGAGTTGAATCTGGGTCTAAGGCCTCTAGTGCGGCCAAGGTGATTTCTGAATAATCTGATTGACCCTGTTGCTGAAAGGTCATTTTTAAAATGGCGGCGAGTTGAGGCAGTAAAATACCCAGTGCATGGAGTATTTCTTGCTGATCATGATGGTTGGCTATGTCGGGTAGGTACATGGTATCTAATACCAGTGCCTGTAGCATTGGATCTTGTCCAAAATCTGCCAGCAAGCTCAGCATGCGTCTCTTTTGTTGTTTTTGTTGCTCGTTATCCGATGGGAAGCCCTGGTTTTTATTAATAGTTTTTCGCGGTGGATATTTTTTGTCTTTGGTTACCAGTAGTCGAAACAGATTTTTCCATTGTGCTAGCCCTTGCTGATCCAGTGAGGGTATAGAAGAAATACCTGCAAGGGTTCGAATTTCTGGTGATTTATCCGTCCCATGGCAACCCGCATGATCGGCTAGCTCAATAAGTTCACCAGCAAGGGGGAGAAGCTGTTGATAGGTTTGAGCTAATTTGTCACTAATTAACTGCTCAATAACATCCTGAAAGTAATCTTGGTTATTATTTACGCTGAAAATATGGGGTAACCATTGGTCTCGCTTGCCTAGCATGCTGGCAAATAACTTCTCACAGCGCTTTAAATCCATACCCATATGAGAGAGAACTATTTTAAGGGCTTCGCTAGTGGAGTTATTCTTTTCTAATTGATTAAGTAATTCTCGTGCGGCTATTTGATAAAAATTATCAGGGAATTCACTTTGTTCGGGCAATTCACCCGAGCCGCTATCAAACATAAATTGTTTTGCCACATAATGGCAAAAGCTATCAATGGTTTTAATGCGTAATCGGTAGGGTATATCCAGTAAATTCCAGTCCTTTAAGCTATTGCGCTTAAGAACCTGCTGAGCTAATTCCCAGGTTTGCAGTTCAAAATCCCTCTGGGGTTTTGGCTTGTCTTGGGCGTTCACTAGGGCGCCAAATATACGCTGTCGCATCTCTGCAGCTGCTTTCCGCGTAAAGGTAATACATAGTATTTCTTCTGGGTTTTCAACTGTCGCCAGTAGCCTGAGCATCCGTTGAGTAATAAGCCCTGTTTTACCTGAGCCTGCAGGGGCTGACACGATAAAGCTTTGACAGGGGTCGAGTGCCTCTATTCTGGCAGAACTGTCATTTAATTGATTGGATTCAGTGTTTAAGCTCATGGCTTAGAACCTTTTAATAAACGCTCGATATCATTGCGCTCATGCCAACGGTTTAGTGGTAGTAGTTCAGTCTGATAGTTAAATTCACTATCATGATATTTTATAACCGAAGCTTTTCCTTGAATAAATTCTTGAGCTAACTGATTGATTGCTGTCTGCCATTCATCTATCTGAAGCTGCCAGTCATCTGCTGGTTTTAACCCTGTAATTATGGGATCTTTTGAGAGACCAATATATTTAAATTTTGTGCCTTTTAGGTGGCCAAAAAAACAACCCTCGGGCTTCGGCTCACTAGCCAGTACATAAAGGGGTAGCTGTGGATCTTTGGGTCGCTTTCCATGCCATGCCGAACTGCTGACATTCCCGGTTTTATAGTCAATTACCACTGACTGATCCTTTACTTTATCCAGTCTATCCAAGCTCAGCGAGATTTTAAGATCACCAAAATCCATAGTGATTTTTTGTTCGGTTTTGATGACTTCGAAACTGGGTCTTTGCTTCTCAACTTCAAGCCACTGCAGGATCATTTTAGACATTCTTTGCTGCTCAAGGGCGAGATAGTTTTCACCCTGTAACCAGCTATGAGTTTTAGCCTGCTCCAAAAGAACGGTTTTCACAGTATCCTCAGTTTGTACTTCGAGTTGTTCATCACTTAAGGCCATAAATACGCAGGATGTTTTCCAGTTATCCCAGAGTCGACGCAGAATCTCATGAACAATACTGCCTTTATCCATAGCTTCAAGACCAATGCTGGGCTCATCAAGATCAAGCGCCCAAAGTCGATGTATAGCAAAAGCATTGAATGGGCAGGTGGATTGATGTTTGAGAATACTGCTACCACCGCGAATAGGCTCGAGCATTGGGTTAAAGGCATAGCCAGGATCTTCAAGTAATTCTGTTTGATCGGCTTGTTGCAACCAATGGGCGGGTTCTACCTGGCTAACTAATTCTGTGAAACCCTGTGGCTCTATATTCTTTATTAATGCACTGGGTTCTAGGGGTGTTTTACCATCACTCAGCGGATAACTCAAAAAGAGTTGTTGAGTGTTTTCTTTAAAGCTTGATAGTAAACTTTTGGCAATGGTTAATTCTTTTTCAGGGACGCTAAAAGGCATTTGATGCTGACGTTGGAAGTTAGCCGAAAGTACGGGATCAATGGAGCCTGAGGTGGGCAGGTTGCCGCTATGCATACCGGTTACCCAGAGTTTATCAAACACTAAACCCGCACCTTCCAAGAGGCCAAGCACCTGCAGGGGAGCATCTCCTGTTTGTGGGTGAAATAACTGCTCAGTGGCTAATTTATTTAAGAAATACAGAGCTTTTGAGCGCCCAACCTCAACACCTAGGTTATCCAGCTCTGCTAACTTGGCTAGTAATTTATCCCATTGCTGAATCTGTTGATACTGAATGCTAGTCGGCTGGCTTAATCCAGGCCAACCTAATTGTTTAACGGTTTTATCTAAAATGTCTGCCCATTGACTAAAGGAATACTGATGAGCTTTATTTTCGCGGTTGAACTGCTGAAAACTGTATAGAGGTTCAATATCATTCTGAATCTCATCGGAATTTTCTAAGCTGGACTGCTGTCCTCGAATAACCTGTATAAATTGATCAAGCCCAAGGCTGTAGCTTTTTAAAGCTCGGAGCTTGAGTTCGCAGTTTACTTTAAATTGAATAGGTAGCTTTTCAAATAGATTAAAGGGTGAATTAAGAATACACAGCCATTGATTAAGCGGTAATTTGAAATCAAACAGATCAAGGCAATTAAATGCAGCTTTGATAAGGGCAGTATCTGATAGTTTTACCCCAGCGGATATATTCACAGCGCTAGAACAATTTTGTTCAGCCAGAGTCTCATTAATTATGCGTACAACTTGGGTTAGGCTATTGTTGAGATCAGGGATCAGGATGCCTATTCGTTGATTGGGGTTTTTAAGTAATTCTAATGCTGCCCATTTTGAGGCTACTGCAAATTCAGTGGTGGGGTCGCTGCATTCAATACTTCTCGCACTAACAGGGCTTTGATTGGGCTGAATGCAATCATATTGACTGGCTGTGGTCTCTAATAATCGTTGCTGCAGCGGTGATATTGATTGAAATCCGTAGAGGTTGATCTTTGGCTCTTTGTTCAAAGCGCCAGCAACAAAGCAATCTTCTATCAGTTGCCATGCTTGAGGGGGAGTCACTAGCTTGTTTTTGTTTAATAGAGTTTGATATTGCGTTGCCCAGTGTTTAAATTTTTCTAACGAGGAACTACTTTCGGTTATTTCATTAAAGTCTATCGTCCAGCGCTGCAATAGATCATGGCAGTTAGCGGCCATGCTGGCAAAACTCAGATCGAGAGTCAAATCGGATTGTCCCTGGGTAAGAGCTTTTTCCCAGTAGTACTGATTTTGCATAGTCCCGACAATGGAAAGCTGGCTAACTAGAGGATGATTCTGATCCTTTAGCTCATCCCATAGGAACATTAACCAATGCTCAATAGACATGACTCTAGGGCTGCGCCAAACTGGTGTATTCTGATCTTGGGATAATTGACCCCATGCTTGCTTAATTTGCATTGCCAGACGCTGATTGGCTGTTAAAATCAATTGATTTTCAGCAATAGCGTCGCGAAATGGCGCAATATTTATGAGCGGGGAAAGCATAGGTTTATTTTAGACTTATTTATATTTTAATTTAAACGCTATAATCTCAGAACTATAAAGTAAATGACAGCTAACTGGATAAATTAGCCAATGGAATTTAATATTTTTACAGGTACCGCTTTTTTGATAATTGTCTGCTGCTTAATAACATTTGTTATTGGTGTGGTTTACGGTCGAATAATGGCTAAAAGTCAGGCTTCAGAGACTCTATCGCAACTCAACGCTGAGAAGCTTGTGCTTGAAGAAAAGCTGTCAAATCAAGAAACAAATTTTGAGGCTCAGCTTAAGTTAGTCAAAGAGGCTAAGCAAAGTCTCAGTCAAGAGTTTGAAAATCTAGCTAATCGTATTTTTGATGATAAGCAGACCAAATTTTCTGAGCAGAGTAAGCAGGCATTAGATACCTCTCTGAGTCCGTTGCGACGTGACATAGGTGATTTTCGCAAGCAGGTATCTTCTGCCTACGAAAAAGAGAACGCTGATCGCAATCAATTGGCTGGCCAAATTGGCGAACTACAAAAGCAGACCATGAAGATATCCTCTGAGGCCGCTAGTCTGGCTAATGCTCTGAAAGGTGATAATAAACAGCAGGGTAATTGGGGTGAATTTGTACTGGAAAAATTACTCGAAGATTCTGGTTTGTCTAAAGGTCGAGAATATGAAACTCAGGTTGCTCTGAAAGACGAAGAGGGCAAGCGACGTAACCCTGATGTGATTATTCGTTTGCCAGAGGGCAAAGATATTATTATTGATGCTAAAACCAGTCTGCTTAATTACGAGCGCTATTTTCATGCTGACAATGAGCAACAGCGCCAGGAATTTTTAAAGAATCATTTGAATTCTCTGCGAGCACACATCAAAGGTCTGGATATTAAGAACTATGAAAAACTTGAAACCATTAATAGCCTAGATTTTGTTTTAATCTTCATTCCGGTTGAATCGGCCTTTATGCTGGCTCTGGATAATGATCCGGATATTATGCGTGAAGCCTATGATAGGGGCATTATTCTGGTAAGCCCCAGTACATTAATGGTGACCCTAAGAACCATTAAAAACCTTTGGCGATATGCTGATCAAAATATTAATGCCCAGCAAATTGCCGAAAAAGCCGGCGGGCTTTATGATCTTTTTGTTCTTCATGTTGAAGCCCTTGAGGATATTGGTAAGCATCTTGATAAGAGCAAGGATGCCTACGAAACCGCCTTTAAGCGCCTTTCTACGGGTCGCGGTAATCTAGTTAAACGCAGTGAAGAGCTAAAATCATTGGGAGCAAAAACCAAGAAAGCCATAGCCGATAAACTATTACCGGCCAGTGATACGTAAACTACTTATCTAACTATAGAGATCTAACGTGTCTACTCTTCAAATCATACTCATTTCTGGTGCTAGCCTTACCTCTGTCTTGGCCGCTTATGCCTGTTATCTAGCCTTTAAATTAAAAAATAAAGCTACGCCATCATCGCAACCGGCATTTTATGATCCACAGTCGCAGTTAGATACTCAGCTGTCTATCAGGGTGATTGCGCAGGCGCTGTTACAAAATGATCTGTCGTCCACAGAAGCAGCAATGCGTATCGGGTTTTTAGCACAGCAACTCACGAATGGTTTCGAGCAGGATAAATCTATTAAGGTCTTTCAGGCTTTGGCAATGGATGCATCTCATTTACCCATACTTGACGCATGGAAGGCCTTGCCCAGAGAGGAAAAAAATCGTCTTGAAAAGGAGCGCCTATCCATTGAAAATAAATATGCGGAGCAAATACAACTAGCGGCTAAAGCCTTAGCTACGGTTAATTAACGGCGTTTAAGCAACACGCCAGACTCAATGTGTTGAGTCCAAGGAAACTGGTCAAAAACCGCTACAGAAACCACCTGATGGGTCTTGGTGATCTGCTTTAAGTTCTCAGCGAGGGTTTCAGGGTTGCATGATATATAGAGTATAGAATCCATTTCAGTTACTAGCTTTTCGGTACCCGAATCTAGGCCTGCCCGAGGTGGATCCACAAAGATGGTTGAAAAGTTAAAGCTATCTAAGTCAACATTAGCCAGTCGTCTAAAAGCTCGCTCTCTGTTTAAGGCCTGAGTAAATTCTTCGCTAGAAAGTCGTGCAATAGTGACGTTGTCTACCTTATTGAGGTCAAAGTTATAGTTAGCCGAATTCACCGATACCTTGGAAATTTCTGTAGCTAAAACCTTATCAAAATGTTGCGCTAAAACGGCGGTGAAATTACCATTACCACAGTACAGTTCAACCAGATCATGGTGGCTGCCTTTTAGACAATCGCTTGCCCAGGTTAGCATTTTTTGATTGACCTGTGCATTGGGCTGAGTAAAGCTAGCCTCTACTTGCTGGTATTGATATTGCTTGCCATCAACGGATAATTCTTCGATAACAAAATCATCGGTCAAGACTACTTTTTGCTTTCGGCTTCTCCCAATAATTTTTATATTTAACTGCTTGGCAAGCAGGCTAGCCTGATGCTGCCATTGCTCATCAAGGGGTTTATGGTAAATCAATGTTACCAAGACCTGTTGGGTCGTGGTGGTTAAAAACTCCATACTAAATAGCTTTCTGCTCAACATTTCGTTGGCATTAACCGCGGCCAAAATCTCTGGCATTAATCGATTAATTAATTCAGCACCAATTGGGAAGTTATCAATAATATAGGGACGCTTTTCACCGGGCCTATTCATGGCAAAATGGGCTTGACCCTGTTCATGCCAAATACGAAATTCTGCCCGCATACGGAACCCAAAGGGGGCTGAGCTATGAATAGTTAATTCAGGGATCTCTACGCCAGCATTGGCCATAAGCGTTTTAAACTGATCACCCTTAGTCTCTAGCTGTTGTTGGTATGCCAGTGGGTCGTCATTATGCTGTGGATTCATAGAATGTTATGCAGCTCTTGGGTTTTATAGGCCAGAATAAAATCATTGATATGCAAACCTTTCAGCCAGTGTGACCACCAATAAACTGAAACCTTTCCCCATTCAATCACCAGGGTGGGGTGATGGTCTGCCTGTTCCGCAATCTGGGTGATTGCAGAAGCAAGATTCATCGCAGATACAAAATTTTCGCATTTAAATTGGCAGAAAAGTTGATCCACATCATCCTTGTGAATAATCTGCCACTCAGGCAGCTGATCCAATAAAAGCTGTTGAGCAGCCTCATTAGGTGAGTTCTTTTCGTTAGATAAATTATCTAAAGTGTAATCGCAGAGTTTCATTTAAATACAGTTCTTAGGTTTGGGAAGACCAGCAAGTTTTGCCACAATTTTGGCCGGACTTCCTGGGAATAGTTGATTGAGGTACATGCTTCGGCCTTTAGTTACCCCAAGGTGCTCAGTGACTGTTTTACACAGAGGTCGCATAGAGGGCGAAAAGCCATACATTGAAAAAAAGCTTCGTGCCGTAATTAAAATCTCAATATGGGTTTTCTCTATATCCAGACCCTCAGCAACACCCAGCTCAATGGCCTTGGTTTTTGACCAGGGGGCTAAATCACTTAGATAATTGGCTTCGTCTGTCATAGGTTGCACCATGTAAATTTAGAAAAGCAAAAGCCCCGCAACAGCAGGGCTTTATGTTTAATCTAACAGGTTATCTTAGTCGTCACTCATGATGCCAAATAATTGGAGAAGGCTGAGAAACAGGTTGTAAATCATTACAAAAAGGGTAACTGTAGCCGAGATATAGTTTCTCTCGCCGCCATGAATAATAGCGCTGGTTTGCCACATGATAATTCCTGCCGACAGGAAGGCAAATACCGAACTGACAGTAATTGAAAGCGCGGGTATTTTTAGGAAAATATTAGCAATACCGGCGATAAAAGCCACTAAAATTCCCGTCATCAGAAAGCCGGTCATAAAGCTTAGGTTTTTACGGGTAGTTAGCACGTAAGCTGAAGCGCCAAAGAAAACTAAAGCAGTTGAACCTAGCGCCATCATAATCGGGCCTGAACCCACGGCGGCAAGATACATACTGATAATAGGACCTAAGGTAAAGCCCATCCAGCCTGTTAGGGCAAATACCCATGCGATACCCGATGCATTGTTTTTGTTCTTTTCTACCATCCAAAGGCAAATAAAGTAGGGCAGTAATGTCCATAAGCCAAAATAGGGCGCATTAATGGCCATAGAGATGCCAGCCATCAGTGCACTAAAGGCAAGAGTAATACCGAGTAAGGTATAGGTGCTTCTAAGAACTTTGGCTACCGCTGGTTCTAGTGCTGCATTGGCAACGTTAGAAGCCGTAGTTGCTGAACTGTATTTATCTGGATTGGTATTCATAGTGGATATCCTGATTAGAATGTTTAAACATATAGATTAATAATACCCTAGTGTAGATAGTTTTCCAGTTTTTTACATACTATGGTTTATATAACAATACAGTTTAAAAGGGGCATGGTAATGCAAAAATTACATCTGGCACTTTCAGTAAGGAATCTTGAAAAATCTATCATTGAATATAATCAAAGGTTAGGTTGTAGGCCCATTGCTATAAAGAAAGGTCGCTATGCACTATGGCGCACTGATATTTTAAACCTCTCAATTACCCAGAGTTTTGATGATCCGGGAAATTTAAGGCATCTAGGTTTTGAGGATCCCGATGTTTTAAAAATATTTTCAGAAAAGGATATTGATGGTTTTGAGTGGGAATATTTTAGTGCTGAACAGCAACGCCAAGAAATTTTAAAATACTATCCAGATATCCATTACCCAGAGATTTCAATTTCAAAATGATTGAGTTCAAGCCCAGCAGTATCCCAAATTACATACCAGCCTCTGTCATGCCAATCACCCAGAACAATGCGTTCGCCTTGCTTCTGTTGATGGCGGTTTGGTCTATGAGTATGGCCATGAATCAATGTTTTCACCTGATGTTTTGACATAACTCTTTCAACCGCATTTAAATTAACATCCATGATCGCGCTGGGTTTATTAGCATTAGCGGTTTTACTTTTAGCACGCATATTATGAGCCAATTTTTGCCGAGCTTTTAGAGGAAGTAATTGTAGTAAGAACTTACTGATTGGGTGGCGTATTCGTTGGCGAAAGCGAATGTAGTCAACATCGTCTGTGCACAGAGTATCGCCATGCATAACGAGTATCTGTTGGTCGTTAAACTCGACCAAATGCTCGTCCGCTAAAAGCGTCGCACCAGTGGCCTTACAAAAACGTTTGCCAAGAAAGAAATCGCGGTTGCCATGTTGAATAAATAAGGCAACCCCTTTATCGGTAAGCTGTTTGAACGCTGCCTGTACCTCAATGCCTGTGGAGCAGGTATCATCGTCACCAATCCAGGCCTCAAAAAGATCACCGAGTACAAAAAGCGCGTTTGCTGCACTTGCTTGGGTCTCTATGAAATGCACAAACGCCCGAGTGACTTCCGGGCGCTGTGGTGATAAATGAAGATCTGATATAAACAGGATTGTCATAAGATACTAAATTATTTCGCTGCGTATTCTTCGCTAATGACAGTTTCAGTAATCTCAATGGGATCAACGGGAACGTCTTGATGACCAAAAGCGCTGCCAGTAGCAACAGTTTTAATCTTTTCGATAACGTCCATGCCTTCAGCGACCTTACCAAATACCGCATAGCCCCAACCCTGCATATTTTTTCCGCTATGGTTTAGGAAATCATTATTCGAAACGTTGATAAAAAACTGTGAAGAAGCCGAGTGCGGGTCTGCAGTTCGCGCCATGGCTAATGTACCGATATCATTTTTAAGGCCATTGTCCGCTTCATTTTCAATCGTTGCATTGGTTTGTTTTTGCTGCATATCAGAGGTCATGCCGCCACCCTGAACCATAAAGCCATTAATCACACGATGGAACACAGTGTCATTGTAAAAATTATCTTTGGCATAGCTTAAAAAGTTAGCCGATGAAATTGGTGCTTTATCGAAGTCTAGTTCAATTGAGATATCGCCCATGGTGGTGCGGAAAGTGATCATATTAGGTCCATAAAATAATTAGTAACAAAGTGCTATTTTAATTTGTAACCCGTGTAAATCAAAGCGATCTTTGCGATTACTGAAAATAAGTTGCTAATGAATGAGCTAAATAACAAAATATTTACCCTTACTGGCGGGTTAAGGTTTATCCAGAGCCCACTGAGAGCTATACTTCGCAACTAAATTTGCTTGCAAGTGACTCAATATGACTGACAGTGATAAACCCATCAATTTTATTCAGCAAATCATTACCGATGATCTGGCTTCGGGTAAGACCGCTAAGGTAGTGACTCGATTTCCGCCTGAGCCCAATGGCTATCTACATATTGGTCATGCTAAATCGATTTGCGTTAACTTTGGTTTGGCTGAAAATTTCGCTGGCGAGTGCAACCTGCGCTTTGATGATACAAACCCTGAAAAAGAAAGTGATGAGTTTGTTCAAGCAATTATCAATGATGTTCAATGGCTAGGTTTTAACTGGAGTGGTGATATTCGCTATGCCTCTGATTATTTTGACCAGTTCTACCAATGGGCCTGTGATTTAATTGATCAAAATAAAGCCTATGTCTGCGAGCTAAACGCCGAACAGATGCGTGAGTATCGCGGCACGCTGACTGAAGCGGGTAAAGCGAGCCCTTTTCGTACAAGGCCAGCCGCTGAAAGTAGAGCGTTGCTAGAGCAGATGAAAGCGGGCGAGATCGCCGAGGGTAGTATGACTCTGCGGGCAATTATCGATATGGCCTCGCCCAATATTAATATGCGTGACCCGGTATTGTATCGAATTAAGCGTATTGCTCACCATAGAACCGGTGATAAATGGAATATCTATCCTGCCTATGACTTTGCTCATGGCCAAGAAGATGCCATAGAAGGCGTGACCCATTCTATCTGTACCCTCGAATTTGCCGCCAATAGACCCCTTTACAACTGGTTTATCGAAAATATCAATGTGCCATCAACCCCGCGTCAGTACGAATTTGGTCGTTTAAATCTCAACTACAGCATCACCAGCAAGCGCAAGCTTAAGCAGTTGGTGGATGAGGGCTATGTGGCTGGCTGGGATGATCCTAGAATGCCCACTATATCAGGGCTTAGACGCCGCGGTGTTAGTCCTGCAGCTATTCATAATTTCTGTGATAGTTTAGCCGTAGCCAAAACTGATGGTGTGGTTGATATGGCGCAGTTTGAGCACTTTATTCGAGATGATTTAAATAACAATGCCCGCAGAGCGATGTGTGTACTTAAGCCGCTGTTGGTCACTTTTACTAATTATGATCAGTCTGAGCGTCTAACGGCCTCTTCACACCCCCAGCGCGATGATCTCGGCACTAGAGAGCTACCATTTGATGGTCAAATATACATCGATCAAAGTGACTTTTCTGAGGATACCAGCCTGTCGCGCAAGAAGTTTAAGCGTTTAGTGTTAGGTGAATATGTTAGGTTGCGCGGTGCTTATATTATTCGTGCGGATGAAGTGATTCGCGACGCAAGTGGCGAAATACAAGAAATAAAAGCCTCTGTGGTAGAAAATACTGTGGGAGCTGATGCGCCGGAAGGAATACGCCCGAGAGGTGTTATTCACTGGGTTTCAGCGCTTAATGCTGTGGACTGCACCGTCAATCAATACGACCGGCTGTTTAATCAAGCGTTACCTGATGCGGGTGAGGGCAGTTTTATTGACCATGTTAATCCAGACTCACTTAAGGTACTTGAGGGCTGTAAGGCTGAAGCCAGTCTTGCCGATGCAAAGGCCACTGAGCGTTATCAGTTCGAGCGAGAAGGCTATTTCTGTCGCGATAGTGAAGCGCAAAATTTAGTATTTAACTGCACCATTGGATTACGGGATAATTGGAAAGCCTAAATGGACCTAAAACTCTACAATAGTTTAACCCGACAAAAGCAACAGTTTGAGCCGATTGATGCCAAACGCATCACCATGTATGCCTGTGGCCCTACGGTTTATAACTTTGTGCATATAGGTAATGCGCGCCCAGCGGTGGTATTTGATACAGTCTATCGTGTGCTTCGCAGTGTTTATCCAAACGTTATTTATGCCAGAAATATTACCGATATTGATGATAAAATAATTCATAAATCCAATGAGTTATCTGTAGATATTAATGTTATTACTAAGAAGTATTCAGAAGCTTATTTCGATGACATGCAAGCGCTTAATACTCTAACACCAGATCAAACACCCTATGCCACTGACCATATCCCAGAGATGATCGATATGGTGCAGGCGCTGGTTGATAAGGGTCATGCTTATGCAGCGGATAGTCAAAATGAAGCGGATAAAGGCCATGTGCTTTTCTCCGTGCCTTCAATGCCCGATTATGGTCAGTTATCAAAGCGTAATCTTGATGAACAGGAGGCTGGTGCTCGGGTAGAAGTGGCGGGTTATAAGCAATATGCCGGTGATTTTGTCCTGTGGAAGCCCTCTACAGACAGCGAGCCCGGTTGGGATAGCCCCTGGGGACGCGGTCGTCCGGGTTGGCACTTAGAATGTTCAGCCATGATTAAAAAGCATCTGGGCGATACTATTGATATTCATGCAGGTGGCCATGATTTGATATTCCCACACCATGAAAATGAAATTGCCCAAAGCTGCTGTGCCAATGATGGCAAGCCTTTGGCTAATTTTTGGATGCACAATGGCTTTATTAATATCGACGGCGAAAAGATGTCCAAATCATTGGGTAATTTTCGTTTAGTTAATGATCTTTTAAAGCAGTACCCTGGTGAAGTGTTGCGTTATGTAATTTTGTCGGCCCATTATCGTTCGGAACAGAACTTTAGTAAGGAATTGCTCGATAGTGCCTGGCGTACATTAGATACAATCTATGGCTTTATTCGCGGTATTGTCCCTCAAGAAGCGATTTTAAATCGCACTGGCGAAGGCTATAAGGCATTGCTCGATGATATTAATACGCCAGTGGCTATTAGTGAACTTTATCGTCTAGCTAAGGCGGCGAATCAGGCTCAGGGTGCAGAGCAACAAAGCCTAATGGCTGAACTTGCAGGGCTGGCCGATATACTAGGTTTATTACAGCAGGACCCTGAGCAGTGGTTTACGGTTGCACGTGGCGATGATCAGCTTACGGCTGAACAGATAGAAGAGCAAATTCAAGCCAGACAGCAGGCGAAACAAGATAAAGATTTTGCAAAGGCTGATCAAATTAGACAGAAATTACTTGATGCGGGTGTTATTTTAGAAGACAGTCGAGAGGGTACGCAGTGGCGAAGGGTGTAGTTAGCTAGCTTAGCAGCTCTAATTCAAAGGTCTCAAGCATAGAGACGCCCTTGTTTAAAAGTTCTTTGCCTAATGCAATGTCGCCCACTTCGTAGGCGACTAGTTTGCCTTTTATACTGTCTAAACCCGAGATCTGTTGTGGTAATTTTTTGTGGTCGAAAAAAATATAGTCTGCAGTAATACTTTTCACAGTATCCGTTTCAATGTCTTGCCACTGTTTAAGCACTACACCCACCTGACCCCATTGCGCCTTTGTAGCAGCCTCAACTAAACAATAATCATAGCTAATCAGAACCGCTTGCGACTTAACCGATGCAAGAATATGCATGACTGTTTCTAGCATAAGGTCTCTACCACAGTGGGCTATAGATTCCTCTTTAAGCTCCACAAAGGCGGTTACCTGTGGGTTTTCCTTCAAAAGATCAACAAGTGCCTTTAAAGGGGCAATGGTTTCGGTTTTAAAGCGATTGCCAAGCCTGCCTGGCTCATAGGCTGAAATAAACAGTAATTCTTTAAGAGGGTAATCCCAGACATTGCCTTTGATACCGCTTACACGCTGTAGATCATGGTCATGGTAGATAATGGGTAAGCAGTCAGCGCTAAACTGAACATCTAATTCGATATATTTCGCCCCCGAATCAATGGCTTTTTTGAGCGCAAGAAGGGTATTTTCTGGGAAACGAGATTGAAGCCCTCGATGAGCCACTAAAATATCTATATTGAAGGCGGTATCTGACATCAATTGGACCTCAGAGCTAGGCTAGGTAAGATTAAATCAGCTTTTTTTCTGCGGCCATAACGCACTGTAAAATCAGCGTATTAATGGTCATGGGGCCAACACCACCGGGAACAGGGGTGTAGGCTGCGGCAGAATTGATGATGGGCTCTAGCTCAATATCACCTAAACCACCGGGGTGATAACCAGCATCAACTACTACAGCGCCATCTTTTATCCAGTCAGCTTTGATAAACTCAGGCCGACCTACAGCACCTACCAAAATATCAGCCTGTTTAATTAACGACGGAAGATCTTGGGTGCGTGAATGGCAGATTGTTACCGTGGCATTAGCATTTAAAAGCATGAGTGCCATAGGTTTGCCTAAAATAGGGCTTCTACCCACTACCACTGCATGTTTTCCAGAAAGCTCAATGTCATAGGCTTCAAGAATGCGCATAATACCCTGTGGTGTAGCAGAGCCATAGGCAGGTTCGTTCATTGCCATACGGCCAAAGCCTAGACAGGTAACACCATCGACATCCTTTTCTGCAGCAATGGCATCAAAGCAAGCGCGTTCATCGATTTGAGCGGGAACCGGATGCTGTAACAAAATGCCATGACAGTTTGGGTTGGCATTTAACTCATCTATCTTAGCTAATAGTTGCTCTGTGGTTGTTTGCTCTGATAATTCAACAGCAATGCTTTCCATGCCTATTCGCTTACAGGCATTTTGTTTCATCTTTACATAGGTTCCAGAGGCAGGGTCTGAGCCCACTAATATAGTGGCAAGGATAGGCGCCTGACCATTATTAGCCAGTTTTAAGGCAGTTACACGATCACTGAGTTCAGCTTCAGTTTTTTTTGCTAAAGATTTGCCATCAAGGATAAGTGCAGACATAAAAGGTTAGCCTATTTACGGTTGATTGAGTTCAGCATTAACACAGAATAATACAGCAGTATTTTACCTGAAAAATGTTTACAGATAAAAACAATGATTAGTAAATTGATAAAAAATTAAAAGAAGGGGGAAATGGGGTGGACGACGGGGATTGAACCCGCGACCACCGGAATCACAATCCGGGGCTCTACCAACTGAGCTACGTCCACCATTAAACAGGAACAACATTGGGCTGCATCAAAAGATGGCGCGCCCGGCAGGATTCGAACCTGCGACCCACGGCTTAGAAGGCCGTTGCTCTATCCAGCTGAGCTACGGGCGCATTCAGAGTCAACCAATTCAGCCTAACCCTACAGCCGGAAAGTGGTCGGGGATGAGGGATTTGAACCCCCGACATCCTGCTCCCAAAGCAGGCGCGCTACCAGACTGCGCTAATCCCCGAATGTCTCACCAAGCGGTCTCTAATGAGAGGGCGCATAATACTGACCAACTCCCATCTCGTCAATCTGAAATAGGGTTCTTATATCAATTTATTTAACTTATTTTTTAAAAACCCTTTCATGAGCGATATATTTCGCGGTAAAAAAATGTCACTGGTTAACGAAACCAAAGAGTCAGACATTGTTATAGACTGGGTAAACGGAACAGTTACACTGCTGTTAATGGAGGAATTTATTATGTTCACAGGCGACAAGCTCAGTCTTACTAAAATAGAAAACGATTTTCTAGAACTCAACTTTAATAGTGCAGTGGGTTCCGTCAATAAGCTCGATAAACAAACCTTGGATGAGCTTCATCAGGCATTACTTATCGCACAACAACAGGATGTTGCTGGCTTGATCTTAACCAGTAGTAAGAACGCGTTTATCGTTGGTGCAGATATTACTCAGTTTAAGCAGATGTTTGATGCCTCTGAAGAGCACTTTTTAGACTCTGCTAGTCATATCAACGGCATGATGTCGTGCATCGAAGACATGCCATTTCCTACTATTGTTGCAATTAATGGTTTTGCCTTGGGTGGCGGTTTAGAGGTTTGCTTAGCCTGCGATGCTCGCATAATATCTACGCAGGCGCGTATAGGACTTCCTGAAACCGGTCTAGGTATCCTTCCAGGCTGGGGCGGTACCGTTCGTTTGCCACGCTTAAGTGATTTTGCCACTGCCTTAGAATGGGTAACGTCCGCACGTCAATACAGTGCACAAAAAGCCTTTAAATCCGGTATTGTCGATCAGGTAGTTGAGCCTGAAAATCTTCGCTCTGAGGCCCTTTCTTATTTAGCGAATATGGCCTCTGGTGAAATTGATTATTGTCTAGTTCGTAAGCGCAAATTATCTCCTGTAAACCAAGGGCAAGCGGAAATTGATGCCATTGCTAATATGGCCAAAGCCATGGTGTTGGATAAGACAGCCGGTCACTATCCTGCGCCCATACGTGCAATCGATCTAATCACTCAATCCGCTTCACTTACCCGTGACCAAGCGATCAAAAAAGAAGCAAGTGTTTTCTATGAGCTCTCACAAAGCCCTGAGGCGCGCGCTTTAATTGGACTGTTTGTCGGTGACCAGTATGTCGCTCGTAAGGCACGTAGCTATGCCAAAGCTTTATCACAGCCACTGCCCGAAATTTCACATGGCGCTGTTGTTGGTGCAGGAATCATGGGTGGGGGTATTGCCTACCAATCGGTGACTAGAGGCTGTCCTGTTGTTATGAAAGATATAGCTCAGCCGGCATTAGATTTGGGTATCAGTGAAGCTCAAAAACTTCTGGGTAAAGCGGTATCTAAGGGCAAATTAGATGAGGCTAAGGCCTCGAGCGTCTTGGCCATGATTAATCCCACCCTGGACGATAACGATCTGCAAAATATGGAATTTGTAGTTGAAGCTGTAGTTGAGCATCTACCGGTCAAAAATGCGGTTTTATCCGCACTTGATAAACAATTAGCAGATGATGCGATTATTGTTTCCAATACTTCCAGTATTTCGATTAATCAATTAGCAAAGTCCCTAGAAAAACCTGAGCGATTCTGTGGTATGCACTTTTTTAATCCAGTGCATGTTATGCCTCTCGTGGAGGTCATTCGAGGTGAGCATACATCAGACCAAACCATTGCAGCAGTCTGTAACCACGCGCTTCGGCTTGGGAAAAAGCCGATTGTGGTTAATGATTGTTCCGGATTTTTAGTCAATAGAGTGCTATTTGCTCAATGCTTCGCTATGGAGTTATTGTTGCGTGATGGCGTTAGCTTTCAGCAGATAGATCAGGTGATGGAGCAATGGGGCATGCCAATGGGGCCTGCATATTTAATGGATGTGGTTGGCTTAGATACCATTGTGCACTGTTATTCTGTGATGTCGCAGGGTATTCCTGAGCGTTTTGTTAATGATGTCACAACTCCTACAGAGTCTCTATTAAATGCCGGTCGACAGGGACAAAAAAATGGCATGGGTTACTACAGTTACTCAGCAGGAAAGGGCGGTCGTCCTGAAAAAAATGTGGATACCCAGAGTATTGAATTACTTGAGTCGATTTCAGGTAAGAGCATAGAAATTAAGCCTCAGACAATTATTGATAGGCTGTTACTACCCCTAGCAATTGAAATGAATCATTGTATAGAAGAAGGCATTGTGGATTCTGCTATCGAAGCCGATATGGCACTGATATGGGGTGTAGGGTTTCCGCCATTTAGAGGAGGAATCTGTCGCTGGATGGATGAGCAGGGGCTTGAGGCAATATGTCATAAAGCCGACAGCTATAGCGGCATAGGCGAGCTTTACAGGCCTACACAATCAATGC
>JABBBH010000062.1 GCA_018607525.1 SAR92 clade bacterium
ATCGAGAAGATCTAATTGAGCCAGAAGAGGGTGAGCTAGTTGATGACTTGCCCTAAGGCTTATGTTTTTAGAGTGAAACTAATGGTTCGCTCGTTTCAATAAAGAACAATCAAACCGCATTTTTGAGCTGTTTCCTCTTGTTATTTAAATCTTGAACTGAGTCAAGCCAAAGTCAGCCTTTGCTGAAATTCTGGTTTTAGATTCAGAGGCCGAAGTATTTCTCCTGTCGCTTGTATTTGCAATGATGGCTCATTGGCGTATCGCTTTTGGTTATTATTTTTACATTATTTGATAATTACGACTTTGTTACAAGTTTAGTATCAATGTAGATTCAGGATATATCTAATACATTAGTACTAGATACATTGCCTGATGGTTGATTTATTATTCACAATCGAAAATATAAATAAAATTTCATTCGTCTTTTTTTAGGATAAGAGGGAGTCTTTAGGTAATGTTCAATAAAAAAAGTATCGGGCTAAGAAAGCTACTCCTTATTAGTATGATTGCTTTTGCTAGCATTGATTTGGCTGCTAATGAAAGTACTTCAAATACAATCCCTGCGGTTGATACCGACGGCGATGGTCATATTGATTGGTTCGAAATTGATGTGATCACCAACGGTCAGGTACACCCTGATTGGGACTATGGGTTGACAGGATTTATTGGTTTTGTTGAACATGAGGACTTTGACTCCGCTCACGAAATACTTCAAGAACTCCGGCCAAGTCAAAACTCCAGAAATCAGTACCTTTCAAGAATAAGATATTGCGAGACTAATCAGTCAAAAAAATTCTCAGAGTTTGTCACTGCTTCAAGAGCAGCGATGCAGGATGAAAATATTAGCGCTGAAGAACAGGACGGTAATATTTGTCAGAATCAAGAAATAATTATTGTTGATGGCGATAACAACGGGCATGCAGAAGATAATTTGGACCAGTCAGCTGAAAGTTTTTTAAAGGCTAGCTTTCGCTCACTGCCCGCAGATGTTCGACTTTACTCTGAGAATGCGTTTCCGAGAAGAGATCTTTCACAATTTAATAGAAATACCTTAAACATTTCCCGCTCAGCGCCCTTAGTCCTTCCTGATGCTGATGAAATTTATCTCGAAATTGAAATACGAGACAGTGATTCTTTTGGACCGGTTGATTTTTGGGTAAGTCTTTCCAATCTGGGCTGGAAACATCAAAAACCTCTTGATGCCTCACCTTGGGGTGATATGCAATGTCAGATTAATGGTGAAAAAATTCAGGGCCCATTTTTTCCAGATCTATGTGATTTTAATCTGTATAGAATTCCACTAAAGTCAAAATCTACTGAGGGTATTATACATCCTGCTAATTCTCATGACTTCCTGGATAATGTTGACACTATTACACTAGATTTTATAAGACGATTTCAATACTCATGTCAATGGGATTATGAATGTTTCGCCCTTAAAGCAAGCCATGATATCAAAAATATAAAAATTGTCGGCGGTGATAGGTTCCCGAATGATCCTGATGAATATATTGATTCTGATAATGACGGTATCGGGGGTAATTCTGATAACGACAATGATAACGATGGGACGCTCAACGAATTAGATGCCTTTCCATTTAACCCAATAGTCAAGGGTGACTTGGATGGTGATGGCGTTGCTAATTTAATAGATATTGATAAGGATGGTGATGGAGTTCCAGTCTATACATTTCGGCTTGGTGTTACACAACCTGATTATGGGTATTTTGATACCTTAATAAGCGAAGATGACCTCTACTATCGCACAGCAGAAGAATACGGGATAGAACTCTCAAATTCTCAGGAAATTGCTAAAATTTTGGGGGTGAATCCTAAAAATCCTCTAATTATCACAACAACATCTGGAAGTGAATTTGTATGGCCCGGCGGAAACGAATTTATGGGCGATCAGGATGACGATAATGATGGCTATCTATACGATTATTTTTACCCAGGCTCTGAGAATGACGCATTCCCAAATGATCCGACAGCTTGGGCTGATATCGATTTAGATTGTGTTCCTGATAATATAGATAATGACCTCAATAGTATTCCTGACACTGATTGTGATGGGCTGAATAACTCAATTGATACTGATGATGATAATGATTCCATTCCAGACAGCCTGATTGTTCCAGTAATTGTAGAGGGTGCACTGGATACTCAGTGGAGTGCAGGCTCAAATATCATTGATGAAACTGGTTTAAATCTTTGTGCCATAGAAGATGTAGAATCTAATCCCAATGGTAGTTGTAATCAGCTAGCCGTATCCCACCAAATCGACAATGGTAATACTGAATCGGGCATATTTAAATTAGACTTTCAAAAGAAATCAGTAATTAATCATCCCGGCACTCGCCGTGGTATTGAGTTCAAAACTCATGATTATCTAAACATATATTCGGTTAGTTTTGGCGATAGGTTTTATCCGGTTGGTTATTTTGAGGTTGATTTGAAGCTCGATGGTGCAACCGGTGGTGAGGATTTGGGTTTCAACTTAATCTCATCCAATAAAAAACTGTCACAGACACTGCCTCTTGATCTTAAAACCTATTGGCCAAAAGTGTATTCTGGAGATTGGACCTCGCTAAAAATTCCCCTCTATGATTTTTTTGCTGATATGCAACATTTTGAGCAAATAAGACAGTTTCTTTTTGCACCAGACTTGGCCAAAATATCGGGATTGAGAGTCAGTTCAAACCTCGTAGAAAGCGCTTACTCAGTTAATATAAAAAATATACAGTTTGTTATTGAGGATAAATATCCTCTCGAATTTGCACCTTGTTGTTTTGAAGATGGATTTGCCAGTAATGATTTCGATAATGATGGTGCCACAGGTGCGAATGACGAACACCCATTTGTAGCCAATAAATATCTAGGTGAAAATGCTTTTGACTACCTCGACGGCGATGTTTATGTGATCGCACCGGCAGATCAATATATTAGCATCTTTGATTTTCCATCAACCACTAGCTTCTATACCTGTCTTGGCTTAGATACTGAGGGAAACCCTGCAGAATGCACAGAAAGTTATACAGCAGTTGCAAATACAGTCTTTGATGGTCCAGCGGCCCTTAGCCATTTCGATAATGGCCATATCAGTATTCCAGATACCTATCGCAGTATTGGAGATCGGGCATTCGAGGCACTTAAGGGTCAATTAACCTCAGTGACCATTCCAGAGGGTATCACTGAAATTGGAAGTTATGCATTTAAAGATTTAGGACTATCGTCTATTACCTTGCCTAACTCGATTATTACAATTGGCGACGGCGCTTTTGCTGGTAATCAGTTAACTAATATTATTTTACCAAACAGCCTTGTGTATATTGGTTATGCCGCTTTCTCGGGCAATAGTCTGGGCAATGTTATATTGCCTAATAGCCTAACAGAAATAGGAGCGGGTGCCTTTATTGATAGCGGTATCAATGCTGTGGTGCTTCCAGAAAGTCTTCTAAAAATAGAACAGAATGCATTTGCCAATAATGCGATCACAAATATTAGCTTCCCCGGCTCGCTTAGGTTTATTGGTAAGAAAGCCTTTTATGAAAATCAAATTAATAGCATTCATTACAATGCAATTGGAAGTATCGCCGAGGATGCCTTTAATAATAATCCAATAGCACAGGTAACCTTAAATGAAACCGCAGGAAATCCTAATATAAATCCGCCTCATATCCATTTGTTAGGTGAAGGAGAAATCGCTGTAATTCAAACTAAGGATGGAAATTTTGTTGATATACCCACCAGTGAAATTACTGTCATTAAGGAAGATATTATTTACTATCAAACAAATGACATTGATTTTTCAATTGAGGGTGAAATTGTCGGCATTCGCGAGGTGCATAGGCATGGCGAAATTTACAATGACCTCGGTGCAACAGCCTATTCGATTTATTTTGGCAACCTTCCTGTTACGGTTTTCGGTACAGTTAATGCAGAACTAGTTGGTATCCATGTATTAACATATTTTGTAGAAGACCCCTTGGGTAATATTACAACATTCAAAAAATTTATTGATGTAGTAGATCAGGATGCGCCAGAAATAAATCTTAAAGGTGGATCCCCTCTGGTAATAGATATCAACAGCACCTATGAAGATGAGGGTGCAACGGCAATTGATCAGGTAGATGGTATTCTTAGTTTAGAAAACCTCACCAAAACCATTACTTTTTCATCCGAAAATGTTACTGAGATTGTTGATTCAATAGATACCACCTCTTCTGGCATGTATAAAATTAACTATACCTACACTGATAATGCTGGTAATTCTGACCATGTGGAACGCGTGATAATTGTCGCACCACCCGTGGGTGAAATAATCGATATCATCAAAGATGGCGCTATAGGCGCAACCT
>JABBBH010000023.1 GCA_018607525.1 SAR92 clade bacterium
ATGTCCGATTTTGAATCATTTAGCGCTATGTGGGATGACAGTCCTAAGGCCTGCTTGAATCGGTTTTTTGGTCTTCAGGCTCAGGGTGATCAATCCCAGCGTCAGCTAATTAAGCAGTTACGTAAACTAAATTCTGATGTTGATCTTACTGCAGGCAAGGCAATGTTAGAGCTTCTATCTGATTTAGATGCAACGGGTCAGATTGATCAAATAACCTGCCCATCATTATCTATTTTTGGTGGTCAAGACTGTCTAGTTCCAGTGGCGGCTGCGCAAAAGTTGTCATCAAAGCATAAGACATTGATTTTAGAGACAGCCAGTCATTTGGCCCATTTAAGTTGTCAATCAGAGGTGATAGAGGCTATTCGCGGTTTTATGAATGGCCAGAAATATCAATTAGATAAGCATAAGGTGGCTCAGTCTTTTGGTCGAGCAGCGGTAACCTATGATAGTGCCGCGCAAATTCAGAAGTGGTCAGGTGAGCAATTAATTGATGGTTTGAATAGGCACAAAAGCCCGAAGTCGATCGTGGATCTTGGTTGTGGCACCGGATGGCATTCTTGTCTGTTAAAAAAGCAGTTTCCACAGGCCCAGGTAACCGGCGTAGATTTTTCTTCAGAGATGCTTGAATATGCCAATGCACATCAGGTAGTTTCGGGAATTAATTGGCTGTGCTCTGACGCTGAAGATTTGGCATTAGAGGACAGCTCACAGGATCTTATTTTTTCTAATTTTGCATTGCAGTGGTGCAATAATCCAAGCCCAAGTTTGCAAGAGGTATTCAGGTTGCTCAAGGCGGAGGGTCAATTCCATTTTGCCGTGCCTGGCCCCAAAACACTTTGGGAGTTACGTGAAGTTTGGTCAACGATAGATAAGGATGTTCATATCAATCGCTTTTTCTCCATGAATCAATGGCAAACGGCACTGGAGGAAGCGGGTTTTTCTCATATTGAACTAACCAGTACTAACAAAGTTGAAATGCATACCACCGTTAAAGATTTACTCGTGAATCTAAAAACAGTCGGCGCGACTAACCACAATAGTGGTAAAAATAAGCATCTTACGGGTAAAAATCATATCAAACGTTTATATGATGGCTATCAAACCTTTCAAACAGCTCAGGGTACTTATCCAGTGACCTGGGATATTATTTCTGGCTATGCGGTAAAGTAAATGGCAAAAAAAGTATTATTTATCACCGGCACCGATACTGATATTGGTAAAACACTGATTGCAACAGGGTTGCTTGAGGCGGCTAACAGTCAGGGTAAAAAGACTGCAGCAATCAAGCCGGTTGCAGCGGGCTGTAGCGATACCGGTGAGGGGCCACAGAATGAAGATGCTTTAATGCTTCAGGCGGCAGCAAGTACCGAGCTTAGTTACCAGCAGGTTAATCCAGTGGCACTGGACGAGCCTATGGCGCCACATATTGCGGCAAAAGAGCAGGGTAAGCGGTTGTCAGCTGACCGATTGACGGGTTTTTGTCGCGGTATCACAATGTTACCCGTGGATTTGGTGGTGATTGAGGGTGCGGGCGGATGGCGTGTTCCCATAAATAATCGTGAATCTATGGCGGAAATACCTAAACAATTGAACGCTGAGGTGGTTTTAGTCGTAGGATTAAAGCTCGGTTGTATTAATCACGCATTATTAACTGCCCAGGCTATCCGATCTGATGGATTAAAAATTGCTGGTTGGGTGGCGAACACCATGGACGAAGATATGCTTCGTTTAGATGAAAATATTGATACACTTAAGCAACTAATTAATGAACCCTGTCTTGGTGTGATTCCAAAGTTATCGGATAAATCTCCCCAGCATGTGGCAACCTTTTTAACAGTTCCTGACTGATGGCAAATAAACTATGAGTGAGCAAGAAAATCTTTCTAAAGAAGATATGCAACGAGTAAAAAAATACCTCAATAGTGGTTTTAATGTAACTGATCGCAAACCCTTTAGAGGCCTAGTTTTACTCGGAATTATCTGGTCTGTTGTGGCCGTTCTCGGGGGTGTGAGTTGGTACATAGGGCAGCAAGCTGGATTTCTCTAGCCGCTAGAGTACTTTAGCAATGCGAATTATTAATCGCCCCTATCAGTCTGAACAGTCAAAATTTTCGGATGATGTCAGCCCCTTTCTGCAAAAAATATTTCAAAGTAGGGGTCTCTTTTCAGACTCCGATTTAAACCTCAATTTAACCCAGTTGCCCAGCCCAGAAACATTACTTGGGTTGGATATTGCTGTGGATCTCCTAGTTGATGCCCTCGAATTGCAGCAAAATATAGTAATAGTGGGTGATTTTGATGCGGACGGAGCTACCAGTTCGGCACTGATGATGTTGGCATTAGGTGCTATGGGATTTGAGTCAGTGGATTTTCTGGTGCCTAATCGATTTGACTATGGATATGGTCTGACGCCGGAAATTGTTGAGTTAGCCCAACAGAAAACCCCAGACATTATCATCACTGTTGATAATGGTATTTCTAGTGTCGATGGCGTGGACTATGCCAATCAACTGGGCATAAAAGTGATTGTCACCGATCATCATTTACCCGGTAAACAATTGCCTGCGGCGGCGGCCATCATCAATCCAAATCAACCAGGCTGTGAGTTTCCCTGCAAGAACCTGGCAGGAGTGGCGGTAGCCTTTTATTTGCTGAGTGCACTGCGCGCTAAGTTGCGATCTAACCAATGGTTTGAAAACAATAACTTGCCGGTTCCCAACATGGCCAACTATCTTGATCTGGTTGCCTTGGGTACGGTAGCTGATGTGGTGCCTTTAGATCAGGTCAATAGAGTGCTGGTTAATCAGGGGCTTTTACGAATTCGATCTGGGCGAGGGCGTCCGGGAATTCATGCCCTATTAAGAATTGCTGGTAAAGACTATTCACGAATTGTGGCATCTGATATGGGTTTTGCTGTGGGCCCCCGATTAAACGCGGCAGGGCGCTTAGATGATATCTCCCGCGGCATACAGTGTTTATTAACAGATGACCCAGCTCTGGCGCTTGCCTTGGCTCAGGAGCTTGAACAGCTTAATCAGGATCGCAAAGCGATCGAGCAGGGGATGCAGCAAGAAGCACTTAAAATAGTGGATAGCTTGCCCCTCGACGATGAGCATAGCTTGCCCGCAGCACTCTGCCTGTATCAAGCCGACTGGCATCAGGGTGTGGTGGGTCTTTTAGCTTCAAGAATTAAAGAAAAATTTCATCGGCCAGTTGCGGTTTTTGCCAATGATAAAGAGGGTATTCTCAAGGGCTCTGTGCGTTCAATTCCTGGGTTGCATATTCGAGATGCCTTAGATGCAGTGGCGACCCAAAATCCGGGCCTAATAACTAAGTTTGGTGGCCATGCTATGGCGGCGGGACTGAGTCTTGATGAATCCTCATTTAAGGCTTTTGAGCAGGCACTTCAGCAACAGGTTATGGATACCATTGAACCTGATGATCTAGAGGCGACACTAAAAACTGATGGCGAATTAGACGCTCATTTGATGACTAAGCAATCCGCTGAGACCATCAGAAACGCGGGCCCATGGGGCCAGTCTTTTCCTGAGCCCAGCTTCCAAGGAACTTTTATCCTCAAAAGCCAGCGTATTGTGGGTGAGAGTCATTTAAAAGTGGTTTTAGCGCCCGTGGATGATCAATCGCAACAGCTAGATGGTATCTATTTCAATATAGACACAAACCAGTGGCCAACCTCTGAGTCCAGAGTGCACTGTGTTTATCGCTTGGATATTAATGAATTTCGCGGACGTGAGAACCTGCAATTATTAATTCAATATATGGCACCGGTTAAGCCAGGCTAAATTATCTATTGGGTTGGCAGTTGAATATGGAATGTAGTGCCATCTTCTTTATTGGAGGTTACCGCAATCTGGCCTTGATGCTGCTCGGTAATAATAAAATGAGCAAATGATAGATGTGTCCCCGTAGCCACCTCTTTTGATAGTGCATTTTCTTGGTTAAAGGGCTCAAATAGGGTTTTTTGATCTTCCAGTTCTATGGTTTGACCATTATGCTGAATACGTACCCAAATATCGTCAAAAGACATATCGATACTAATGCCAATTTTTGGTTTGTAATCAATTTCATCTAAGGCCTGACAGGCGTGCCTAAACAGACTTAAAAACGCCTGTTGCAGCTCGGTGGTATGGCATGAAATATCAGGTAAGTTATCGGCATATTGTTTATCAACTTGCACCTGACTAAAGCGTAAATTGTCTGTAACCGACAGCACATCATTAGCAAGGTCAAGGCTACCATTCATTACCTTGCATAGATCACTCTTGGCTTTTTCACCGCCGCCGCCGGCAGAGAAGTGAAGTAGATTGTTAATCACTGAGCTAGCCTGCTGTCCGCGAATAATAGTTTCTTCTAAAAGATCGCCTAATCCATCAGTATCTAAGTTGTCATCAACCACACTTTGGCGAACAGTTTTTATATCCTTGATAATGGCTGTAAGGGGTTTATTAATATCCTGAGCCATAACTGAAGCCATCTCACCGATAGCAGACATCTTATCTCTCTGGATAAGCATATTTTCATTTTGTGCTTGCTGGGTGACATCGTCTAATAGGATAACAACGCCAGTTTCTTTTTCTCTTTGCAGTGGATAAATAGTGATATCAAACTGATACTGTCCCCGCTGACTGTATTTGACGGTAATAATCTTATTGTCTTGCTGTGCCTGCTTCACCTGATTTGGGGTGATAGTAATAGCTGGAAAGGTCTGCCAAAGATCTGCTCCCAGTGCTTTTTCAAGCTTAACTCCGCTAACTATCTCAGCCTGATTATTCCATTGAGTGACTTTATTGCTCTGATCCAAACCAATCAGCACCATGGGCATAGATTGCAAGATGCTATTGATGTAAGCCTCTGATTGCTGAAGTTGTCCTGAAGTTTTTTTGTGATCAGACACCTCAGCTTTTAATAGCTTATTGGATTGATCTAGGGTCTTAGTTCGATCCTCAACACGCTTTTCTAATTGTGACTGAATGGCTTCGAGCTCATTATTATATTGTCTTGCTTGGCGACGGGTAAAATACAGTCTTATAGCTGTAATGGCGAGAGCAAGAATAAGGCTGTTGCCAACAAAGTTAGCAATATATTGCCAGTTGGTGGAGCCGTCATTTTCTCGGAAAAACCAAAAAATATCCGCATAGGCAGACTGGCAGAAAAAAATTAAAAGCCAAGCAAAAAGGACATTAGTTAACTTCAATTTATTCCACTCCCAGTGGCATTTAAGATAGGACTCATTATAACCATGAGACTCGGCGATTTTACAGTAAAAGCTTTGTCTTAGTTAAAGTTCTGGTTAGTTTTAAGATGAGCAGCTAACCGTTATTTCACTGGCCCAGTCTGGAGGAAGTCCAGCATATTTTTCGGCCTCGGGGCGAGAAACAAATGGGTCTTTTAAAATAGTCAGCAATAACTCCACTTCACTAAAATCCCCATTTTCAGCGGCTTTAATAGCATCCTGTGCCATATAGTTACGCAGTACATAGGCAGGATTAACCTGTTGCATGGCCTGTTGCCGTTGCTCATCGCCTAAGTCTTGTGCCTTCACTCTCAGTAGGTAGTCCTTAGACCAGAGATCAAATTTATCGCGATCGATAAAGTAATCTCTAAGACTTTGATTCTGTTCCGAGAAATCACAGAGCTTGCGAAAGAACAGGGTGTAATCTACTCGCTCATTGGCCATCATTACTAATAATTGATTAATCAATTGTTCATCTGATTGTGTATATTCCAGTAAGCCCAATTTTTTGGCCATAATTTGACGATAATGGCTTAAATATTCATTTTCATACTGCTGCAGGCAATCGGTAATCTCGGAGGTATCTAGTAAAGAGCTAAAGCAGGTAGCTAAAGCATTTAAATTCCACAGGGCGACTGAGGGTTGGTTTTGAAAAGAATAGCGCCCCTGATGGTCTGAATGGTTACAAATAAAACCTGGATCGTAGGTGTCTAAAAAACCAAATGGGCCATAGTCTATGGTATCGCCAAGAATTGACATATTGTCGGTATTCATAACGCCATGACAGAAGCCCACCGACTGCCATTGAGCAATCGTTTTAGCGGTACTAAGAACACAGCTTTGCAGAAGAAGATAATAGCGTTTTGGATTATCGCTCCAATCAGAAAAATGACGCCCAATAAGGTAGTCGGCTAGCTGCTTAACCGACTGCGGATTATTACTGTAATGAAAATGCTCAAAATGACCAAATCTAATATGACTTCGCGCCACTCGACAGACGATTGCCGCGGGTTCGATAGTTTCTCTAACTACGCCGGTTTCACCTGTGGTAAGGCAGAGCGCTCTTGTGGTCGCAATACCCAGCCCATGCATGGCCTCAGAACATAAGTACTCACGAATACTCGATCGCAGAACCGCACGACCATCGCCAAACCTTGAGTAGGGTGTTTTGCCTGCGCCCTTAAGTTGGATATCCCAGAGCTCGGATGATTCACCTACAGGCAACTCACCAAGAGTAATAGCGCGCCCGTCACCTAATTGACCTGCCCACTGGCCAAACTGATGACCCGAATAAACCAGTGAAATGGAATTAGTATCATCAAAATGACTACCACTCATCAGTAAAAGGTTGCTGGGGTCTTGCAGTTCATCCGCACTTATTCCCAGGCTGTCCGCTAGATCAAAGTTACAGCTAACCCAGGCGGGGTTATCGATGGGTTGCGGTACTACCGAGCTATAAAAAAGGTTGCCTGAAGATTTGAAATGATCAAAAAAATTCTGGCTGAGCCTATTTCGGAAAAAATGAGTGGTCATTAGAGTTGGGAAATACCTTTGACTTTTTGGGTTCGGGATCTAGTTAATTCGCACAGCGGTGATATGAAGATCAGATTAATCTTTATATTGAAGCCTAGCGGCTTGTTAATCAAGCCTGTTTTTTCTTGGTGTGAAGTCAGCGCTAAGGTAGAATACAGCCATTCAATTAATGGCATAGATCTACCATCATGGAAGTAAACCCCTATTACAACAGTCTCGATGACCTTCAGGCGCGCACCGAGCTTCTTCGGGGGTATCTTTGACTATGCCAATCGCAAAGATCGCCTCGCAGAGGTAGAGCTAGAATTATCAGAACCCGATGTGTGGAACGAACCTGATCGCGCCCAAGAATTAGGTCGTGAAAGATCCTCTCTAGAGGTGGTAGTAAAGACCATTGAAGACCTAGATTCTGGCATTGCCGATACTCGCGAAATTCTCGATATGGCAGTTGAGGAAAAGGATGAAGGCATGCTCGGCGACGTCCAAACTGATATTGATAGTATGGAAACCCAGCTCGCCAACCTTGAATTTCGTCGAATGTTTTCAGGCGAGATGGATGAAAATTGTGCGTTTCTTGATATCCAATCAGGTTCAGGTGGAACCGAAGCCCAAGACTGGGCAGAAATGCTATTGCGCATGTACCTGCGGTGGGCCGATGATAAAGGCTTCAAAGCTGAGTTGGTTGAATGCTCGGCGGGAGATGTTGCTGGTATTAAGAGTGCCACCATACAGGTGTCTGGTGACTATGCCTTTGGTTGGTTGCGAACCGAAATTGGCGTGCATAGGTTAGTACGAAAATCTCCATTTGATTCAAGTAATCGCAGGCATACTTCGTTTGCCGCTGTCTATGTTTCGCCTGAAATTGACGACAACATTGATATTGAAATCAATCCTTCTGAGGTGCGTACAGATACCTATCGCGCATCCGGTGCTGGTGGTCAGCATGTGAATAAAACAGATTCTGCAGTACGTTTAACCCACGAACCTACGGGTATCGTTGTACAATGTCAGAATCAGCGGTCGCAGCATCAGAATCGTGACAAATGTTGGCAAATGTTACGTGCCCGTTTGTATGAGTTGGAATTGCGTAAGCGACAGGAAGCGGCTCAGGCCACTGAAGATGGTAAGTCTGATATTGGTTGGGGTAGTCAAATTAGATCCTATGTATTAGACGATGCCCGAATTAAAGATCTACGAACCAGTGTAGAGACTAGAAATACCCAAGCCGTTTTAGACGGAAAGTTAGACCAATTTATTGTTGCTTCGCTTAAGGCGGGGCTGTAGTTTTTATCTTAAACAGTGAAAAAATATTATGACTGAACAACAAGACGAAAATAAGTTAATTGCCGAGCGCAGAGCCAAATTAACCAGCTTACGTGAGCAGGGTGGTGTTGCCTTTCCTAATTCATTTCGTCCAGCCGATAAGGCCGGTGATCTTCAGGCTGAGTTTGGGGAAAACACCAAAGAAGAGCTTGAGCAACTTGCACGACCTAGCAGTATTGCAGGTCGGGTGATTCGCAATCGAGGCGCCTTTATTGTTATTCAAGACAGTTCGGGTACTATTCAGCTTTATGTGACAAAAGAAGCACGACCCTTTGCTAAGACCTTAGATTTGGGTGATATAGTCGGTGTTATTGGTGCACTCCATAAGTCAGGTAAGGGTGATCTTTATGTGCAGATGGATGAATATCAGTTATTGACCAAAGCTCTGCGTCCATTGCCTGATAAGTTTCATGGTTTAGCTGACCAAGAGATGCGTTATCGTCAGCGTTATGTGGATTTAATTGTTAATCCAGAGGTGCGTGACACCTTTATTATTCGATCTAAAGTTGTAGATTTTATTCGCGGTTACCTCAATGGTTCAGGCTATCTAGAAGTGGAAACGCCAATGCTACAAACCATTCCGGGTGGTGCAGTGGCTCGTCCTTTTGTTACCCATCACAATGCCCTCGATATTGAAATGTATCTGCGTATTGCCCCAGAGTTATATTTAAAAAGGCTTGTGGTAGGCGGTTTTGAAAGAGTCTATGAGATAAACAGAAACTTCAGAAATGAAGGTCTATCTACCAGACATAATCCTGAATTTACTATGTTAGAGTTTTATCAAGCCTATTCTGACTTTAACGACCTTATGGATCTTACTGAAGATATGCTGCGCAAGCTTTCACAGCAGGTACTGGGTTCAACTAAAGTCATTAATACCGTAAAGGATGAAAATGGCGAGGTTCAGTCTCAGGTCACCTATGATTTCGCAGAACCTTTTAATCGCCTATCTGTGTTTGATTCAATTTTAGCTTACAACCCAAATATTACAGAACAGCAATTGAGTGACGAAAAAAGTGCACGCAAGATTGCTTCAGGTCTGGGTATACCGCTAAAAGATCAGTGGGGACTGGGTAAGGTTCAAATAGAAATTTTTGAAAAAACTGTTGAGCATCGATTAGAGCAACCAACGTTTATCACTCGTTACCCAACCGAGGTATCGCCATTGGCGAGACGTAATGACGATGACTCATTTGTCACTGATCGCTTTGAGTTCTTTGTTGGTGGTCGTGAGTTAGCCAATGGTTTCTCAGAGCTGAATGATGCAGAAGATCAAGTGGCCCGATTCAAGCATCAGGTAGCCGAAAAGGATGCCGGTGATAACGAAGCCATGCATTTCGATGCTGACTATATACGTGCCTTGGAATATGGGATGCCGCCAACGGCGGGCGAGGGGATCGGAATCGATCGGCTTGTGATGTTGCTCACTGATTCACCATCTATCAGGGATGTTCTGCTATTCCCTCACATGCGACCTGAGTAAACAAAAACAACCGCGGAGAATGATCTCCGCGGTTAGTTCACAACCTACTTAAGACTGCTGTAATAAGCCGCTAGGTTAGCGATATCAGCATCAGTTAGGTTTTTCGCCATAGCCGTCATCATGGCATTCTTGCGACGACCGTCTCGATACATCTGCAGTGCACTGGCGAGATAAGCCTGCTTTTGCCCCGCTAGATTGGGCCACATGGAATTACTGCTAATGCCACTTTTGCCATGACAGCCTGCACAGGTCATAGATTTAGCCTTTCCGGCCGCTGCATCGCCCGCAAAACTAACTGAAGCTAGGCTCGAAAAAAGTACAGCAGCTGTAAGGTTTAATAAAGTCTTCATTGGATATCTCCAGAATTAAAAATTTAATGTCTATTAAGTAGCGAATGGCTAACAAATAATGTTGCGGTTAAAAGGGCAACAGCACCCACCTGATGTGCGGCGGCGGTCGCTACCGGCACATGGAAGAGTATAGTGGTAATGCCCAGGGTAATTTGAACTGCCAATAGTGCCAGCATGCTAAAGATGCCTACGCGTACTTTGCGAGAGATGTTAGAGCGCAAAGCAATCACAGAAAAACCTACCATAAGTATAGCGATTAAATAGGCAAACATACGATGGTTAAATTGAATGGTGGTGATGTTTTCAAAGGCTGAAAGCCAAGCTGGGCTCATTTGATACAGGCCCACTGGCACAAAACTGTCGCCCATGAGTGGCCATGTAGAATAAGCATAGCCTGCCTTAGTGCCAGCCACCAAACCACCCGTTAAAGTCATTAAGAATACAAGGGCACTTAGGGTAATAGCAGCTTTGCCTAGTTTAGGAGGCTGCCCCGAGGTTTTGTTAATAAGCTCTAGTGCAGTCCATATAATAAAACCATAAATCAACACCGCTAAACCCAAATGGGCAGTCAATCGGTATTGGCTGACATGGGGAATATCTACCAAGCCGCTTTTAACCATATACCAACCTAAAAGACCCTGACAGCCACCTAAAATAAGCATTAACAGCAACTTGGGTAAAAGCTGTGGCGAAATTCGCTTGGTCACAAAAAAGTAAACAAAGGGAATAAAAAATACTAGGCCAATCAATCTTCCCAGTACCCTATGCAGATACTCGAACATAAAAATGAACTTAAATTCGCTCATGGTCATACCAAGATTGATTTTTTGGTACTCGGGGAACTGTTGGTATTTTAAAAACAAAACCTGCCAATCCGCTTGGCTAAGGGGAGGGATAATACCCATTAATGGATTCCATTCCACCATAGATAGGCCAGAGTCGGTTAGTCGAGTCACGCCGCCAAGAAGGATCATTCCGAAAATAACCACAGCACAGGTGATAAGCCAGCGAGCAATAAGTTGGTCGTTTCTAACGGAGTTTGAATATGCTTGAATCATTAAGTTTCCTAAAACAATCACATGAGATGATAAACTTGCAACAAACTTACGTGTTTAGCGCTTAAATAGACCTGAAAATAGTCTAAATTTTGTCTGTAAAATTACATCCAAGGCATCCGCTAGAAGAAGACTCTAGCGCTCGATGGTAATAAACATAGAAAGCGTTAAACAGGCTGATTATTATACCATGCCAGACAAAAAAATTTAACAGGAAAAGATGATGGGTGAGCCTACACAAATAACCCTAGATCCCCAGTGGCACAGGCGGCTAGGTGATGAGCTTGAAAAAGACTATATGCGCTCATTGCATGAATTTTTAGCCACTCGTCAACAGCAGGGCGCAGTTATATATCCGCCGCAGTCGCAATGGTTTGCTGCTTTAAACAGCACCCCCTTTGATAAGGTTAAGGTGGTGATTTTAGGTCAGGATCCCTACCATGGCCCGGGCCAGGCCCATGGACTGTGTTTTTCCGTGATGCCTAATATAAAAGTGCCACCCTCGCTAGCTAATATCTATAAAGAATTAAAATCTGACTTAGCAGTAGAGCCGCCTAATCACGGCTGCTTAACACCTTGGGCAGAGCAGGGTGTGTTGCTGTTAAACGCTACTCTGACAGTTGAACAGGGTCAGGCAGGTGCGCATCAGGGTAAAGGTTGGGAAACCCTTACCGATAGCATAATTAACCAAATCAATGATCATCGGCAGGGCGTAGTGTTCATGCTGTGGGGGAGTTATGCGCAAAAGAAAGCATCAATGATAGATACTAAGCGCCACCTTGTACTTCAGTCAGTTCATCCCTCACCACTATCAGCCTACAGAGGTTTCTTTGGCTGCGAGCATTTCTCAAAGGCTAATCACTATCTTGAGTCTTTGGGGTTAGAACCTGTGGATTGGCGACTACCGAGGCTAAAAGAAACCGTTCAAGAGGAATTAGATTTTTAAGGTTTTAGCTATCATGTTTTCTTAGTGGGGGCTTATGAGCTCTGGCTCTTAACCAATTCAATCCTTTAAACACGGCGGGGTAACCTATGATTGCCTTTTCCACAGAATATTTCCCAGGGTAGTCTATTAAAATAAGCCCCATCACCATGGTTAAGATGCCCTGTCCGGGAATAAATAACATTAAAAGACCGCCCAAAAGTAATATTAGCCCAACTAAATTTCTAGCAAGCCGCATGAACAAATAGCGAGCAAAAGCCGCTGTTGTTAAAGGCAGTGTTTTTTTTCGTTTGCGATGTAAAAAATAATCTTCAGGTATTTTGGCGACTAACCAGGGTAATGACGCCAAGCTGACCAAGAAAACGAAAAGAGAACAGAGTCCTATAAGAGGGAGCAGCGGTTTAATGGCGTCTAATAATTCAGACATAATACGGCTCTAATCAACTTGATAGGGCAGAGGTAAAAATTTAACCGCTAATTTCTGATCATTAATGATAATCTGATCGCAATCTATGGCTGAGCTAGATAAGACGGCAAGCATCTCGACCTGATTTTCAGAAATCTGTGCATTAACCACTGTTCCAAGCGCCTTGTTATCCGAATTATGAATGGCTTCTCCGGGTTGCGGAAGGTATCCCTGTGGCAATAGAAGACGGTGCATTCTGCGTTTTACAGTGCCTAAATAATGGGCGCGCGCCACCACCTCTTGGCCGGTATAGCAGCCTTTTTTAAAGCTAATAAAGTTTAGCGCATCAAGATTAAGCATTTGCGGAATAAATAAATCGGTGGTTGCTTGGGTGATATCAGGAATACCCGCCTGCAAGCGCTGAAAACGATTCAGTGATGATGGGAAGTCACCGCTCTGATCACTAATATCTTCGATTTCAGTTTTAAAAAATACCGCATATTTCTTAAGGCTTGCCAAAGCTGTGCTAACAACTGAGGGATGGGTTTCAAGGATAAGACGATTGTCATCTACGAGTTGAGCAGAGAATAAAAAAATAACTCGGCCCTTTGGTGTGCAATGACTTCCGGCAAGCACCTGGCCAGGTTCAAGCGTATTTAGATCACAGGTGACCTGACCCTGTAAAAATTTTAGGCTGTCTTCACCGCGAAGTTCGATAAGACCGCGTAAATCATCGTTCATAGATTTTATCCCAATATGGCTGTGCTAACTTATAGGGTAGATAGTTTAGCCTATTTTGTTTCAGTTCCCTATAATGTAAGCAGATAGAGTCGCAAAAATATTTCATAGCATTTCAGGAATTTTCAATGGAAAAAAATCGCCTTATGTGGGCTAGTCGAAGAGGCATGCTGGAACTAGACCTGATGTTACAACCCTTTGTTGAAAAGCATTATGATCAACTCGACCAAACTGATCAGCAGTTATTTCAAGAATTACTCGAGCTTGAAGATCAGCAATTATTTTTATGGCTTGTAAGAGGCGAACAGGCAACGGATATCAATACACAACGGATTGTGGATATTATTTGTGAGAGTCGAAAGCGGTCCCAATAGTTTTGTTATAAAGGCGGCCAAATCAATTCTGGTTTTTGATCTCAGTCTAGTCTGCTTGGTGGTAGGAATGATCTGGGCTAGCCCGATTATTGTTGCCATCAAACTGTTCTTTATAATGCTCGTGATTATCTATGGAGCAGTGACTATTAAGGATTTTAGGCGATCTAAACCCAATACCTTGGTTTATTCGCCGCAAACTAATCGCTGGCTTTACAATCAGCAACCGGTGTCTTTACAGTCTCAACAGTTCTTAACAGCGCCCCTAGTTATTCTGTATTTATTATCAGCCGATCAAAAAAAGATAAGCCAAGTAATTCCTGCAGATTCCATGTCTAAGGATCAGCATATTAGGTTGAGAAAGCTAATTATTGCTTGGTCTAAAACCGCTAGTCGGTCTTAGTTTGGCTGTTACCGGCAAAGTTGATCGGCTGCATAATAGTATCTTTTGCGGTGGCTGCTAGATTGGGATAATCAGTGGTGTAATGCAGTCCACGGCTCTCTTTACGCTGTTGAGCACAGCCAATAATCAACTCGGAAACAGTCGCAAGATTTCGCAGCTCAAGAAGGTCGCGAGTGATCTTATGATTGCCATAAAATTCCTGAATTTCATTTTGTAATAGCTTGATGCGGTGCTGGGCTCGCTGTAGCCGTTTATCGTTTCGCACAATGCCCACGTAATCCCACATAAACCGCCGTAGTTCATCCCAGTTATGAGAAATAACCACATCTTCATCTGAGCTACTGACCCTTGATTCATCCCAATCTTTGAGTGGTTCAAGTGGAGTCATTTCGGCGATTGATTGATTAATATCCTTAGCGGCTGCCTGAGCATATACCAGGCATTCCAAAAGGGAATTACTGGCCATTCGGTTAGCGCCATGCAGGCCAGTAAACGCGGTTTCACCAATGGCATACAGGCTTTGTAGGTCTGTTTGCCCCTGTTTGTCGACCATAACACCACCACAGGTGTAATGTGCCGCAGGTACCACAGGGATAGGTTCTTTGGTGATATCTATATTAAATTTGAGGCAGTTTTCATAGACCGTAGGGAAATGCTCAGTGATAAACTTAGCGGGTTTATGGCTAATATCCAAAAACACAGAGTCGCAGCCCAAACGTTTCATTTCAAAGTCAATGGCTCGGGCAACAACATCCCTTGGCGCTAATTCGCCATCGGCATGAAATTTATCCATAAAGCGCGATCCATCAGGCAGTTTTAATATCGCACCTTCGCCACGCAAAGCCTCGGTTATTAATGATGACTTAGCCTTGGGGTGATAGAGGCAGGTAGGGTGAAACTGATTAAATTCTAGGTTAGCAACGCGACAGCCTCGTCGCCAAGCCATGGCCAATCCATCGCCACTGGCACCATCGGGATTGCTGGTATAAAGATAGGCTTTACTGGCTCCGCCAGAGGCTAAAACTACAGTTTTTGCCTGAAAAAGAGACACCTCAGAGGTTTCAATATCTAGCAGGTAAGCGCCGCTACATCTAGGCTTGCCTGCATCATCAGTCTGAGTCACCAGATCGACCGCGCAATGATGTTCATAGATCTCGATATTTTCTCTGGCAATCACCTGTTCAACTAGGGTGCTGGTAACCGCTTTGCCTGTAGCATCTGCAGAATGCAAAATACGTCGGTGACTGTGTCCGCCTTCCTGAGTTAAATGGTAGTGAACCTGATCTGAATCGAGAGTGAAGTCCACCCCCTGGTTGATTAGCCAGGTAACAGCAGAGGGGCCGTTTTCAACCACATAGCGCACACTATCCTGATGACAGAGACCTGCACCGGCAATCAAGGTATCCTCGATATGAGCTTCAGCGCTATCATCTTTATCAAACACCGCAGCAATTCCACCCTGAGCAAGCCATGAGGCTCCACCCTTTAGTGTTGATTTGCTAATCAGTGCGACTCTGAGTTTTTTATCTAGTTGCAATGCCAGTGTTAGGCCGGCAGCGCCACTGCCTATAACTAGTACATCGTAGAGATTTTTTCTCTTCATCAATAAACCGCATATAATAAAACTGTGGTGATGATATAGTATGCGATTACAGGTGACTACGCTAAATTAGAATAAAACTGTCATATTTAGCCTAGACACTTTTATGTCAGCTATAAAATACCCAGATACAGAATTTTCGCTGGCAAATGTCTATTTAATAATTGGATTTATTCATGAAGGAACCCAAAACTGAGCCAACAGATCACCAACTTGTGTTGCGTGTTCAAAAAGGTGATAAAAGGGCGTTTGACCTTCTTGTATTAAAATACCAATACAAATTACAGGCGATTGTTTCGCGTTTTGTGCGTGATACCGATGAGGTAGCGGATGTTACCCAAGAAGCCTTTATAAAAGCCTACCGCGCACTGCCAAAATTTCGTGGCGATAGCCAGTTTTATACCTGGCTATACAGAATTGCCATCAATACAGCCAAAAATTATTTAGTTTCAAAAAGTCGCCGCCCATCTAGTACCGATATCGATGTCGCAGATGCTGAGCAATTTGCTGACAATGAAAAGCTTATTGATGAAGCCTCGCCTGAAGATTTTATAATGACTCAGGAGTTATCGCAGGTTATTCAAGATTCCCTTAGTCAATTACCTGAAGATCTTCGTACTGCCCTCACGTTGCGTGAATTTGAGGGAATGAGCTATGAAGAAATTGCAGCAGTTATGGGTTGCCCAGTGGGAACGGTAAGGTCGCGTATTTTTAGAGCGCGTGAATTTATCGATAAGCATGTTTCAGGTGAATCTGATGAAAACAAATAGGATTGAACCTTTTTCAGTTTTCGCAGTCATATTAAGTAGGATTACATACTTTAAGTGTTTAACAATGGGTTATAACTTTGAGGAATCTGTATGAGTGAAAGTGAAAAGCGCCTTTTAGAATCAGTGTCTGCTCTTGTCGATGGTGAAGCCAGCGAAATTGAGTTGCATCGTATTTTAAAGCAGCTCGACGCCGATCATGCGAATCAAGATCAATCAGTTGCCAGTAAGTGGTCAAGATACCATTCAGCCTCCCAAGCAATGGCAGATACGCCGCTTGCGGGTGTGGATATTTCGCAGTCTGTCTCTTCTGCTATTGCCGAAGAACCCACCTATGCCACAATATTCTCGTCGACAGCGAAATCAAAGCTTTATTCAATGGGTCGCTTTGCTATAGCCGCTAGCGTTGCTTTTGTTGCTATCATAGGTGTTCAGCAGTTAAATCAGCTGGAGCCATCCCAGCAGCAGGGAACAGGCACTGATTTATTTGCCAGCCAGCTAGAAGATCAAGTCAAGGGTCCAGCCTCACAGTATCCCTCTGGTTTTCAACCTAATGTTCAAGCGCGTACCGTGAACGCCGTTGGTAATATTAATTTGTCTCCACAGCCGCTGAAAATAATCAAGCTGACCTCTGCTGATATAGAAGCGCTTAACCACCAGCGTATGCGTAATTATTTAAATGAAATTGTGCGTAATCAACCGCGTAGTTCTTTGGTGCCAGTTAAGCTTTCCACTGAGATAGGTGATAATATTAGCACCCAATAGGTTGCGAGGTTCCACTGACTTAAAATTCTTGCAAAAGATGAGTGAATCGCAGTGGCGGTTACCCACGTATCCACCTTTAATACCAAAGTGAATGCTAAGGCATAACAATGATCCTCGAAACAGCGACAGTAACCTCCGTTGAGTCAGACGCCCTTTGGGTTGAGGCAGTACAAAAGTCTGCCTGTGAAACCTGTTCGGCGCAAAAGGGCTGTGGTACCGCTGTGCTATCAAAGCTCTCCGGCAGAACTAATCGCATTCGGGTGGTTAGACAGCAGTCTCAGAATCAGTCTTATCAGGTCGGACAGCAGGTAACCATTGCTATACCTGAAGATGTGGTTGTGCTGGGCTCTTTGGGTGCTTATATGGTGCCGTTATTGGGGAGTTTAGTGGGACTTTGGCTTATGGATTCAAGTGACCTCAGTAGTGTGATTGGCGCCTGTTTGGGCCTTGGTTTGGGCGGTTGGACAGTCAGTCGCTACAACCGCAAGCTACGCAATGACCCTAGAATCAATCCGGTTTTATTTGATGAAAATCATCAGCAGTCGGTGAGTTTTTCTTAGATTCCTGTCTAATTTTGCTATTTTCTGGGCCTATAATGCATGGGACTATGCCTATCCATTTTTGTTTCTAAAACTGAGCTGCTCTTAAAACAATCTATATTGAATAATTAGCATGCCTATTGGGCTGTTTAAACTTCGATTAGAGGCTTTGATCGATAGCGTCTACAGGAGAAATAGGCTAAAATTGCGATCGCAAATTTTATTGGCAGAAAATACATTGTCCGATCTTAGTCATATTAGAAATTTTTCAATTATTGCCCATATTGACCACGGTAAATCCACTATTGCTGATCGGTTTATTCAGCTATGTGGCGGCCTGAGTGAGCGCGAAATGGCCGCTCAAGTACTTGATTCTATGGATATCGAGCGCGAGCGTGGTATCACTATTAAAAGTCAAAGCGTTACCTTGCCTTTTAAAGCCAAAGACGGCAAAACCTACCAGTTAAACTTTATTGATACTCCTGGGCATGTGGATTTCTCCTATGAGGTTTCTCGTTCTCTTGCAGCCTGTGAGGGTGCACTGCTGATTGTTGACGCGGCGCAGGGCGTTGAAGCCCAGTCGGTGGCAAACTGCTACACCGCGATTGCTCAGGGTTTAGAAGTTATTCCAGTCCTTAATAAGATGGATCTTCCTCAGGCAGAGCCTGAAAAAGTTATCGATGAAATTGAAAATATTATTGGTATCGAAGCTACAGAAGCTGTTCGCTGTAGCGCTAAAACTGGTGATGGCATCAGTGATATCCTTGAAGAATTAGTCCTGAAGGTACCCCCACCTGTTGGCGATGTCGATGCGCCACTCCAGGCCTTAATTATTGATTCATGGTTTGATAATTATTTGGGTGTTGTCTCTTTGGTGAGAGTAATGCAGGGCACGCTTCAGGTTAAAGACAAAATTATGGCCAAGTCACTTGGCAAATCCCATGTGGTAGACAGTGTGGGTGTATTTACGCCCAAGCGGAACCCTACGGGTGTACTTAAAGCCGGTGAAGTTGGCTTTATGGTGGCTGGTATTAAAGATATTTTGGGTGCGCCTGTGGGCGATACCATCACTCATATGAGTAGTTCTGATGCAGAGGCATTGCCGGGCTTTCAGAAAATTAAACCGCAGGTTTATGCTGGGATGTTTCCAGTAGACTCGGACGATTTTGAGGATTTTCGCGAGGCACTGGCTAAATTAGCGGTTAATGATGCTTCGTTATTTTATGAACCTGAGAGTTCAGATGCACTAGGCTTTGGTTTCCGTTGTGGTTTTTTGGGTATGCTCCATATGGAGATTATTCAAGAGCGTCTTGAGCGCGAATATGATCTCGATCTTATTACCACAGCACCCACCGTGGTCTACGAAATTGTCACGAATAAGGGTGATACACTCTACATTTCTAATCCCTCTAATTTGCCCGATCCAGCGGCTATTGAAGAGATGCGTGAGCCTATTTGTGAAGCCAACATATTAGTACCAAAAGATTATGTAGGTAATGTAATCGCACTCTGTGTTGAAAAGCGTGGCATTCAAAAAGATATGCAGTTCATCGGTGGTCAGGTTTCATTGAGTTATGATTTGCCGATGAGTGAGGTGGTAATGGACTTTTTTGACCGGCTAAAGTCGGTCAGCCGTGGCTTCGCTTCGTTGGATTATAGCTTTACCCGTTTTCAACTGGCTTCACTGGTTAAGCTTGATATCCTGATTAACGGCGATAAGGTTGATGCATTGGCAGCAATTATTCACCGTGATCATGCGACGCAAAAAGGCCGTAATCTGGCTGATAAAATGAAAGAACTTATTCCTCGGCAAATGTTTGATGTGGCTATTCAGGCGGCAATTGGCGGCAGTGTGGTAGCACGAACAACGGTTAAGGCACTGCGTAAAAACGTAACAGCAAAATGTTATGGCGGTGACGTAACCCGTAAGAAAAAGTTATTGGAAAAGCAAAAAGCCGGTAAAAAGCGCATGAAACAGGTGGGTCGTGTTGAAATCCCGCAGGATGCATTTCTTGCAGTGCTTAAGACCTAAGTGGTCAATTAAACGGAGAGCCTTATTATGGATTTTAACTTTGAGCTAATTCTTACCCTGTTATTTTTGTTGTGCGGCCTAAGCTGGTTGCTGAACAAATCAATCAGGGGTGGTGAGGATACGCTAATTGGCTTTTTAGCCTCTATGGCACCCGTATTAGGTATCGTTTTAGTCTTAAGATCCTTCGTGATTGAGCCTTTCCAAATTCCCTCGAAATCGATGGTGCCCACCCTTAAGGTAGGCGACTATATTTTAGTGAATAAGTGGATCTATGGTGTAAGACTGCCAGTTTTGCGCACTAAGATTATTGATGTTTCTGACCCTGAGCGCGGTGATGTGATGGTGTTTTTCCCGCCTCATCAGGACCGCTATTTTATTAAGCGCGTAGTTGGCATGCCGGGTGATAAAATTAATCTCATTAAGGGTCAGCTGTTTGTGAATGGCGAAAAAATGTCACAAACAGCTTATTTGCAAGAACCTGCTGCACCCAGATCGGTGGTAATGACTGAAAACTTAACGGGTGTTGATCATCTTATACAGAGGCGACAGTCACCCACACGCCTGAGTTTAAATTTCTCCACAGTGGTTCCTGCGGGTCATTATTTTATGATGGGCGATAACCGTGATAATTCTAGTGATAGCCGCGTGTGGGGTCCTGTCCCTGCAGATCGTATTGTGGGTAAGGCATTTGCGCGCTGGATGTTTTGGGATAGCTTTGCCAGTCTCCCTAGCTTTGATCGCGCCGGAAGTATCCAATGATAGGAAGTGACCTGTAATGACAGTGGACGCCACAAATAGATTACTTCAAGAGCGACTTGATTATCAGTTTCGCGATGTAGATCTATTAACACTAGCCCTCTCTCATCGCAGTTTCGGTAGCAAAAATAATGAACGCCTTGAATTTTTAGGTGACTCTGTATTGAGTCTTGTGATTAGTGACTTTCTTCATCAACAGTTTCCTGACGCTCGCGAGGGTGACCTCAGCCGCATGCGCTCGCAAATTGTTCGCGCTGAATCACTGGCAGAGATAGCCAGAAAACTGGATCTAGGCCCCCAGTTATTATTAGGTGGCGGTGAAATGAAGAGTGGTGGGCAACGCCGTGATTCTATATTGGGAGATACGGTGGAGGCCCTGATTGGCGCTATCTATATCGATTCGAATTTGGATGAAGCGCGACGCTGTGTGCTTGCCTGGTTTACAGATATGCTGGGTACTGCAGATGATAACAAGCCTACCAAGGATCCCAAGACTGCATTACAAGAATTTCTTCAGCAACGTGGACATGCACTACCGGTGTATCGTGTTGTTGAAACTGGCGGTGAGGCTCATAGCCGATTATTCACCCTCAGCTGTAAGATAGATTTGTTGGATAGAGAATTTACCGCTACAGCCAGTAGCAGACGCAAAGCAGAGCAGTTGGTTGCTGAGCAGTTTTTAGCAACCCTAGAGGTGGAGATTTAATGTCAGTAGAACAATTTTGTGGCTATGTTGCGATTGTCGGTCGACCTAATGTGGGTAAGTCCACGTTGCTTAATCATTTGTTGGGTCAAAAGCTGTGTATTACTTCGCGTAAACCTCAGACTACAAGACACACTTTGCTGGGTATTAAAACGGAAGAAAATTATCAAACAATCTATGTTGACACTCCGGGGATTCATACTAATCAGGATCGTGCGATTAATCGTGTTATGAATCGCTCTGCTTCTAGTGTGATTGCCGATGTGGATATTGTGGTATTTGTTTTAGATCGATTTGAGTGGAGTGAGGCGGATGAATATGTGGCTCGCCAGTTAAGCCAGTCACCAGCGCCGGTTATCGTAGTGATTAACAAAGTGGATATGATCGAAGACAAGGATGCCATTTTGCCTCATATGGGGTTTTTAAGGGGCAAGATAGAGGCAGCAGAATACATTCCCATATCAGCTCTGCGTCAAACCAATATAGATGTTCTCGAGAAAAAGATTAACACCTATATCCCCGAAAATACCCATGTCTTTCCAGATGATCAAATTACTGATCGCAGCGAACGATTTTTGGCTGCTGAAATTGTCCGAGAAAAAATTACCCGCCAACTGGGTGCAGAGTTACCCTATCAGGTGACTGTTGAAATTGAAGAATTTCGGGTCGAAAAGAAAATTACCCATATTAGCGCCCTTATTCTGGTAGAGCGCGATGGCCAAAAGAAAATTATTATTGGCACAAAGGGTGAGCGCATTAAGAAAATAGGTCAGCAGGCACGCGCTGATATGGAATCATTACTGGATTCTAAAGTGATGCTGAAAACCTGGGTTAAGGTGCGAAGTGGTTGGTCTGACGATGAAAGAGCACTCCGCAGCTTGGGCTACACAGACGAGTAACGCGCTATGCGAGTTGAGTCGGAACCCGGATTTATTCTTCATACTATTCCTTACCGAGAAACCAGTTTGCTGGTGGATATTTTTACCCTCAATCATGGTCGTCTCCGCTGTGTTGCCAAGGGCTTTCGCAAGCCCAATAAAAAAGGCATCGCCAAAACCCTTTTCCCCTATTCCGAGCATCATTTTCAGTGGCAGGGGCGCGGTGAACTAAAAACTCTGACTCAAGCCGATCCTATTCAAGCACCGGTTTTTCTGAAGCAAGAATCACTATTTGTGGGTCTTTATATCAATGAATTGCTGTATAAATTACTGCATCAAAACGACCCGCACCAATCGCTCTATGAATTTTATCGCCAATTAATGACACAGCTGCCCACCTCAGAAATACTTCAGCCTGTATTAAGGCGTTTTGAGATGTTACTGTTGGAAGAATTAGGCTATGGTTTGGTTTTAGATGCTGAGGCTGAAACAGGGCAGGCAGTATCCGCAGAGCACTTATATTATTATATTCCTGATCAGGGGCTTAAATTGATTCAAGATCAAACTGCCGATAATCTTCATGCTTTTTCGGGAGCTGATATTATGGCGTTATATCAGGGTCAGCTGGAGCAACAATCAGTTCTGAGAGCGGCCAAAAAACTGACCCGTCAGGTGATTGACTTTTATTTAGATGGCAAAGAGCTCAATAGCCGCGAACTTTATCGTCAGCACCTTTTAAACAATAATTAGAGTGTAAAAATGACTATAGCCATAGGCACAGATATTGTTGAAATCCAACGCATTGCCAGCGCACTTGAGCGTCAGGGTGATAAGTTTGTGCAGCGCATTCTTACTGAAAGCGAAATCGTAGAGTATCAGGCGCGGGGTAACTCAGTGGCTTTTTTGGCCAAACGGTTTGCCGCCAAAGAGGCCATTGCCAAAGCGTTGGGCACTGGAATTGGTCGCGGTATTAGCTTTCAGCATATGATAGTTTCAAATAATTCAGAGGGCGCGCCACAGGCTGAAATGCAGGCCAATGCCGCAGAGCGATTAAAACAGTTGGGTGGATCTCAAGTTTTACTGAGTCTATCCGATGAAAAAAACTATGCCCTAGCCTATGTGGCAATTATTTAAAATTTTTTTGAAAGAAAGCCTTATAAGAAAACTGTATGACCTATAACTTTCAAGTAGGGGTAGATTGCGGCAATTTAAGGCACAATAGACCTTTAACTTTTAAACTGCTTTTGAGGCAAGACCATGCAATACCCGACAATTGATCAAACTGTAGGCAATAGCCGCTTGGTTAAGTTGCAGCGTATCCCCGGAAAAACCTCCAATACCATTCTTGCCAAGCTCGAGGGCGACAACCCTGCGGGCAGTGTAAAAGATCGTCCGGCCATCAATATGATTAAACAGGCCGAGTTGCGGGGTGATATTAAACCCGGTGATCGTCTGGTCGAGGCTACCAGTGGTAATACAGGCATTGCACTTGCTATGGCGTCGGCCATGTTGGGCTATAAAATTACTTTAATCATGCCTGAAAATGCCACCGACGAGCGTAAATGGGCGATGACAGCTTACGGTGCTGAGCTTATTTTGGTGACTAAGGAAGAGGGCATGGAAGGTGCTCGTGATCTGGCTAATCGGCTACAGGCTGAGGGCAGGGGCATAGTCTTAGACCAGTTTAATAACCCGGATAACCCAATGGCCCATGTGAATTCCACAGGCCCTGAAATTTGGCGCGATACACAGGGTGAAGTAACACATTTTGTCAGCTCGATGGGAACTACAGGGACCATTATGGGCGTTTCAGCTTTTCTTAAATCCAAAAATCCAGAGATTGAAATTGTTGGCCTACAGCCCGAAGATGGCGCCAATATTCCGGGGATAAGACGTTGGCCAAAGGCTTATCTGCCAGGTATTTTCGATGATGCCAATATAGATACAGTGATGGATATTTCCCAGTCCGCTGCCGAACAGACTATGATTAGATTAGCCCGCGAAGAGGGGATATTTGCCGGAGTATCGTCCGGTGGCTCAGTTGCCGCCGCACTGGAGATTAGCAAGCAGGTAGAGAATGCCGTTATTGTGGCTATTATCTGTGATCGCGGTGATCGTTATCTGTCTTCAGGGTTGTTTGCTTAATTTCACTAATAAACCACATAGGGTTTTTAATGATGGCAAAAAATTACAGTCTTACCGATTTGCGTTACTTAATGGCGCGCCTACGAAATCCTGAGACTGGATGCCCTTGGGACATTAAGCAATCCTATTCAACTATTGCTTCACATACCATTGAAGAGGTTTATGAGGTAGTGGATGCCATCGAGCGCAATAACCTAAGTGATCTCAGTGAGGAGTTGGGCGACTTATTATTTCAAATTGTGTTCTATTGCCAGTTGGCCGAAGAACAGGGTGAATTTGATTTTGATACGGTGATCAATCACATCACTTCTAAGTTAGTAAGACGTCACCCTCATGTATTCCCTGAGGGCACCCTTGAATCTACTCGAGCGGGTTCGTCGATTGATGAACAGCAAATCAAGAAAAACTGGGAAGCGATTAAGCAGGAAGAACGCCAAGATAAAGGCAATACTGGTATTTTGGATGATGTTCCCATGGCATTGCCCGCGCAGTTACGCGCCACTAAGTTGCAAAAAAGAGCGGCTAATTACAATTTTGATTGGCCTAATACCGAGGGTGTAATTGATAAGGTTAAGGAAGAGCTTGCCGAGTTACAGCAGGAGGTCGATAGCGGGGATAAAACACGCCAAGAGGAAGAGCTGGGTGACCTGATGTTTGCCTGTGTGAATTTGGCGCGACACCTATCCATTGACCCCGAAAGAGCCTTGGCGAAAACCAACAATAAATTCAAACGTCGCTTTGAATCTATGGATGCTGAGTTAGATTTTAAAAACAATCAATCCCTTGATACAGAGAGCCTTGAAGAGGCTTGGAATAATGCCAAAAAAGCCGAGAAAAACAGTTAGAAAAGAGAATTTCTAGATACCCCAGAAGGGCGCTAGACTTGTTTGAATAAGCCAATAGGTGTATTGTGCTCCCCCTCTTTTGTGGGTTGATCTGACGAATGATTGGCCTTGAAAAAATAGCGAATAGGAAACCGATTAATGCGATTGATTTTACTAGGCCCCCCCGGCGCAGGAAAAGGCACTCAGGCACAGTTTATTTCTGAAAATTATGCTGTTCCACAGGTCTCTACCGGAGATATGTTACGTGCGGCTATCAAAGCTGGCAGTGAGTTGGGTAAAAAAGTAAAAGATGTTATGGATTCTGGTGCGCTAGTATCCGATGAGCTGATTATTGCCTTGGTAGAAGATCGTATTCAGCAAGCGGACTGCGTTAATGGCTTTTTGCTCGATGGTTTCCCGCGCACTATTCCTCAGGCGCAGGCATTGAAAGATGCCGGTGTACCTATCGATTTTGTGGTTGAAATTTCGGTTGATGATGACCAAATCGTATCGCGCTTAAGTGGACGTCGTGTTCATGAGGGCAGTGGTCGCGTTTATCATGTTGAGCACAATCCACCGCAAACAGCCGGTAAAGATGATGTGACTGGCGATGCGCTTATTCAGCGTGAAGATGATCGTGAAGAAACTATTCGCAACCGTCTTGAGGTTTATCATAACCAGACTGAACCGCTAGTGGCTTTTTATACTGAGCTTGCTGATTCCGCCGACCAAACGCCGGCGTTTAAATCAGTTAATGGTCTAGGTAAGTTGGATGAGGTTCAGGCGCGTATTGTGACTGCGCTGAGCTAATCACCTCTTGTTAAATCTGTTATGCGATTAAACCCTGGGTTAGGTATACTCAGGGTTTAATTTTAATTGGGTTTTTAAACAGGCTAACTATGACCACAATTCTGGCGGTTGATACATCTACTGAAGCCTGTTCTGTTGCGCTTCAAATTGGCAGTGAATGCATTGCCAAATATTCAGATGAGCCGCGATCCCATTCCCGTCTATTAATGCCCATGGTGCAACAGGTTTTAGCCGAGGCTGACATTAAGGTTAATCAATTAGATGCCATAGGTATCAGCATAGGCCCCGGCTCATTTACTGGTTTACGCATTGGTTTTGCTGCAGTGCAGGGCATGGCCTATGGCGCAGATATCCCTGTAGTGCCTGTATCTACTCTAGAATTAATGGTAGCAACCTATGGGCGTCAAGAAAGTGCGCAGGCTGGGGAAATAGTCGCATTACTGGATGCGCGAATGTCAGAGTTTAATTTGGGCAGATACAGGCTAGATGATAGTCATCAGATTGTGGCGCTAGAAGCCGATCGATTGGTGTCCTCAGCGCAAGCCATCGAACTGATAGCGGCCAATCAAAGGGTTTCAGTGATTGGTGATGCAGGGGGACTGTTTGAATCGGCACCCGAGCTAAAGAGTCAATTTACGCCAATTTACCCTAATGCTATAGATATTTTACCTCTGGCGCAGACAGAATATTCAGCGCAAAGGGCAGTGGCTATCGAGACAGTAGACCTAGTGTATTTGCGTGGCACTGAAGCTTGGCAAAAAAGAAAACGTCTAAGAACCACAGCGGAAGAGGTTAATTAATGGATATTATTCAAGCATTTTGGCTGGCTGTGGTTCAGGGTTTAACCGAATTTTTACCTATTTCTAGCTCTGCTCATCTCATTTTACCCTCGGCTGTTTTAGGCTGGCAGGATCAGGGTTTAGCCTTTGATGTGGCGGTGCATGTAGGCTCATTAATTGCTGTTTTAGCCTACTTCAAAAACGACGTAATAAAGCTTATTCAATCATGGGTCGGCGCAACCTTTTTAGGGCGTGACAGTAACGCTGAAAGCCAGATGGCCTGGTTTATTATTATGGCCACCGTGCCCGCGGCACTGGTAGGGCTGTTAGCCGGTGGTTTTATTGAGTTGCATCTGCGTTCCATTGCGGTGATTGCCACCACCACTATAGTTTTCGGCTTATTACTAGGCTGGGTTGATTGGCGGGTTTGTGGGGCTAAAACCCTACAAAATTTAACCTGGAAATCAGCGCTTATTATTGGTTTAGCACAGGCTCTAGCCTTAATCCCTGGGACATCAAGATCCGGTATTACTATTACTGCCGCCTTAGCCTTGGGTTTTGATCGTAATTCAGCGGCGCGGTTCTCTTTTTTATTGGCTATACCTATTATTTGTTTAAGTGGTGGCTATCAAACCTTACAGCTAATGGCAGAGTCGTCAGTGCCTTGGTTTGAAATAGCCTTTGGCACCTTGGTATCTGGGATTACTGCCTATTTATGCATCCATTACTTTCTGCGCCTAGTAGATAAAATAGGTATGTTGCCCTTTGTTATTTATCGGCTAGTTTTGGGTGTTGTTTTAATCCTTATATACAATGGCTTGATCTAAGTCAGATAAAAAATCTATTGATAGGAATCATTATGGATCAATCAGAAAA
>JABBBH010000038.1 GCA_018607525.1 SAR92 clade bacterium
TTTTTATAACTGAATAACCACATAATAAAAGACAAAGAATAACTTCAGAGAAGAGGAATTTTTTGACTAACGAAATCTACGCTTTGATATAGATATAGAAGTAGGAAAAGAAAGAATGGTGCTCGATGTTGGGCTTGAACCAACGACATCCGCCATGTCATGACGGCGCTCTACCAACTGAGCTAATCGAGCATTTTCTCTTCTAGGGTGCGCATTCTAACGACAGCTGATGCTAAGTGCAAAGAATTATTGAAGGGTAAGACTTGAAGAATTTTGAATGAAACCCTCTGAATCAGAGTGATGACTTGAAAATTTTTCAGACCAATGCAGTTTTAACAAATAATCCAAAATTAAGGTTTTATCAGTATCGGCAACCGTCAGCTCGCGATCAAAACGTGAGATAGCCATACCAATCACCTGAGTTGCCTCATACCTGAACCCCAACCCCTCAAGAGCATCAACCAACAGTTTAGATGATGCAAAAAACCACTCGTAAGCCACGGCGGCTTCAATTTCTTTATTAGTAATAAGAATCTCTGCAGTTTCAAAGGCACAGCCTGCATGAGGAATAGCATCTGTCCAAAGAAATTGCTCATTAAAAAATTTTGCCGTATCAAAACCATCCTGCCAAAAACGAATTGCTTGAGCGGTTTTACTTTCCAACTGCTGGCGATGTATATCGCATAGAAAAGTGAGTTTCATTCTAGTAAGTCCCTCAAAAAAAAATTCAAAATAATTTTTACAAGTTCTCTAAATATAGGGTCTGTAAATATTTGAATCTGTGAAAAAGTTTGGGGAATATTACTTGATTTATATCTTAATGTAAATGATAATCATTATCATGTAGTAATTAAATATAGGTATTTAACCATGTTAAGACAACAGCGATTTTTTACTCCAAGCACAGTTTCTAGGCTATTAATTAAAATAGCCCTCTTCTGTGTTCTGATGTGGCTTTACTCGTACAGCTGGAAAGTGATTTATGGTTAAGTTAGCCATAGGTGCTAGATCATTGCTGTTTAATAGGCTACGAGGCTAAGCTTTTTTCTCTCAACTTGCCTAATAGGTCTCTGGTTTGCGCCGCCTCTTCAAATTCTAGATTGCGCGCATGTTGATACATTTTTTCTTCAAGGCGTTTAATTTCTTTGGTGATGTTTTCAATGGATTGCGCAGCGTTAACATCATATAAGCCGCCCTCTTCTGCCACTTTTCGCGCACGTTTCTTATGCCCTATTGCAGCATGTGCTCCTTCCATAATATCGGCCACATCTTTTTTGATACTCATAGGGGTAATGCCATTTTGAGTATTATGCTCAACCTGCAGGGCACGACGACGTTCGGTTTCGTCCATAGCACGCTGCATAGATCCAGTTATCTTATCGGCATACAAAATGGCCTTGCCCTCAAGATTTCGAGCGGCACGACCAATGGTTTGAATAAGCGATTGCTCTGAACGCAAAAAGCCCTCTTTATCAGCATCAAAAATAGCCACCAGCGATACTTCAGGCATATCAAGACCCTCACGAAGTAGATTAATGCCCACCAAAACATCAAACTCCCCGAGCCTGAGGTCACGAATAATCTCTACTCGCTCTATGGTATCAATATCCGAATGTAGATAACGCACCCTAACCCCATGCTCATCCAGATAATCGGTTAGATCTTCTGCCATACGCTTGGTAAGTACAGTAATAAGGATACGTTCGTTGTTTTTTGCGCGCTGATTAATTTCAGAAAGCGCGTCGTCCACCTGCGTTGATGCCGGTCTGACTTCAATTTTAGGATCTAAAAGGCCCGTAGGTCTTACAACCTGCTCAACCACCTGCCCCTGATTAGCCGCTTCATAGCGGCTAGGAGTCGCCGATACAAATATCATCTGTGGCGCAATACCTTCCCATTCATCAAAGCGCAACGGGCGGTTATCTAATGCCGAAGGTAACCTAAAGCCATATTCCACTAAGGTTTCTTTGCGCGACCGATCGCCTTTGTACATGGCCCCTAACTGAGGCACCGTGACATGAGACTCATCAATAACTAATAAGGCATTATCGGGGAGATAATTAAATAATGTCGGCGGCGGTTCGCCGGGCTTGGCCCCTGACAGGTAACGGGAATAATTTTCAATGCCATTGCAATAACCCAGCTCGCGCATCATCTCGGTGTCGTAGCGCACACGTTCTTGCAGACGCTGAGCTTCTACCAGCTTATCGTTATTGCGCAAATGCTCTAAACGCTCTTTTAATTCATCTTGGATCTTATCAACCGCATCTAAAATCTGCTCGCGAGGGGTGACGTAATGGGTTTTAGGATAAATCGTAAAACGCGGCACTGAACGCAACACTTCACCAGTTAAGGGGTCAAAAAGACAGATTTCCTCAACCTCATCATCAAATAACTGAATACGCACCGCTTCATAATCAGAATCTGCTGGGTAAACATCAATCACATCCCCTCTAACGCGGTAGGAGGAGCGATCGAAGTCCATATCGTTACGTTTGTACTGTAATTCGGCTAAACGCCTTAAAACGGCACGCTGATCGATCTGCTCACCGCGGGATATATGCAATACCATTTGTAAATAGGAACTGGGGTCACCCAAGCCATATATAGAAGAAACCGTGGCCACAACAATAACATCCTGACGCTCCAATAAGGATTTAGTCGCTGAAAGACGCATCTGCTCAATATGGGAGTTTACCGAAGCATCTTTTTCAATAAAGGTATCTGACGAGGGCACATAGGCTTCAGGCTGATAATAATCATAATAAGAAACAAAATACTCAACGGCGTTATCAGGGAAAAAACTCTTAAACTCACCGTAAAGCTGCGCCGCCAGCGTTTTATTGTGTGCCAACACGATGGTGGGTCGTTGAACCTTTTCAATGACATTGGCAATACTGAAAGTTTTACCCGAACCCGTCACCCCCAGTAATGTCTGAGATGCCAAACCATTTTCTAAACCCTCAACCATACCGCTAATCGCCTCAGGCTGATCACCTGCCGGCTTATATTTGCTTTCAACCCTTAGGGGTTTTATAGGGCGGACATTGTGTTGTTTGAGCAAGGCGGTTCTTCCGAGTTATTTTTTGGGTTTTAGCGCATCAAAGAAGTCGTTGTTTTTGACATCTAGGCTAGTAATTAACGCATCCGCACCCTGCTTTTGCATTATTTTTTGGAAGCCATGTTTTTTAACTGCCACATAGGTAATTCCCTTAAAGCGCACATCAACAGCTTTCCATATTCCTGTTTTATTACGCTTCACTAGGATATCTAGATTGAGATCCGGAAGTATCTGTGAGCGCATAACCACCTGAACCCAACCCATTTTTCCAGAATCACTGATGGCTACATCCACTAACTCGAATTTCTGACCATTGTAAAAAGCGATACCTTCAAAGGCATAACGCACCAATGTGCGCTCGACAGCAGCGATCAGCCTAGTCTGAGTTTTCGCATTAAGTGACTTAAAATTAGCACGCCCCACCAATGCTTTAGCGGTAGAGCTCGGGTCCCAATAAGGACGCACATTTTGATCTAAAAAAACCTGAAAAGACTGAGGCTCTGCTGCGTATCGCTCAAAATCAGCCATTAGGGTTTTGCTGATAGTTTCCACTATGGGTTGAAACTGGCCTTGCAGGCTAGATAAATGATCAGGCGCTTTTACAGGCTCGCCCAATGCAACCGAGCATTGAAGCAATAAAGCTGGCAAAATCCCTCTAATTTTAAATCCAAAAAAGACCACTAGGCACCCCAAAAATTACACAGAACTAAACAATGATAAGTATACAGCCACAAACAGCATTCGCTTATTAATTATGATTAAAAACACTCGCTTTATGAGAAACGACGCTTTAAATCCATAACATTACCAAGCCATTTAAATAATAGTTAAAACTGATTGCAGGAAACTGTTGACTCACTTAGTCGAGATGCCTAAAATGCCCCGCTCAACAAGAAACACCATTCCGCCTTAGCTCAGTTGGTAGAGCAAATGACTGTTAATCATTGGGTCGCTGGTTCGAGCCCAGCAGGCGGAGCCAAATT
>JABBBH010000033.1 GCA_018607525.1 SAR92 clade bacterium
TTATGTCGGCTATTTATTTAGCAGAGTATTCAGGCAAAACAGTGCGCACCTATGCCAAGCCAGCTTTAGAGGTTTTGGCGGGAGTGCCAACAGTGGTTTATGGCTTCTTTGCGGCTTTAACGGTAGCGCCATTTTTACGTGATCTAGGGGCGGATTTTGGTTTAACCATTTCATCTGAAAGCGCACTTGCAGCGGGTTTGGTGATGGGCGTTATGATCATTCCGTTTATTTCATCGCTAGCCGATGATGTGATTACTGCAGTTCCCCAAACAATGCGTGACGGTTCACTTGCCATGGGTGCTACGCATTCTGAAACAGTTCGCCGAGTGGTTATCCCTGCGGCGCTTCCGGGCATTGTCGCCGGCGTTATGCTGGCGATTTCTCGCGCTATCGGTGAAACCATGATTGTGGTGATGGCAGCTGGGCTGGCGGCTAAATTAACCGCAAACCCCTTAGAGTCGGTAACCACGGTGACAGTTCAGATTGTTACCCTGTTGACCGGTGACCAAGAGTTTGACAGCCCAAAGACTTTAGCGGCGTTTGCTCTGGGTCTAATGCTATTTACAGTCACCCTGTTGTTAAATATTTTCGCACTGCATATTGTGAAAAAATATCGTGAGCAATACGAGTAAATTATGGATAATCTTCCTAAAATTAAACGCTCTCTCAAGCGACGTAGCCGTTCTGAAACCAGATTTCGCTGGTATGGACGAATTGCGATCATCCTTGGTCTCGCTGCGGTATTCACTTTATTTGTGGATATTATCAGTAAGGGTCATGGAGCATTTAAAGCGACTTATATTCAGCTAGAGGTTCATTACGACCCTGAAGTTATAGGCATAAATAGTCTAACTGATAAGTCGCTTTTAATGCAGGCTAATTGGGATGCTGTTCCTAAACAAGCATTGCGCAATAGTTTTTCTGATGTGTCGGGTCGGCGTGACAAGCGTAAACTCTATAAGTTGCTGAGTAATGGCGCGGGTTTTGATCTCAAAGATCGTCTTTTAGCTAATCCGGATCTATTTGGTAAAACTGAAACACGCTGGATTCTGGTTGATGATGATATTGATACCTATTACAAATCTTGGCTAGATGGCGAGCCCTATGCTGCGCGATTATCGGCCAAGCAGGTTCAGTGGATTGATCAACTGCATCAGCAGGGTCAGATTCGACTGCAGCTGAATACAAATCTGTTAACTCGCGGAGACTCGCGAGAGCCAGAACAGGCGGGTATTCGCGGTGCTGTAGTGGGTTCATTATTAACCTTATTGCTTACTTTGATGCTGTCATTCCCTATTGGGGTTGCTGCGGCGATATATCTCGAGGAATTTGCCGCTAAAAATAGATTTACTGATTTTATCGAGGTCAATATTAATAACTTGGCAGCGGTTCCCTCTATTATCTTTGGTTTGTTGGGCTTAGCGGTATTTATCAATTTTTTCCATGTTCCACGATCAGTTCCTATTGTGGGTGGTTTAGTATTAACCTTAATGACCTTACCGACGATTATTATTACCAGTCGAGCAGCCATTAAATCTGTGCCTCCTTCTATTCGAGAGGCTGCTCTGGGTATGGGAGCCTCTAGGTATCAGGTGGTTATCCATCATGTATTACCCCTTGCGCTTCCAGGGATGCTGACCGGTGCAATTATCGGTATGGCACAGGCGCTAGGTGAAACTGCACCACTGCTAATGATTGGAATGGTGGCATTTATTGTCGACATCCCTCAGGGATTTACAGACCCTGCTACCGTGTTACCCGTCCAGATTTTCTTATGGGCAGATAGCCCTGAGCGAGCCTTTATTGAAAAGACATCAGCGGCCATTATGGTGCTTTTATCTTTCCTGTTAATTATGAATATTTCAGCGGTATGGCTGAGAAAACGTCTTGAACGTCGTTGGTAAAAGAGAAAAATTATGAGTGAAGCTAAAACAGCACCACAAAAAACAATCGATGTAAGCAGTCAGTCGAAGCAAGATCTTCAGGTTGATGTAAAACAGGCAACGGTTGGAGTGCCTTTTTGTGAAAATCCAAAAATGAGCATGCGTAACGTCAATGTGTTTTATGGCGATAAGCAGGCAATTCACGATGTCAGCGTGGATATTGCCAAAAACGAAGTGATTGCTATGATTGGGCCCTCGGGCTGTGGTAAATCAACATTCTTACGCACCCTAAATCGCATGAATGATACAGTTGATACCTGTAAAGTTTCCGGCAATATACAGCTTGATAGCGATGATATTTATCAAAAGGGTCTGGATGTTGTTGAACTGCGGGCGCGAGTGGGCATGGTGTTTCAAAAGCCCAACCCATTCCCTAAATCAATTTTTGAAAACATTGCCTATGGCCCTAAGATTCATGGGCTTGCTGATTCGCGTGTTGACCTGGATGAAATTGTTGAGGAAAGCCTCAAAAAAGCGGGACTATGGGCGGAGGTCAAAGAGCGACTTCATCAGCCAGGAACAGGTCTTTCCGGTGGTCAGCAGCAGCGACTTTGTATTGCAAGAGCTATTGCAGTTAGCCCCGAGGTAATTCTAATGGATGAGCCATGCTCAGCATTGGACCCTATTGCAACCGCAAAAATTGAAGAACTCATTGAGGAATTAAGTCAGAATTTTACGATTGCTATTGTGACACACAGCATGCAACAAGCTGCTCGTGTTTCAAATCGTACAGCGTACTTCCACCTAGGGAAATTAATTGAGGTTAACCCCACAGAGCAAGTATTTACGATGCCTGAGCATCAGCTGACAGAAGCCTATATTACAGGAAGATTTGGGTAATAAGGCCCGCCGAATTTTAGTTAGAAAAGCTAGAGGAAGATAAAATGCCAAAAATGACATTTGAAAACCATATCATGAAGCAGTTTGACGAGGAGCTCGAAGAGATCCGTACGCAGCTTATGGAAATGGGCGGCAAGGTAGAGCAGCAGCTTAAAAATGCCATTAAGGCTGTTATAAAAGCGGACAGTAGCCTGGCTGAAGAAGTCATTCGTGATGAACGTCTGGTTGATGAAATGGAAGTAGATATTGATGAGGCCTGCATTCTGATTATTGCCCGACGACAGCCAGCTGCGAGTGATTTACGCTTTGTGATGATGGTAACAAAGGCGGTCAATGATTTAGAGCGTATTGGTGATGAGGCAAAGAAAATTGCTAATCATGCAATTATTCTTTCAGAGCAAGATTCTCTTTCACAGGGTTACAAAGAAGTGAGGCATCTTGGCAGTTCGGTGTCAGCCATGCTAGCAAACGCGCTCGATGCCTTTGCTCGATTTGATGTAAAGGCGGCAATGAGTACTTTAGAAGAGGATGCGCAAATTGACCTTGATTATAAAACCGCACTGCGTGAGCTTGTAACTTATATGATGGAAGACCCGCGAAGTATTAGTCGCGCGATCAATATTCTATGGGTGGTTCGATCATTAGAGCGTATTGGAGATCATTCTAAAAATCTCTGCGAGCAAATTGTCTATGTGGTTAAAGGTAAAGATATTAGGCATCAGTAATATTTAAAACCCCTCAATTTTGAGGGGTTTTTTGTAAAAGCGTCTGATAACAATTCTCATCAATTCATTTCGGCTCAAAATAAGCAAGCTTGAGCTTAACTAGTCTTTGCAAATTTTTTTTCAATGGCTAGTCTTGCCGCACTCGGCTAAATCAAACTTCTAGCCGTATCATCTAAAATAATTGCTTTTGGCCGGAGATTTAATGGAAACTATTAAGTTTGAACTTCATGATATGGCAACAATGATGACCGCCATCATGTGTTTCCTATTTGCCACCATGATTGTGGCAAGCGGGAAGTTCAAAACTAATAGCGCCTGTCTATTAGCTGGTTTTTTTCTGACCCAGTCCTTTGTTTCCCTGCATGAGCTGATGCTTTATGGCGACCAATTTAGATATGCCGTACTCGAGTCCTCGCCCAACTGGTTTTTTATTGGTAGTCTTGCTTATGCGCTCGACGGCCCTTTGCTTTATCTCTATGTGGTATCCCTAATCAGGCCAAACTTTAGCCTGC
>JABBBH010000056.1 GCA_018607525.1 SAR92 clade bacterium
ACTTTGAATCATTTATTCAGGGTAGTTATGGCAGTGATATTATGATTTCTATGGTCCATCCTGATGCTATTGCTGTTCAAAACCCCTATCAGGGTCTCAAGTATAGCGATTTACCTGGGTTGCCAAATGGCGAAGAAGAATTATAGACAATAGTGTCTGTACTCAAGCAACATGTTTAATTAAATGTTGCTTGAGTAATTGAAGTTCCAATTGTGGTTATTTCTTAACCGCTACATCCGAAGTATTTTCAAAAACAGCTAATTAACTTTTAATCAAAGTTGCTTTCTGATCAGAAAGCAATAATATTTAGATCTATATTAAACCTATTATTTTGACTGGGGTCAGTTTATGCAATCTGCTAAAACAAAATTAATGGCGAGAATTTATGTACTTATTGCCAGTGTTCTTTTATCAGGAAGCGTTTTCGCCAACAGCTTAAACGAAGCGAAGGCAATGTGTAGTAATCTTTCTGATAGCAATCGAGCGCTAGCTAAATCAGCAGGTTATGACGTTGATAAACTCTGTCGTGGTCTTGATTCATTCTCTGCTAAGGGAGATTCCGATCAAGCCAGTAGCGGTGTGACGGTTATCCCTAGGGACACAGTATCCACTACCGATGGTCGTGGTATGGGGCAGGGAGATTCTTCCCTTGAAGCAATGATGCGCATGCTTGACCCTGATTTTGAAGCGGAAAAGCCGGAGCTAAAGCCCTTTGGTTATGATTTGTTTGCAAATGTTCCCAGTTCATTTGCCGCACCCACTAATGTCCCAGTATCACCCAATTACTTACTCGGCCCAGGTGACGAGTTATCGGTGATTTTTTATGGAAAACTTAATAAATCTTCAACGGTTGAGGTTAACCGCGATGGATTTGTGGATTTTCCTGAGTTAGGCCCAATTATGATAGCTGGGCTAACCTTCTCTGAAGCAAAAAAGATGCTCCAAACACAGATGGAGTCCCAGGTTATTGGTACCAAGCTCAATATTAGTATGGGCGCACTTCGTTCTATGCAGGTATTTGTCCTTGGGGAAGCCTTTAAGCCGGGTGCCTACTCGGTTTCTGCCTTATCAACTATTACCCATGCAATCATGAGTGCCGGCGGGGTTAGTGATATTGCCTCATTAAGAAATATAAAACTCAAGAGAAATGGAAAAACTGTTGTCACTCTTGATCTTTATGATTTATTACTTGCAGGCGATGTGAAAAATGATTTCAGGTTACAGGCCTCAGATGTTATTTATATCCCAACAGTAGGGGGTACAGTTTCTGTTGATGGCGAAGTGCGTCGACCAGCGATCTATGAGCTTAATGGCGAGAAAACTGCGGCTGATATCCTTGCTTTGGCCGGCGGTCTTACGCCAAAATCTTTTGCCTCTAGCTCAAGAATTGATAGAGTAGGTGATGACGGATTTTTAACCGTTGTTGACCTAGATCTAACTCAAAATTCTGGCAAACGTCTTAAAATTAAAAGCGGTGACTACTTAACAGTAGACACAGTTATTGAAGAAAAGAAATCAATTGTCACAATGCAGGGCGCTATTCACCATCCTGCAGATTATAGCTGGCGAGAAGGCCTAACATTATCTGACTTAGTATCAAACGAAAGTCAATTTCCCTCTGATCTAGATGTTAATTATGCGCTGATAGCCCGTCAGATTGACGAGTTAGGTAATTTGTCGATTGTTTCATTCAAGCCCAAAGATGTTCTTGCCGCTAATGGAAGTGACAAGGGGATGCAACTTTACCCGCGCGACCAAATATATTTCTTCGCAAAAGATATTGAGGAAGAAGTTGATGAGAAAGCTGAAGCCGAAGCCGAAAAAAAGCAAAATAAGTTTCAAGCGGGTTTAAACACTACTGAGTCCAATGCAGATAATACTGTTAATCAACCAGAAGCAGAATTAACCGAAAATAATGGTTCTGATCAGTCGTTACTTATGATGATGAATCAAGATAAAGTTGATGATGAAAAAGAAGAGCTTGAGACTCGTGAAACTCAGATTTCACCCTTAATTGAGCGATTAAAAACTGAAGCCACTTTTGGTGCACCAGCAATGATTGTTGAAGTTAAAGGCGCTGTTAAGCTACCCGGTTTATACCCCTTAACTCCTAATATGAGCCTTGCTGATATTGTTGATGCTGCAGGAGGATTAAAAGAGTCTGCCTACAGTGGTAATGCGGAAATTGTTCGTCAAGATAATAGTAATTCTGAGCAATCCTTGGTGTTCACCCTAAGCTCTAAATTAACGGATGAGTTTAAATTGCAGGCTCAGGATTCAGTGTTTGTTAAGTCAACACCCTATTATCTTAAAAAGGAAATAGTGACACTTGGTGGTGAGGTGGTTTTCCCTGGTGAGTATACGTTCTCCAGAGGTGAAAGACTGTCTTCGATTATAGAGCGCGCTGGTGGGTTTACCTCAGTAGCGGATGTTAATGCGGCTATTTTCACTCGTGAAAAACTCAAAGAAAGAGAAGAGCAGGAGCTTAAGCGATTAAGGCAAAAACTCAATGGAGAATTGAGTTCTGAGAATTTATCGGATGCCAGTAAGGGTGAAAAGCCTGATCCTCGACAGCAGGCCCTTAAAGAGGAGCTAATGTCAGAGCTTAATAACGTTGAGGCCACCGGTCGTTTAGTGATTCCGTTGCAGAGCATTTTAGACGGCGATGCGGATGACGTAATGCTAGAAGCCGGTGATAACCTAATTATCCCGCAATTTAGGCAGGAAGTATCTGTTGTGGGTGAGGTTCAGCGCCCTACGTCCTACTTCTTTGATAAGCGTCTTAACTACAAAGATTATATAGAGCAAAGCGGTGGCCTATTGCAGACTGCCAACAAAAAGGGCATTTACATTGTGAAAGCCAGTGGTCAGGTGGTTGTACCTGGCGGTAAATTCCTAGGTGCTAGTAGAAAGAGCACCAAAATTGAGGCGGGTGATACCATTGTAGTGCCACTAGATACCGACGAAAGACCGGTTAAAGGGATTAAGTTGTTGGCAGAAGTCAGTCAGATTTTGTATCAGCTTAGCTTAGGTGCTGCAGCGATTAGTTCGCTGAATAACTAATTTAAAGCCAGTAATAAAATAACAACAGTTTGTTAAGGACATTATTGTGGAAAGCCAAAATCAAGTAGCGCCCATTTATGACGATGAAATTGATCTAAAAGAGCTTTTTTCAGTGCTTTGGGCGGCAAAAAAATTAATAGTGGCAGTTACAGCTGTGTTTGCGGTGGTATCGGTTATTTACGCCTTATCAGTGCCCAATCAATACAAGGCTTCGGCTTTATTAACCCCTGCGCAGCAGGATGGTGCCGGCCTTTCGGGCGCCTTAGGTAAGCTTGGTGGTTTGGGTGGGTTGGCATCACTTGCCGGTGTTGATATTGGCGGCGGTGGCGGAGGTGAAGCACAGATTGCACAAGAAATATTGCTTTCATGGGGTTTTGTAGAGAAGTTTATTGAAGAAAATGATATAGCCGTTGAAGTATTCGCGGCAGATGGCTGGAACAAAGAAAAAAACCAACTCAGTATTGATAATGACCTTTATGATATTGATGAAAACCTCTGGGTAAGAAACCCTCCCTCAGGCAAGACTGCTAACCCAACCAGCTGGGAGCTTTATGAAGAGTTTCTTGAAAAGGTATCAATTTCAACGGATAAGAAAACAGGATTGATATCCTTAACGGTTGAATACTTTTCTCCCTACATCGCAAAACAATGGGTTGAGCAATTGGTTGTAGCGATCAATCAGCACATGCAGCAAAGAAAGCTACAGATGGTTAATACCAATATCGAGTACCTAGAGGCACAAATTTTAAAAACCCCTATCGCTGGTATGAGAGAGGTTTTTTACACGATTATTGAAGAGCAGGTTAAGAGCAAAATGCTGGCTGAGGCCAGCCCGGAATATGTTTTTGTTACC
>JABBBH010000059.1 GCA_018607525.1 SAR92 clade bacterium
GTTTCGCAGTTAATTAATACAGGATATTTTAGAGGAGAAGTATACCACAGGGACAAAATTACCCATGCCCATTAAAAGGTTCGATGCACAATAAATTGTGCCAGTGCGCGAAGCGATTGCGCCCTGTCGCCAAACGCCGAGAGAGCCTCTAGACTCTGCTGATATAGTCGCTCTGCCTCTAATCGGGCTGTCTCAATACCTAAGATAGAAGTATAGGTGGGTTTATTCTTGTCGCTATCAGAGCCCTGGCTTTTGCCCAGTTGCTCAGTAGAGCTTTCAACATCCAAAATATCATCCTGAATTTGAAAGGCTAAACCAATAGCGCGGGAATACTTTTTAAGTGCCTCTAGCTGCTGATCTGAGACCTGATTAGTCGCCATCGCCCCCATCAGAACGCTAGCCTCAATTAATGCACCCGTTTTATGGTTGTGCATATGGGTTAATTCGTCGGCTGTTAGTTGCTTGCCTGTGGAAGCAAGATCAATCGCCTGTCCAGTAACCATGCCATTACAGCCCGCTAAATCTGACAAAAGTGCCACCAGTTGCAAACTCACAGAGGCAGGAAGATCGAGCTCAGAAAGCTGTTTAAAAGCCAAAGACTGCAATGCATCGCCGGCTAAAATTGCCGTTGCCTCATTAAACTGTATATGACAGGTAGGAACACCACGACGCAGATCATCATCATCCATCGCCGGCAAATCATCATGAATTAACGAATAGGCATGAATCATTTCAACTGCAGCAGCAACGCAAGTTGTATTGCTGTCGCTTGCACTAACCGCCTCAGCCGCCGCAAAACACAGAGCAGGGCGCATGCGCTTACCGCCATTAAATACCGAATAGCGCATAGCCGCAAAAAGCTCAGCCCCAGGGCCAGAGTTTTTAGGGATTATTTTCTCAAGTTGAGCATCGACCTGCTCAGTATAAGACTGTAAAAGTTGTTTAAGCTCGGTAGTCATATAAGAATACTAGGACAAAGGCTCGTTATCTTCAAAGGGTTGGCTAACCAGCTCATCACCCTGGCGCATTAAAACCTCAACTTTCTGTTCCGCAGACTTAAGCGCCGCCTGACAGTCACGAGCAACCTTAATACCCTGCTCAAAAGACTTAAGTGATTCCTCAAGGCTGAGTTCACCACTTTCCAACGAGTTAACTAGCCCCTCAAGTGACGCTAGCTGCTGTTCAAAATCCACTGCTTTCTTATCTTTCGACACAATTCACCACCAAGATCATTAAAATGCCACAACAATGTGCCACACTAGCCCACAATACAGCCTCGGTCAATTGGTTCGGCGCATAATTGACAGCATGCCCAAGGCTGTTCACAATGGTACAAGATTAAAAAGGGAGGTAATGGGTTCAACTACCTAAAACCGTTAGTTAAAAACCCCCATCGTCGAGCAGATTTGCATCGGCAGGGCAGATTACCCCTTAAAATAATCGCACATTATTCTCAAAGCCCTGTTGCACGCGCAATGGGGCTTTTTCGTTTCAGTCAATTATCTTCAGTAGGAATAAATTTGATATGCAAACTAGGATTCTAAGGCTTAACCTTGCAGGGCAACCCATCGACTGGCTCCATTGGGAGGAAGCGGTCTGTTTATACTCCCGTGATTTAGTCAGCTGGACCTTAGGTGATATTGTGCGCACTGTTCAGGGCGGTATATCAAGGCTAACTGGCGAGCGATCCAAAGTAGACCTGCCCAGTATTATCGCCTGCGGCGGAGAACAGTTGGCGCGACCGCGCACCAATAGCCCGCTAAGTAACCCCACCTTATTTGCCCGTGACGCCTATCACTGTCTTTATTGTGCACGCGAGTTCCCTGCGGCCAAACTCACCAGAGATCATATTCACCCAACCTCAAAAGGCGGTAAAGATCGCTGGGAAAATGTGGTTTCAGCCTGTCGTCGCTGTAATCAATTTAAAGCCGATAGAACATTAGACGAAGTGAATATGCAGTTAGTTGCGCTGCCATTTAAGCCCAATAATGCCGAGTATCTAGCTCTATTAAACAGCCGGCGTATTCGCGGCGATCAGATGGAATTTCTGCGCGGTCAGTTCTCAAAAAATAGCCGGTTATTAGCGCATTAATTAATGCTACAGGCTTTGATAAACAATAATTGCAATTAGGGCGGGGCAAATTAGCTTCACATAAAGCGGCCATAACTTCCAAAATAACGAATGTTGAATATCAGGGTTGCCCTGCTTAAGTTCATTCAATATAGAATTTCGATAAAACACCCAGCCAGCAAACAGGCAGATCAATAAGCTAATTAGTGGCTGTGCCCATTCTGTAGTCAGGCTAATAACGACATCAAAGGCTATTTCAAAATTAAGACAAATCGCTACACTTATAGCAAATATTGCAGAAGATACCCACAAAGTTGACCTTTTTCTCGATATATTATGATTTTCTACTGCATAAGAAACCGGTACCTCAAGCATCGAAATAGAGGATGTCACCGCCGCAATAGACATCAAAACAAAGAACGCAAAGCCCACAAATAAACCAACGCCACCCATAGATTCAAACAGGGTAGGCAATACCTGAAAGATAAGCCCGGGTCCGCCCACTAAACTGCCATCCTCACCATAAATGGTAACCCCCAAGTTTTGCGCCACAAACATCGCCGGTAAAATCAGCAACCCCGCCAAAAAGGCAATACCCGTATCCGTTAAGGTGACCAAAGAGCCCACCACCGGCAAATTAGCATCCGAGCGAATATAAGAACCATAAATCAGCATGGTGCCAACACCCAGAGACATCGAAAAGAAAGCCTGCCCCAGAGCGCTAACGATCAAGTCAGGGTTAGTCATTTGCGAGAAGTCAGGCACCAGATAATGTTGTAAGCCCTCTAGCGCACCCTCTCGGGTGAGCACATAAGCAATTAAGCCAACCAACAAAATCAGTAGTGATGGCATTAAGCGGCGCGACCACTTCTCAATACCCTGTTCCACGCCCGCATTAATAATTAAACCGGTCAACAGCATAAACACAGCGGTTAAACTAATATTACGCGCCGTACCAAACTCCGTTAACCAAGCGCCCACAGCATCCAGTCCTAAAGTAGAGGCTACCGGTTCCGCCATAGAGCCCAGCATCCAACCCGCCACAATGCCATAAAAAGACAGAATCAAACTCGCGGTTAGCATGCCCGCATAACCGGTTAAGCGCCCCAGTTTTTTAGCTGATTCACTGGTGGCTATAGAATCTAAAGCCGTCACCATATTGGCGCGAGTATGGCGGCCAATAATTAACTCAGCCATCAGCGCCGGGTAGGCCAGTAAAAAAGCCAAAATTAAATACATCAACAAAAAGGCAGCACCGCCATTTTCCGCCGCATTAGTGGGGAAGCCCCAGATATTACCAAAGCCCACCGCCGACCCAGCCGCCGCAAGCACAAATGTAAAGGTTGACGAAAACTCACCCCGTTGCATCGCAAACTCCCAATCAAAAACGTAATAAAATTTATTCTAGACCAAACATAATTCAAACACGACTATAAAACCACCCATCTTATTAACCAAGAGTATGGTAAAATAAAGTTACATGGGGGCGTTTTGGATTCGACGACGGTTACAAAACCTCCGGTGCATGCCGAGATGGTGACCAATCTCGTTAATCCAAAGTCGCAAACTTATAGTTGCCAACGACGACAACTACGCACTAGCTGCTTAAACCCCAGTGTAGTGCCGTTTGACTGGAGCCGTGCTTATGCGTCCAGAGTTATGAACCCCTCGGGGAGACCAACGCTCAAATGTCATATTTCATAAGATCGTGTTGAAGCTTGTTCGGGGCCGATGCACTAAACACTTACCGAAATCGTGCCTTATGCGCCCTGCCAGTCGGGTTGTAAGGTACTAAAA
>JABBBH010000045.1 GCA_018607525.1 SAR92 clade bacterium
GAGCCGTAGGCAGCGGACTGGCGGACGCGGGTTCAATTCCCGCCGCCTCCACCAAATTGAAGTTTTATAGTGGTTTTTAAGGTATGATTTTTTAAATATATCCAATAAAATCAACTATTTAATGTATAACAGCGTTTTATAAGGTTTATTATAGATTTGAATTAAAAGGTACATTTAAAGTATCATATACCTTTCACAAGGAAAGGAATGGTACATTGGCTAGATCAATGAATAAACTCACATCTCTGCAAGTTAAAAATGCAAAGTGTAGAGATGGTAAGGAACGCATATTTAGTGATGGCGCAGGGCTGTATTTAAAAGTCTCACCAAATCTAAGTAATACTAAGCTCGACCACAAAGTTTGGATCTTTAGATTCAAAAGCCCTACCAGAGGCAAGCGCCGCACCAAGGGGCTTGGTTCGTATCCTTATTACAGTCTTGTCGAAGCAAGGCAGAAAAGAGATGAGTGTCACCAAATTCTCAAGCTAGGTTTAGACCCTATAGATAAAGAGACTAGTGAAAAAAACGCACCTTCATTAGAGCAAGTGGCAAAGCAGTGGCTTGACAATATAAAGAGGCCTGTCGTTGTAGAAGATACCGCAAATGATATCTTGAAATCATTAGAGCTACATGTTTTCCCCCGCCTAGGTGCAATGCCAATTCAGAATATTAGCGCAAAAATTGCACATGACGAATTAATTTTTCTGCAGGAAGCGGGAAAACTAGAAACCTTGCGCCGAATCTGTTCTAGGCTTGATAAAATAATGATATATGCCGTCAACAAAGGTGTTGTTGAATTCAACTGCCTTGCTAATTTAAGTGACTCCTTTACCGCTCCTGTGCCTAAATCTTTGCCAACAATAGCGCCAAAAGAGTTGGGCTGCTTCCTAAAAGTATTATCCAATGCGCAAATTCAACGCACCACAAGATGCCAAATAGAGTGGGCATTACATGTGATGTTAAGACCGGGTGAATGTGCGGCAGCTCGTTGGGATGAAATTGATTTTGAGAATGCTGTCTGGGTGATAGCAGGTATGAAAATGAAAAACATAGGCAAAGCCATAAGAGACGACTTTAAAGAACACTTGGTACCGCTATCAAAACAAAGCTTAAAAATTTTAGAGGTAATGAAACCAATTTCTGGTCATAGAGACTATATTTTCCCCGGACGTAACAACCCCAATACCCATATAGACTCACAGTCAGCTAATTCCGCCATAAAAAAAATGGGATATAAAGATAAACTTGTCAGTCATGGAATAAGAAAAATAGCCAGCACTTATCTCAACGAACAGGGATTTAATAGTGATCATATTGAAAAAGGACTAGCTCACAAGGATAAAGATAAGATTAGAGCAATATATAACATGGCAGAATATTTAGAGCCGCGTCGAGTAATGATGCAAGCTTGGTCTGATTTTATTCAAAGTTCGGCACAAAAAGAGTTTGTTAGCCTTTTAAGTCATACAGAATAAATATATAGAAATACAGACAGCAACTTATAGCAGTTTATACTGTGTAAATATAAATGCAGAAAGCCGAATAAACCTAGGTAATTGGTACACTTTTGACCACTGTATTCAATGCATTTAGATATGTTTTACTGCATTTAGATAATGCTTATCCTTTCCTCGCTAAAACATACATCCCAACCCGTTTCAGCCAATACAGTTGATCTAATTAATGCAGTGTCTAATTGAACCTTGGTAACGAAGCCATCATGCATAAGTAACATCAATTGATTACCCCAATGGTTTCCAATACAGGACAAAATTTGAGCCTCAACACCCTGAAGAATATGCGCCATCAACGTGATTTTTGATGTCTTGGAAATCACCCTAGCGCGTCCCGCATCATTAATAATCCAACCTTTCTTCTTCGATTGGTCGCGGTACATATTAATAATACATTGCCGTCCTTTGCTTAACTCCTTGTGTAAGGCGACAATTTTTTCTGATGTGCAGAAATTAGCGGCATCGACTGCACCCAGCGTAGTGCCAAAAAAAGTATGCTTAGAGGGATTTAAAGGCGCGCCATAGATCAAGCTAATTAAACAGCGTTTAGCTGTGGGTAAAGTGATATTTGCATCCTTAGCCACTGATGATCTAAAGGTCACCTTATCGGCCAAAAGCTCATTAATAATCGGCGTCTCAACGCCACAGCGGGCGGCTAACTGTGAAAATATAGAATAATGACAGGATTCCACATCATAGTCATAACAGTCTTGAAAAAAGATAGGGCGCAACTGCTTTGGCATATTTTGGAAAGAAACAATGGGGCCACTAGAGTACCAACGCCCTGAGGAAGATTGCGTATAAAGCTGTGGTACAAATCCTCTTTTCCCCAAATTTGGATTTTTCAATACTCGCAGAACAAAGGCTATCCTATCCCTATCAGCTATTAACTGGCGGTGTTTTTCCTCTGGCGAAAGCTGTTCATGCACAAGCTTAAAATAATCAATAAACTCACAGCCTCTTGCAGACTTATCAGAAATTAACAAACAAATGCTTTTCAATGACTCAGCAACAATTCTTTCCTTGATCCTTATGTCGCGCTTCATATCGAATACATTTGTGGCATTGCTTCCCTTTGCATCCCTCGAGCGCAACGCACCATGGTTTGCAGGCAATTTTCGATTGGTTAGCGGGTAGTCCGAATTAGTTATAGCTTCACGAATAGCCCAATTGCCAATGGGGGTAAGGCGATAAGCTTTGGTAAGCCCATAATTATTATCAGATCCCCGAATAAAAAAAGCGCCGCAGGGTAAAGGGGAAGACTCAATCCAACTTAATTGATTATTTATATCTCTAAATAGCGCGCGCCCAAACATACGCTCCAAAGTGCGGCAATGAAAAGATACACAATCTTCTAGTAAATGGTGTTGCCGAGCATAGGGAAAGCTATAAATTTCAAACGCCAAAGAACAGTATTGGATTATCTGTTCGCTAGAAAATGTATCATCTAATTGTTTAGATGCTATGGCTAGCAGCCCTGCCGGAAAATTCTTTGTGTCGGTAACAGACATAAGAACTCAGCAAGTGCAGGGCCGCACACCAAGTTGGCATTTAGCCAAGATGGTATAATGAACATAGCGTTTAGGTTAAGCACTTTTAGATTGACGGACGATTTTCAGACCAAGTAGCAATTTCGTTACTATCCCAAGCGATGGCGCGTGGACCTAATTGTTTAGGTTTAGGAAAATCACCTTCATTGACCCATTTATAAATGGTGCTTCTGCTAAGGCCGGTGATTGTTAATACTTCTGGTAAGCGCAAAAACATACGAGGGGTTTGAGTATCACTCATTTTAAAACTCCAAAGATTAGGAATCTGGCCACTTACAAAAATCCTTTAGCGGTACAGACGGGTTTAAACCTAATCCATGGGACGTAGTTAATTAAACACTACATCCTCAAATAATAACCAAAAAAACAGTAATGTAAAGTAAAATATTATTTAAAACTGAATAAGCTGAAATAGCCCGATAAAAGCACGTTTTAACAGCTATAAATCAGCAAGAAAAGTACTAGGATAAGTCACCTCAACCTTCTCAGGTTTAAATGCACCCACATGTTTTCCGATCAATTCTAAGGCCCTTATACGCGCGCTAGGCGCATTATTTAAATTGCTAGCCTCTGCCTCTAATCGCTCCATTACCCAGTCAGAATCGCGCCTAAGGCGCTCTGATCGACCTTTAATCTCCCTGTCAATCTCATCCTTAATTATTGGGTTAGATAACAACTGACTACCCTGAACATTGGGGTGCTTATACCCAGCTCGTTCAGCCGCCTTAGTTGCATTTAGATCAGTCAAATACTCGAGAATAAATTTGGCTTGGCGCGGTGATTTTTTCAT
>JABBBH010000020.1 GCA_018607525.1 SAR92 clade bacterium
AACAACAATAATTCTTTCTTAAATTTACGTTAATCTTTCAGTGGTTTTAGCCATTAATGGACTTAAAAGTACTGAAATCAACGGCATAGTAGCAATGATAGGCCATATCTTCAATGAATCCTTACTTTATTAGGGCTTTATTGGCCTAAAAGGCTGTTTTTAGTGGCTTTTCTTAGTTCAAACACTGTTTTTTGAGCAAATTGTTTAGGTTTATTTATGAATTATGCCGCAAGTGGCGGTATAATTTGCCGCTTAATTCTTCAAAATAAGTCAAACCATTGCAAACTACCGATAAAAATAATCCCTTTGATGCCGTAACCTATCATGAAGTTGACGCAGAATACGCTGGCCAGCGATTAGATAATTTTTTAATAAGGCTGCTCAAGGGCGTCCCTAAGTCGCGTATTTATCGCTTATTGCGAAAAGGCGAGGTTCGGGTCAATAAGGGTCGAGTGAAAGCGGATACGCGCCTTGCTACTGGTGACGTGATTCGTGTAGCACCGATTAGAGTTTCTGATAATTCCTCACAAGGTATGCCAGGCCGTCAAATGCGAGTGCGTCTTAACGAAAGTATTATCTTTGAAGATGATGGTTTAATTGTTATTGATAAACCCAGTGGAATGGCGGTGCATGGCGGAAGTGGGGTTTCCTTTGGGGTTATTGAGGGTCTTCGTGCAGATCGTCCTGAGGCTAAATTTTTAGAGCTTGTTCATCGATTAGATCGTGATACCTCGGGTTGCTTAATGTTAGCCAAGAGTCGAGCGGGTCTGGTTGATTTGCAAAAACAGCTACAGCAAAACCATATCAAAAAATCTTATCAGGCACTGGTAAAAGGAAAGTGGCCTAAAGGTAAGTCCACCATCAATGCGCCCCTTAAGAAGAATACGTTAGCTTCTGGTGAACGAATGGTGCGTGTTGACGTGGAGGGAAAGGCATCAGTCACGCATTTCTCTGTTGCCAAGCTATACAAGCAGGCCTCATTGCTGAATATTCGCTTAGAAACCGGTAGAACTCACCAGATTCGTGTGCATTGCCAGTTTTCTGATCAAGCCATAGCAGGGGATCCAAAATACGGTGATCAGGAATTTAATCAGCTGGTAAAAGGCTTTGGTTTGAAGCGCCTTTTCCTTCATGCCAGCTGTCTTGAGTTTAAGCATCCAATATCTAATGTAAGAATGAAAGTCGAAGCACCATTGCCCGGCGACCTACAAAATATTCTGGATAAGCTAGACTAATAAAATGAATCATAACTATAAACTGATAATTTTCGACTGGGATGGCACATTGTGCGATTCTGTCACTACCATTTCGACCTGTATTCAGCATGCAGCTAAGCAGCAAGGGCTTTCTGTGCCAAGCTTTGCCGAGGCCTCAAATATTATTGGCTTAGGGCTTAAAGAGGCGGTATCTTTCTTATTCCCTGATGCCGATGATCAGGTGATTGCTGGGGTTGTGCAAAGTTACTCTGATTATTATCGTCAAAAAAATGCCGGCCCCACCGATTTCTTTCCTCATGTGCTCGACGTGTTGGATGAGCTTAAGCAGTCTGGTTATCTGATTGCCGTGGCAACGGGTAAAAGTCGTGCCGGACTTAATAGGGCGTTTGTCGCTTCGAATATTGAAGACCTGTTTGATGATTCTCGCTGTGCAGATGAAACTGCCTCAAAACCCAATCCGCTAATGCTTGCCGAATTGCTAGAAAAGTTCGAAGTGACTGCTGATCAGGCGCTTATGGTGGGTGATACGGAATTTGATTTGGACATGGCGCAGCAGATTAATATGCCAAGATTGGGTGTTAGCTATGGTGCTCACGCTAAAGATAGGCTATTAAAGTTTGAACCAGTTGCCTGTATTGACTGCTTTTCTGAGATTAAAAAATACATATAAAACAATCGATTATCATGGTTTTATAAACCTATATATTTAAATATTTATTTCTTGATTACTCAGTATTTTACGTACAAGTATAAGCGGCAGCCCAATTAAGCAGGTCGGATCGTTACTTTTAATTTGGTCAAATAAACTAATACCAAGACCTTCCGATTTAAAGCTGCCCGCACAGTCATAGGGCTGTTCTTTTTCTAAGTATGCTTTAATGTCAGTATCAGAAAGTTGTCTAAAAATAACCTCGGTAGTACTCATTTCAGTGATTTTTGTAATAGTGCCGTTAGACGATTGCTTTGCTAATGTAACGCCACAATGAAAATAAACGCTTTTACCTGATTGAAACTGTAACTGTTGATATGCTTTTTCATAATTGCCTGGTTTTTCTAATATCTTGTTCTCTACTGAACCCACTTGATCAGCGCCTATAACCCATGAGTCAATGTTTAAAGTAGCTATTGCGAGTGCTTTTTGCTCAGAAAGCCGCTTCACTAATTCTATGGGTAATTCGCTGGCTAAGGGGGATTCATCAATGTCGGCTGATACAGCTGTAAACTTTATGCCCAGCCGTTCAAATAATGATATTTTGTACCTAGATGATGATGCCAGTATTAATTGTTCACTCATGGGTTACTTTCTCAGCAGGTTAATTAATGTTGTTGTGGCTATTTTAAGCATTTTTCTTTGACTATTCACAGCCTTAACCCTATTATGCGCGCCTAACTTAATACCGTCGAAGACTATGTCACTGCCGACTCAAATAGATCCTCGGAAATTAGCGTTGCAGGGAATCACCTTAGAAGGTGAATTTTTTGCAAAACATCTTCCAAGGTTAAGCGCATCAGTTGAAGCTGTTAACAGCTCCCTGAGTGCTACTTTAGAGTTTACCCGTGATCAGTCTAGGCAGCCTTTAGTGAAGGGTGAAGCCAAGATTTCTGTTGATGTGATTTGTCAGCGTTGTCTAGACCCCATGAGTATTGAGATTAAAGCAGCTATTGCTTTGCAGGTTATTTGGTCCGAGGATCGTATAGCTAATGTATCACCCGACTATGAGCCCTGGATTGTGGTTGATAAAATAGCTGATTTAGCGGTTGTGTTAGAGGACGAGCTATTACTGGCTCTGCCCATTGTGAATTATCACAACCCAGGTGAATGTACAGGTAATGCCGTTGTTTCAAAGGCTACTATTACTAATGATGATGAGGAGGCTGTCGCTGATAGCCCCTTTAGTGTTTTAAAGCAGCTTAAGCACTAGCTGCTGTTTAATTGATAAGGAGAGTACCCCATGGCTGTTCAAAAAAGTCGAAAAACTCGTTCAAGACGTGGTATGCGTCGTTCGCACGATGCACTAACTTCAGCAACTGTATCTACAGATGCTACTAGTGGTGAAAAGCACCTTCGTCACAATGTGACTGCCGATGGTTTTTATCGTGGTCGCAAAGTGGTTGAATCTGACGCTGAATAATTCTGCGGTCTTGTGACCATGGATGTAAAAATCTCCATAGATGCTATGGGCGGTGATTTCGGCCCTGAAGTCACTATGGAGAGTCTCAAGCAAGTTCTTGGCTCGAGCCTTGATGTTCGTGCCTCTGTCTTCGGTGATAGCGCTGCCCTTCGTTCTTTGATTGATGGCACTTTCCCTTCTGATCTTCTATCAAGAGTTGATATTGTCCACTGTGACACAGTTGTTGATTGCGACGATAAACCTTCTATAGCACTTCGTACCAAGCAGGATTCCTCAATGGGTCAAGCCCTGAGTGCTGTGGCCTCGGGGAATTCACAAGCCTGTATTAGCGCGGGTAATACCGGTGCCTTAATGGCTTTAAGCTTACTTTATTTAGGCTTGCTCCCTGGTATTTCTCGTCCTGCTATCTGTGCTGAGATTCCTACGGCCTTGGGTAATAAGCTTATGCTCGACCTGGGTGCCAATGTTGATTGCACTGCCGATCAATTGCACCAGTTTGCGCTATTGGGTGCCTTAACTGCCAATTTAGCCCTTGATATCGATAATCCGAGCGTACGTTTACTGAATGTGGGTTCTGAGTCAGGAAAGGGCAATAAATTAGTTCAGGCAGTGTCTCAGTTACTTGATGATGACAGTTCGATTAACTATCAGGGTTTTGTTGAGGGCGATGGTATTTTTCTTGGCCAAGCCGATGTAATTGTCTGCGATGGCTTTAGTGGCAATGTGGCTTTAAAAGTAGGCGAGGGGGTAGCTAAACAGCTAAGTCAGCAATATGCTCAAAAACCCACTCAGGGTATTCAGTCCAGTTTTTTGCGGTTCTTTTCAAATTTGCTTTCGTCAGGCTTTAATTCTTCGATACAGCCATCGCTATTTAATGGAGCCTATTTACTGGGTGTGAATGGGGTTGTGGTTAAAAGTCATGGCGCTGCTGATGTGGAAGGTTTTACTGCTGCCTTAAACAGAGGTATCAATGCTGCGCGTCATCAGTTACCGAAAGCTTTAGCACCCATTTTAGAAAAACAACATCAATAAAATTTAATTATTTAGAGAATTTTACTTATGAGTCACATTGCATTTGTCTTCCCCGGTCAGGGTTCGCAAAAAATTGGTATGCTTTCTGAGTTAGCTCAAGATCATGCACTTATCAAACAGACGTTTGATGAGGCTTCGGATGTCCTGGGCTATGATATGTGGGATCTTATTCAGCAGGGTGAACAGGAGCACATAAACCTCACTGAGCGCACTCAGCCCATTCTGCTTGCTTCTAGCGTTGCTATTTGGCGTTTGTGGAATGAGCATAATGGTGCCCAGCCCAGCCAGATGGCTGGTCACAGTTTGGGTGAATGGTCGGCTTTGGTTTGTTCTGGTGTAGTTGATTTCGCTGATGCCTTAAAGATTGTTCGTGCTCGCGGTCAGTTTATGCAACAGGCTGTGCCTGTGGGTAAGGGCGCAATGGCAGCTATTATTGGTCTTGAAGATCAGGCTATTTTGGATGCTTGCTCAGACGCTCAGAGCTTGGGTGTGGTTGATGCAGTGAATTTTAATGCTCCGGGTCAGGTGGTTATTGCGGGCTCTAATGGGGCGGTTGAAGCGGCAATGGATGCCTGTAAGGCTGCGGGGGCAAAACGTGCATTACCTTTACCGGTCAGTGCGCCGTTTCATACCTCATTAATGAAGCCTGCAGCGGACAACTTAGCCGATTTAGTGAATTCAGTGACTTTTAGCGCACCAAAGGTGCCGGTTGTTCATAATGTTCATGCCAAGACAGAGTCTAACCCTGAAACCATTAAGGCATTAATGCTTGAACAAATTTATAGCCCAGTGAAGTGGGTTGACTGTGTTAATCAATTAAAAAACAATGGAGCCACAACCCTGATAGAATGTGGCCCAGGAAAAGTATTAAGTGGCCTGTCAAAACGTATTGATCGAGAGATATCGTCTTTAGCCACGGATAACGTCGCTGATTTTACTGCTGCGTTAGAAATTAAATAGTCTTAAGGAGTCCTCATGACAAATGAAAATAAAGTATGCCTAGTGACTGGAGCAAGCCGAGGTATTGGTGCTGCTATTTCAGATCAGCTAGGTATTCAAGGTTATACCGTTATTGGTACTGCGACATCGGAGTCTGGTGCGGAAAAAATTGATCAACGATTTAAGGATCAGGATATTGAGGGTGCTGGAATGGTGCTCAATGTGACTGATAGCCAATCAATTAGTGATCTACTTGAGCAGGTGGGTGAAAAATATGGTGCGCCTACCGTGCTTATTAATAATGCGGGTATCACCAAAGATAACCTTTTACTGAGAATGAAAGATGATGAGTGGTTTGATGTTATTGATACCAATCTCTCTTCAATTTTTCGTCTTTCTAAGGCTTGCTTAAAGCCAATGACTAGAGCTCGCTGGGGACGTATCGTTAATATTAGTTCGGTAGTGGGTTCTATGGGTAATGGCGGTCAAACTAATTACTCTGCCACTAAAGCCGGTGTTGCTGGATTTGCTAGGTCCTTGGCTAAAGAAATTGGCTCTAGAGGAATTACTGTTAATACCGTAGCGCCCGGTTTTATTGCCACTGATATGACAAAAGATTTATCGGATGCCCATAAAGAAACTATGCTTAGTCAGGTGCCTTTAGGGCGATTGGGTGATCCCAATGAAATCGCTTCGGTTGTTTGCTTTTTAGTGAGTGATTCAGCAGGCTATATTACTGGCGAAACTATCCATGTAAATGGTGGAATGTACATGGCTTAGTGACCAAATATCACTAAAATGTAATTTTTTTTGTTTGGTGCACTAGTATTTTAATATTTGTGAGGTAAAATGCGCGCCCAGAACATAATGATTTTCGAAATTAAGAATTTTCTTGATTTTAAATTTAAGACCTTTGAATCCTTATTAGGAGATATACAACGATGAGTAACATTGAAGAACGCGTAATTAAAATGGTTGCTGAACAGCTCGGCGTTAAAGAAGAAGATATCCAATCAACTTCATCTTTTGTAGAAGACCTAGGTGCGGATTCATTGGACACCGTAGAGTTGATTATGGCCCTTGAAGAGGAATTTGATGCTGAGATTCCGGATGAAGATGCGGAGAAGATCGGTACAGTTAAGGATGCAGTAGACTACATCCAAGCCAACGGTTAATTCCGAATACTAAAACCGCTCCCAATAGGGGGCGGTTTTTTTATGGGCGCAATATTTGTCATAATGCTCATATTTGGTTTAGATTACTTAGCTATGATGACACCTAATATTCTTTTCAACATAAATGGTCAGCCCCAACCTGTTGGCGATCTGACTATTAGCCTGTTAGATGATCGTGGGCTTGCCTATGGGCATGGTCTATTTGAGTCTATGGTCTTAACTGACGCTACCATTCCTTTACTGGGTAGACATCTGTCGCGACTGATTCAGGATAGCCAACTTATGGGTATCTCTGTGGGTAATGATGATATTGATCATTACCTTAAGGTTTTTCTTGAAACCCTATCAGCTCAAGCTATTACCTCTGGTATTGTTAAAATTATTCTCACTGCGGGTAGTGGAGGGCGTGGCTATGCTATGCCAACTAAAATCGTACCTACCCTTATTTATAGCTATACCCCGATGCCAGAGAATGTTGCCCATCAACGCGGTCAGGGTGTTGATATCAGGCTATGCAGGCATTTACTGGGAACAGGCTCAACCTTAGCTGGGGTTAAGCACCTTAACCGTCTCGATCAGGTGATGGCGAGAAGTGAATGGTCTCATAATAGATACCAAGATGGATTAATGTGCACTGAAGCTGGTGATGTAATTGAGGCAACATCAGCTAATATTTTTGTTAAAACCAAGGATGGACAATGGCTAACGCCCGTTTTAGACCAGTCCGGTGTATCAGGTGTGATGCGCGGGCTGTTAATTGAAGAAGTTTTCCCTGCCTGTGACATCAGGGTCTCTATTAAAGCGATTAACCGCGATACATTACTCGACGCTCAGCAAATCCTGCTATGTAACTCGATAAGAGGCATTCTAAGGGTTAATTCTGTGTACAGTAATGATGACCAATTATTAATGACTTTGCCCTTAGACCAACAAAGCCTTATGCTGAGTCAGTCATTAATCAAACTGTATCCCCAATATCGATGATTAATCACCTCGGTTGTCAATTTTTACGCTTTTTTGCGTTACTCATTTTAATACTCTGTGTTTTAGTTTCGTCTGTTTTTTATGTTTTAGATAGACCGCTGGACTATTTTGAGGTTCATGATACCGATCAGTATATTTTTGAGGTTACAAAGGGCGGTAATCTCAATCAAATCAGTGGTCATCTTGCCGATCAACATCTTATCGATTATCCAAAGCTACTCAAGGCTTGGGCGCTTGTTTCAAAGCAACAGAATATTAGGGTCGGTGAGTATCAGGTTGTTGTCGGTGACAGTGCGCTTACTATCTTAGATAAGCTCTCTCAGGGGCTAGTGGTCAGTCGTAGTGTTACTTTTCCTGAGGGTTGGTCTTTTAAACAATGGATTAATCATTTGGCGAGCTTTGAACAATTCGCTTATTTGAAGGATCAATCTAGCGCTGACATTCTTCAACAATCGGGGATTGATCTTGCTCATCCAGAGGGCTGGTTTTACCCTGATACCTATAATTTTACTAAGCAGGATAAGCTTGCTGACATATTGGGCCAAGCTCATGCCCGTATGCAGCTTGAGCTAAAAAACGCTTGGCAACAAAAAAACCAGGAGCTGCCTTATCAGTCTTCCTATGAGGCACTTATTATGGCTTCTATTATTGAAAAGGAAACAGGTCGAGCGGATGAGCGAAGAGCCATAGCAGGGGTGTTCGTTAGACGTCTTGAAAAGGGTATGCGCTTACAGACTGACCCTACAGTGATATATGGCCTAGGTGATAATTACGATGGAGACTTGCGCAAAAAAGATCTTGTTCAGTTAACTCCTTACAATACCTACAGGATAAGTGGTTTACCACCAACTCCGATTGCAATGCCTGGCTCTGCGGCCATTAAAGCCGCGTTAAATCCTCTTCAGGGTAGCAGTTACTATTTTGTGGCCCGTGGCGATGGTAGTCATCAGTTTTCTGATACTATCGCTCAGCACGCAAAGGCGGTACGATATTACCAAATTGAAAAACGTGCATCGGACTATCAGTCTGCACCCCAATAATTCAAATAAGAGCTGGATGTTTATGAGAGGCAAGTTTATTACCATTGAGGGTACCGAAGGGGTAGGCAAAACCACCAATATTGAATTTATTAAGCAGTGGTTAAGTCAGCAATCGATTCCTTTTGTAAACACTCGTGAGCCCGGTGGTACACCGCTAGCCGAAGAAATAAGACAGTTGCTACTGGCTAACAGAGATGAAGCGGTTTGCAGCACAGCTGAATTATTGATGATGTTTGCCGGAAGAGCTCAGCATATAGAGCAGCTTATCGAGCCTCAGTTAGCATCTGGACACTGGGTACTCTGTGACCGTTTTACCGATGCAACCTATGCCTATCAAGGCGCAGGCCGCCAGATGGGCAATCAATTGATCTCTACCCTTGAGACCATGGTGCAGAGGGAAATGCGTCCAGACCTCACTTTAATATTGGATATTTCTGTAGAACAGGGCCTTGAGCGCGCTGGTCAAAGAAGTGAGCCGGATCGTTTTGAATTAGAGCAGACCGATTTTTTTAATCGTGTTCGCCAAGCTTATTTGGCTATGGCCAACGATCAGCCTCAGCGCTATAAAATTATTGATGCTTCACTGCCTTTGGCAGAAGTTCAGCAACAGATTTCTGACGTACTTGAGCAGTTTATGCAACAGCAGAAAAAGGCTTAGCCCCATGGCATCTGCTGCATATTTACCCTTACCCTGGCAAACAGAATTTTGGTCGCTATTTGATCGACGTATTTCTGAGCAACGGCTACCTCATGCCTTAATGATCAATGCCCTCGATGGCATAGGTGCTAAGGAGTTGGCTAAGGCCATGGCCTATCGTTTACTTTGTTTACATGTCGAACAGGGCAAGCCCTGTGGGCGCTGTAAGGCTTGTCAATTAATTACCGCGGGCACACATCCGGATCTTTTTGAAATTCAACCGGAGGAGCAGGGTAAACCCATAAAAATCGATCAGATTCGAAAACTCTGCGTAAGTGTTGCTAAAACAGCCCAACAGGGCGGTTGGAAAGTGGTTGTAATCGCACCTGCTGAGGCTATGAATATAGCCGCTTCTAATGCCTTACTTAAGAGCTTAGAAGAACCAGAGGCTAATACCCTAATGATTTTGGTGTCTCATCGTCTTAGCCGTGTTCCAACCACGGTTCGTAGTCGTTGTCAGATTGAGTCTTTGCTGCCACCCTCGCATGACATGGCGCTTAGCTGGCTATCTGAAAATAATACCCATGGGGACATTGATGTAAACGAAGTGCTAACCATTGCCAATGGTCAGCCTATGTTGGCTCTGGACTATATTCAATCTGGCGGCCTCGAACATCTAAAACATGTTGAGGGTTTGCTCGATAAACTTCGTCATTCAGCAGAAAGCCCCTTAGCGGCAGCTCAGGCCTGTCAGAAGTACCGTCCTGAGGATGTGATTACTTGGATGCTTGGCTATGCTCATCGTTTAATAGTTGGTGAACTTAAGAATAACCCCAATCCTGCACTGTTTAATTTTACTGATAAATTAATCACGGCAAGATCTTGGCTTTTATCCAGTTCTACTTTAAATACTCAGTTACTTTGGGAAGAGTTATTTATAGAATGGACTCAAATATTTCAAAAGCGTTAATTTCAAATAGATTGAAGGTATAGCATGCTCGTTGACTCTCATTGTCATCTAGATCGTTTAAAACTTGCCGATAGAGAAGGCGGTCTCGAAGCAGTTATTGCCGACGCGCAGGCCCGTGGTGTTTCCAATTTATTAACGGTTGCTGTGGATTTAGAAAGCTCTCAATCTTTAACCGAAATAACAGCCAAATATAATCATATATATTCTTCTGTTGGGGTTCATCCATTGCAAGATGAACAGCAACCCATGCCTAGTGTTGAGCAGTTAGTAGCTTTGGCGCAAAACTCTAAGGTTGTGGCCATAGGCGAAACTGGACTAGATAATCACTACAGTGCTGAATCCTATGATTGGCAACATGAAAGCTTTATTAATCATCTTTTGGCCTCCAAAGAAACCGCCAAGCCGGTTATTGTGCATACCCGTGAGGCGCGTGAGGAAACCACTAGCTTGCTTAATCAATATGCTTCAGATTCAGCAGGCGTACTGCATTGCTTTACAGAAACTTGGGAGATGGCAAAAGATGCCATGGATCTCGGTTTTTACATTTCCTTTTCGGGTATAGTCACTTTTAAAAATGCGGGTGATTTACGTGAAGTAGTCAAGAAAATTCCATTAGATAGATTACTGGTTGAGACAGATTCGCCATGGTTGGCGCCCATTCCTTATCGTGGCAAGCAGAATGAGCCGCAGTATGTGTATGAGGTTGCTCAATGTGTGGCAGATATTAAGAATATAAGTATTGAAGAGTTGGCTGAGGCCACCACTAATAACTTTTATAAGCTTTTTCAGATTAATAAATAATTTATAAATCAAGAGATACTGTATGTCTGAACAACAGGAAAACACATCTCAGTTTGTGATTAAAACCTTTCCCGTAGGGCCCTTGCAATGTAATTGCTCGATCATTGGGGATAGGCTTTCAGGTCGCGCCTTAGTGATTGATCCCGGTGGCGATGCTGACCAGATAATGGCTTTAATTAATGAGCTTAATCTTAAGGTTACGGCAATTATTCATACTCATGCGCACCTTGATCATATTTTGGCGGCGGGTGAGATTAAAAAGGCAACCGATGCCCCTATCTATTTGCACGAGTCAGATCAGTTTTTATGGGACATGGTAGAGCAACAGTGTGCAATGTTTGGCGTACCTAGCGTATCCTTACCAGAACCCGACCAATATTTAAAGGATGATCAGGCCCTTGATTGCTGTGGTGGTGTTGCGATTCACACCCCGGGTCATACGCCGGGCTCAGTGAGCTTCTGGTTCGAACAATATAAAACCTTAATTGCCGGTGACACATTGTTCTTGGGCAGTATAGGTAGAACTGATTTGCCGGGAGGCGATTTTGATCAGATTATTACATCGATCAAAGATAGAATTTACACGCTAGATGATGATGCGGTGGTGGTTACTGGCCATGGTCCAAATACAACCATTGGAAATGAAAAAACTGCGAATGGATTTGTTCGCGCTTAAGGACTCAAAATGAAACAACAGATTGCAACAATGTTAGAGCTACAAGACAGCATGAATGCCAAGGTCAACAAGGACTGGCGTGAACAGAATTTTGAATGGTACCGTGCCATTTGGATCGAATGTGCTGAATTACTCGATCATCACGGCTGGAAGTGGTGGAAAAAACAGCAACCCGATGTCAATCAAATTGCTCTTGAGCTGGTTGATATTTGGCATTTTGGCCTAAGCCTATTGCTTCTAAAGGGTCATACCCAAGAAGCTATTTGTGATGCGGTTGTTAAAGCCTTTGCTGAAAATGAGGCCTCTGGTGATTTCGCTGAAAATCTTGAAGCCTTTACCGCCAATACATTAACCACTAAAGATTTTGATCTCAATGGTTTTGTGGGTCTGGTTAAAGGAATCAATATGCAGTTTGACCAGCTTTATATCGCCTATGTGGGTAAGAATGTTCTCAACTTCTTTCGCCAGGATCACGGTTATCAGGATGGTAGTTACCACAAGCAATGGGGTGGTAAAGAAGATAACGAACATCTGGTTGAGATCGTGGCTGTATTAGATACATCAGCGGTGACTTTTAAAGATGATCTCTACGCAGAAATGAAAGCGGTTTATGTGGACCTTTGCGGTTAAAACCTTTTTTAATAATCGCAAGGATCTTAGATAGAGTTTTTATGGTGCTTTGATGTTGGTAACACTATAATACGGCGCTGTTATAACCTGCTATTTTAGCTTCACTTACGACAAACAAATTTTTGGAGATATACTTTGACTTCACCCGTTCGTGTCACTGTTACTGGTGCTGCAGGACAGATTAGTTATTCCTTATTATTTCGTATCGCTGCTGGCGAGATGTTAGGCCCTAATCAACCTGTTATTTTACAAATGCTTGAAATCACACCTGCTCTAGAAGCGCTTAAGGGTGTTGCTATGGAGCTTGAAGACTGTGCTTTCCCATTGCTGGCTGGTGTTGTTTGCACCGATCAGGCGGAAGTAGCTTTCAAAGATTCAGAATTTGCCTTACTGGTAGGTGCGCGTCCCCGCGGCCCAGGTATGGAGCGTAAAGATTTACTAGAAGCCAATGCGGCAATTTTCTCCGCTCAGGGTAAAGCGATCAATGATCATGCTAATCCTGCGATTAAAGTCTTGGTGGTAGGTAACCCTGCTAATACTAATGCCCTCATTGCTCAGCGCAATGCGCCTAGTATCAACCCACGTCAATTTACTGCTATGACGCGTTTGGACCACAATCGCGCGATGAGCCAGATTGCTGACAAGGCGGGCAAGACCATTAACGAAGTTAAACAGATGACTATCTGGGGTAACCATTCAGCGACACAGTATCCTGACATTCATCATTCAACGGTTGATGGCAAATTAGCTATCGATTTAGTTGATCAGCAATGGTATGAAGATCAATTTATTCCAACGGTTCAACAGCGTGGTGCTGCTATTATTAAAGCCCGTGGCGCATCAAGTGCTGCTTCTGCTGCAAATGCTGCTATCGCCCACATGAATTCATGGGCTCTAGGGACAGATGCTAATGATTGGGTTAGTATGGGTGTCTACAGTGATGGTAGCTATGGAATTACTGAGGGTTTGATCTATTCATTCCCATGTACTTGCCAAGATGGCGACTGGAAGATAGTTCAAGGTTTGGTGATCAATGACTTTTCTCGTGAAAAGATGACTGCAACTGAAAATGAGCTCAATGAAGAAAAAGAGGGCGTAGCCCATCTTTTGCCATAGCGGTAAGATAGGCTAATCTAGCTAAAACGAAAGGTATTTATTATGGCATTTGCACAGGTTGGAACACAGGCTCCATCTTTAAGTTTACTTAATCAGCGTGGTAAAACTATTACCCTTGCTGACTATCTAGGTAAGAAGAATGTGGTTGTGTATTTTTACCCAAAAGCAATGACACCGGGCTGTACGGTTCAGGCCTGTGGAATTCGCGATGCTAAAAATGAATTTGCAGCGGTTGATACTGTAGTGTTAGCGGTTAGCCCTGACTCAGTTGATCGTTTAGTAAAGTTCGAGGACAAACAGGAACTTAATTTCGATCTGCTCTCAGATGAAGATCATGCAGTCACTGAAGCATTCGGTGCCTGGGGCCTTAAAAAGTTTATGGGTCGCGAATATATGGGCGTTATACGCTCAACCTTTGTGATTAATAAACAGGGTGCCATTGCCATGGTTATGGAAAAAGTTAAAACAAAAACTCATGATCAAGATGTTTTGGATTGGATTAAATCTAATCTCGAAAACAGCTAATCACTTAATTTAAAACCAGTAAAGGAAGTCTATTATGTTATTTTCTTCAAATGCTTACGCAGATGCAGCAGCTCAGGCTGAGCCAAGCCCAATTTTCACTTTCATTATGTTTGGTGGTTTATTTATTTTTATGTATTTCATAATGATAAGACCGCAACAGAAACGTCAAAAAGAACATAACAATCTTATTGGCTCTCTATCCAAGGGTGACGAAGTTGTTCTGTCCAGTGGTCTGTTAGGTAAGATTTCTAAATTAGATGATGAGTATATGGTGCTTGAAGCCGGTAACGGTCAAGAATTAAAGTTCCAGCGCGTGGCTGTTCACGCAGTACTTCCGAAAGGAACCATTAAGGCTATCTAATCAACGGCCTGATATTTCAGTTTTCAAACTGGAATTGATTAAATGCCCCTGTATTTTTACTGGGGCATTTTTTTTGGTTTTCTTTTCTATCTATAATAGGTTTTAATCATTGAAAAGATTTAATAATCCTTAACAGTCACGTGGAGTAGAAACCATGTCAGTATTCGAGCAAACTATTGACGCTATTAATGCCTTGGTATGGGGTCCAATTATGCTGACCCTGCTTTTGGGTACCGGTATTTTTCTCACCATTGGTTTACGTGGTATGACAATTACCCGCATTCCCTATGCTTTTAAGCAGCTCTTAAAAGGTCGAAAAGCCAGTGGAGAGGGGGAAATAAGCCCCTTTAACGCCCTGATGACAGCGCTATCCTCTACTGTGGGTACCGGTAATATAGCGGGTGTTGCGACGGCTATAGGTATTGGTGGTCCTGGCGCTTTATTTTGGATGTGGTGTACAGCCTTAGTTGGTATGGCGACCAAGTATGCTGAAGCGGTATTAGCGGTTAATTTTCGTGAAACTGATGCGGCGGGTAAAAAGGTCGGTGGCCCCATGTACTATATTAAAAATGGTCTGGGTAAACGCTGGAAGCCCCTAGCATTTTTGTTTGCACTCTTTGGTGCTCTGGCTGGTTTCGGTTTGGCCAATACGGTGCAGTCCAATACAGTTTCTCAGGTGTTGCTTAATAACTTTCAAATTCCCACCGTTGCCAGTGGCTTGGTGATGGCCTTGTTGGTGGCGCTAGTTTTACTTGGCGGTATTCAGCGTATTGCTCAGGTGGCAGGTAAACTTGTGCCATTAATGACGGTGATTTATTTGGTTTCGACTTTACTTATCTTGTTAATGAATTTACCTGAAATACCCGCAGCATTGGTATTTATTGTGGACAGTGCCTTTAACGGTACGGCGGCTACTGGGGGCTTTGCTGGTGCCACTGTGATGTTGGCTTTACGTATGGGCGTGTCGAGAGGCATCTTTTCCAATGAATCTGGTTTGGGTTCAGCGCCAATTGCCCATGCTGCCGCGGCAACTAATAGCCCAGTAAGGCAGGGCACTATAGCTATGCTAGGCACTTTCATAGATACATTGATTATTTGCACCATGACGGGTTTAGTTTTGATAGTAACGGATGTATGGAATTCTGACCTTCAGGGTGCGGACATGACGTTGCAGGTATTTGATTCGTCACTACCTTTCGGCGGTGATATTCTGTCTCTATGTATTGCGCTGTTTGCTTTTACCACTATGCTGGGATGGAGCTATTATGGTGAACGCTGTGCTCAATTTTTATTAGGACCCAAGGTGGTTTTACCCTTTAGAGTTCTTTGGGTGGTAGGTATATTTCTGGGCACGCAAATGAGTCTTGGCTTAGTGTGGAAAATGTCAGATGCCTTAAATGGAATGATGGCGATCCCCAATCTAATCGCTCTATTGCTCTTATCGCCGGTGGTATTTAAGTTAACTCGTCAGTACTATCAACAGTCAGCTGACAATACAGTAGAAAATAAAAGTTAATCCCTATGCCTAAATCATCGCCAAAGCTTGTTATTGCTATTTCTTCAACCGCCTTATTTGATATGCGAGAATCCCACGACATCTTTGAAAAGCAAGGGATTGAGGCCTATGCGGAATATCAGCGTCAGCACGAAGACGATATCCTAGAGCCCGGTGAGGCATTTCCTCTGGCGTCCAAGTTGCTTAGAATCAATGAAAAGCTAGGCGGAGAGCCTAGGGTAGAAATAATACTCTTATCGAGAAATTCTGCAGATACTGGTTTGCGTGTATTTAACTCGATAGAGCATCATGGCTTAAAAATTACCCGAGCTGCTTTTTCCGGTGGTGACAGCCCTTATCGCTATGTTTCTGCATTCGCCTGCCATCTCTTCTTATCGACCAATGCTGCAGATGTTAGAAACGCATTAAATAATGGCATGGCGGCAGCGACCTTACTGCCGTCCCAAAGAGCGACCAAGGATTCAGAAGAATTGAGGTTTGCCTTTGATGGTGATGCAGTATTATTTAGTGATGCATCAGAGCGTATATTCAAAGAGCAGGGCTTAGATGCCTTCACTGAAAATGAAAAGAATTCCGCCCACCAACCCATGGATGCAGGACCCTTTAAAAGCTTTTTAGAGGCACTTCAGGGCTTACAGTCAGAATTCCCTACAGGTGAATGTCCTATCCGCACGGCCTTGGTTACAGCGCGAGCAGCGCCGGCCCATGAGCGTGTTGTTCGCACTTTGCGCGACTGGAATGTGCGAATTGATGAAAGCCTATTTTTGGGTGGCCTGAGTAAAGGCGATTTCTTAAAGTCATTTGCTGCGGATGTGTTCTTTGACGACCAGCAGGTTCATTGCACCTCAGCCAGTGAGCATGTTGCAACAGGACATGTGCCCCATGGGGTCGCTAATGAGATCTCGGATACTTAGCTTACAATAAAGTTAATACCCAAACCGAGAAGAATAAGGGCGATACCTGTTTGTAATAAATCACTGGGCATACGTTTTGCTAGTTTTGTGCCAAAGTGAATCGCCGGTAATGAGCCTATTAGCAGACTTGCTAGAAGGACTAAATCAACATTCCCCAAAACAATATAATGGCCTAATCCTGCAATCAGGGTCAGTGGTACAGCATGGGCAATATCCGTACCCACAATTTTAATGGTCTTTAAGTAGGGGTAAAGTAGCATTAATACCGCAGCGCCAAAGGCACCAGCACCCACTGATGATAGGGTGACAAAAACACCTAAAAATAAACCGGCAATAACCACAATAATGTCAGCAGATTTTCGATGTGTTTCGACTGCTGGGGCTTCTCTATGCTTCAAACGGCCGCGAAAAATAATAACTATAGAGGTTAGTACTAACATAATACCAAGACTGTGCGTCAGAATCGATTGATAGCCCGAAGAGTCGGCGAATACACGGCTTAAAAAATGGGTTGTCAGTAAGGATGCTGGAATACTGCCAAGGGCAAGCAAGCCCATAATGCGCCATTCAATAGTTTTCTGGCGTGCATGAGTCACCATGCCGCCGGCTTTGGTTATAGCGGCATATAGGAGGTCTGTGCCAATCGCCACATGGTAAGGGAATCCGAATAGGATTAAGAAGGGAGTCATTAACGATCCGCCCCCCACACCTGTAAGCCCGACAGCAAGCCCAACCAGTGCTCCAGCACCAACAAAGTAGATAAATTCAATCATAAAAAAATGGCTCATTTAAGATGCTGGGTACTTTAACAATTGGCATCTATTCACAGAAAGAATAAAATTATATAGTTTTATAGCTAAATTGAATATAAACCTCTTGCTCAGCATGATTTTTGGAGTATTTTCATGAAATTACAACAGCTTCGTTATATATGGGAAGTGGCCAACCATAACCTCAATGTTTCAGCCACTGCTGCCAGTCTATATACCTCACAACCGGGTATCAGTAAGCAAATACGGTTGCTTGAGGACGAGTTAGGCGTAGAGATTTTCACGCGAAGTGGCAAGCACCTTACTAAGGTAACACCTATAGGTCAGGAAATTTTGGCGGTTGCAGGTAATATTCTTCGTGAGGTTGAAGGCATTAAGCAGCTAACACAAGAGCACAATAGCCCAACCTCTGGGAGTCTTGATATAGCCACAACTCATACCCAAGCTCGTTATGCGCTACCAAAGGTTATTGAAGATTTTATTCATCAATATCCAAAGGTAAGCTTACATATGCATCAGGGAACGCCGGTACAAATTTCAGAAAAAGCTGCAGAGGGTGCTGTCGATTTTGCAATTGCCACCGAAGCGTTAGAGCTTTTTTCAGATTTGATCATGATGCCTTGTTATCGTTGGAATCGTTGTATCTTGGTGCCAAAAGAACACCCGTTAGCTAAACTCGATACCGTTTCATTGGCTGATGTTGCTGAGTATTCTATTGTGACCTATGTGTTTGGTTTTACTGGGCGATCAAAACTTGATGAGGCCTTTGCTGAGCAAGACTTATCTGCCAACGTTGTGTTCACGGCCACCGATGCCGATGTAATCAAGACCTATGTCAGACTTGGTCTAGGGATCGGTATTGTGGCGCATATGGCGTTTGATGAGGAGGTTGATAATGATTTAGTGGCTATCGAAGCCGGCCATTTATTTGATAGCAGCGTTACCAGTATTGGCTTTAGAAAGGGCACCTATCTAAGGGGCTATATGTATGACTTTATCACCGCATTTGCGCCACATTTAACTCGCGATGTTATTGATCGGGTCATGGCTATGCCGAACAGAGAAGAACGAGAGGCGTTCTTTTCAACGCTTAATTTACCTATTTTATAGCCTAGCAGTTTTTCGCTGGTAGGCTATAAAAGAGGTATTGGAAGCTATTTAGATTCTAGATTGACTGCGTGTAGTCCACATTCTTTCTTAGTAGCTTCTTCCCACCACCATCGACCTTCACGTTCGTGTTGGCCAGGCCCAGTAGGGCGTGTGCAGGGCTCACAACCAATGCTGACGAATCCACGTTCATGGAGTTCGTTATAAGGTACTTCGAAAGCACGTATGTAATCCCATACCTGTTGCGAGGACCAATCGGATAACGGGTTATATTTGGTTAATGTCTCGCCTTCTTTAGCAAAAAATTGATCATCCTGAATAACCGGTACATTGGCTCTCGTACCTGGGCTTTGATCTTTTCGCTGACCAGTAATCCATGCATCCAATGTATGTAAATGACGACGTAGAGGCGATATCTTACGAATACCACAGCATTCTTTATGATCATCTTTGTAAAAGCTAAACAAGCCTTTTTCTTTGACCAGTGCTTCAACTGCCGCATTTTCTGGCATTACAATGTCGATATCGATATTGTAATGGTCTCTTACTCGATCAATAAATTGATAGGTTTCGGCGTGCAGACGGCCTGTATCAAGAGAAAACACCTTAATGTCAGAGCGTATTTTATGGGCCATATCAATTAGCACAACATCTTCGGCACCACTAAAAGAAATCGCAATATTATTGTGGTTTTCTAATGCATGGCGTAGTATCTGCTGAGGTGCTTTTGAGGCAAGTTCGCTTTCTATATCTGTAATATTAATTGAATCATTCATAGTTATTTTAGGCTTTAATTAACTGAATTATTAAATTCGGAAACTGTTCCGAAGACGAATATTGCAAGTTTGCCATTGTATCAAAAACCAACATTAATCGGTACAACATCTGTAGATTGAATTGTCGGTAAATTATTAAACTTACCTGCTTTAGCTAATTGCAGGTGTATCATATTTTGAGTAGAGTGCTCATACATTGTTTTGAGGAGTTATTGTGGAAATTGCTTGTTTAGATTTAGAAGGTGTATTGGTTCCTGAAATATGGATTGCGTTTGCAGAAAAAACCGGTATTGAAGAGCTGAAAAAGACCACCAGAGATGAGCCAGATTACGATGTGCTAATGCAATATCGTTTGGATCTTCTTAAGCAGCATGGTCTGGGCTTAAATGAAATCCAAGAAGTGATCGCAACACTTTCACCCTTAGAAGGCGCGGCTGATTTTGTAGACTGGTTGCGAGAGCGATTTCAGGTGGTTATTTTGTCCGATACCTTTTATGAATTTGCTAGCCCTTTAATGAAGCAGTTGGGATACCCTACATTGCTCTGTCATAAACTAGAAACTGATGCTAATGGCAATGTGGTGGATTACAAACTTCGCCAAGCTAACCCTAAGCGTCAAGCGATTGTTGGCTTTAAGAGCATGTATTACCGAACCATCGCTGCAGGTGATTCCTATAATGACACTACCATGCTTGCCGAAGCTGATGCAGGTATTTTGTTTCATGCCCCAGACAACGTCATTAATGAATTCCCGCAGTTTCCCGCTGTACAAACCTTCGAAGACTTAAAGCGTGAATTTATCCGTGCTAGTAACCGAGACCTCAGTCTCTAGTTTTTGAGTCGACAATTTGATGCCAAATAATAATGCCAGTGCTGATCGTATTCGAGAAAAGAAGAAGTTATTTCTTGCTCGTGAGCAGCGTATTATTGATGCCGCTGTTGAGTTGTTTCTAGAAGAAAGTATTGATCGAATCACCGTGTCTAAAATTGCCCTTCGCGCAGCGATTGGTAAGGGCACGGTATACAAACATTTTCTAACCAAAAACGAGATTCTTATACGAATCATTTTAGATTATGAGCGCAATATCACTCAAAGCCTGACCAAAGGCATAAAGCGGGCGGAAGAGGGTGATTCTGGTGCGGCGGCAAAGTCTTATTTTGAAGCTAGACTCGAAAACCCAAAACTAGACCGCTTGATTCAACAGCTTGAGGATCGTTTGCTTGAGTCTGGTGATGTGGCTGATCAGGTAGAGGAGCTACACAAGTTAAGACGTTCCAATGAAAATGCTCTTTCAGGCCTGATTACCAAGTTGATCGACCGCGGTGTTTTAGAAGATGTTCCAGCCTATTTCCATTATCTTGCTTGCTGGGCTCTGGCTCAGGGTGCTGTTGAGCTGTGTTTTAACAAGACATGGAACGACCGTACAGATACTGAGCAACTTATGGAATTTATTACTAACATTGGCGTCACCATGGGTAATAGAGGTCAGTATCATCCTGATGACCCAAAATCCAAGAAAGATAAGCCGCTATAAATTATGGACCTAATGGTCGATAAGTTATTTTCTGACCTTCTGTCTGAATCAAAAAAATACTCAGATACACTACCTCCAATACATCAATGGCACCCAGAGCTATCAGGTGATATAGCCATTGGTATCGATCGAGAGGGCCGGTGGTTTCATGATTCTGTGGAGATAAAGCGTGCCTCAATCATTACTCTTTTTTCTAAACTTTTAAAGTTAGAGGAATCTGATTATTTCTTAGTCAGCCCCAACGAAAAATGGCGAATTCAGGTGGATGTGGCACCGCTGTTTGTGATTTCAGCCAGCCTAGAAGTTAGACAGGGGCATCAGGCGATTGTTTGTCAAACCTTGACTGGCGATACCATTTTAATAGGTCGAGATAACCCGCTACAGATGAAACAAGACGTTGCTAATGAGCAAACCTACCCCCTGTTGCTGGTGCGAGACAACATCTCCGCATTGATCAGCCGCGCAACCTTTTATCAATTAGTGGATTGGAGTATTTGTCGAATCCATCAGGATGGGCAAAAAGAACAGCTAATAGAAAGCATGGGCTGTGAATTTTCACTGGGTTTATACTCAGATTAAATTCATCTTACATATTCGGGTAATTAGGGCCGCCACCGCCTTCCGGTGAAACCCAGTTAATATTTTGACTGGGTTCTTTTATATCACAGGTTTTGCAGTGTACGCAGTTCTGAGCGTTGATTTGAAACTTAGAGCCTGACTCAGCGTCTTTTACCACCTCATAAACACCAGCAGGGCAATAGCGTTGGGCGGCCTCATTGTACAGAGCAAGATTTTCATTGATGGGTAGCTGAGGATCTTTCAATATAAGATGGCAGGGCTGTTCTTCTTCATGATTAGTATTCGATAGAAAAACCGAAGAGGGTTTATCAAAACTAAGAACCCCATCATATTTTGGGTAACTAATAGGCTTGCTCTCACTGACTTTTTTAAGAGTTGCATGATCTGCAATAGGATCCTTTAGGGTCCAAGGCAGTAGCCCATTAAAAATATTGATATCAACAAAGGCATAGGCTGAACCCAGCAAATAGCCAAACTTATGCTGAGCTGGACCAAAGTTACGTTGTTGATGTAGCTCTTTATAGGCCCAAGATGCCCTGAAGTTACTAGCATAGGTAGTTAAATCGCTATTATGCTCTGCTTGATCTAGGGCATTACAGACGGTTTCTGCGGCTACCATGCCCGACTTCATAGCAGTATGACTGCCTTTGATTTTGGCAAAGTTTAGCGTACCCGCATCGTCACCAATTAGTAAACCACCGGGGAATGACATCTTTGGCTGGGATTGCAAACCGCCCTTAGTAATTGCGCGGGCACCATAGGTAATGCGTTCACCGCCTTGCAGATACTGCTTAATACTAGGGTGTTGCTTATAGCGTTGAAATTCATCGTAAGGGCTAAGGTGAGGATTACTATAGGAAAGATTGGCAATCAGGCCTACAGCAACCTGATTGTCTTCTAAGTGGTATAAAAAACCGCCGCCCAAAGTATCGCTTTCACTCAGTGGCCAACCGGCAGAGTGCACCACAAGACCGGGTTGATGCTGCTCGGCGGGTATTTTCCATAATTCTTTTATACCTAAACCATAATGTTGTGGGTCTTTATCTTTATCTAGCTGATATTTACTGATTAATTGTTTGCCAAGATGCCCGCGACAGCCCTCGGCGAATAATGTGAATTTGGCATGTAACTCCATGCCTTGCATATAGCTATCTTTCTTTGCGCCGGCTTTATCCAGTCCCATGTCACCAGTAGCTATTCCCATTACTTGGTCATTTTCATCGTATAAAATTTCAGCGGCAGAAAAGCCGGGGAATATTTCTACCCCCAGATTTTCAGCCTGAGTTGCCAGCCACCGACAAAAATTACCCAGACTAATAATATAATTACCATGATTCTTCATAGTCTTTGGGGCAAATATTCCCGGCACTCTAATCTGTTTTTGCTCCTGAAGTAAAAGAATATGGTCGTCAGTAACCGGCGTATTCAGTGGCGCAGACATGGATTGCCAGTTCGGGAATAGCTCATTGAGCGCAGTGGGTTCAAATACCGCGCCAGAAAGTATATGTGCGCCTACTTCAGAGCCTTTTTCAAGAACACAGACTGAGTAAGCAGGGTTGGTTTGTTTGATTTTGCAGGCAGCGGCGAGTCCTGCCGGGCCTGCACCAACAATAACGACATCATACGCCATGGATTCTCGACTCAAAATAACGCTCCTTAGATGTGTTTTAAAATCATATTAATGGGTTTTATTTTTATTATCCACCATGCAAGGAAGTACGACATATTTCCACCCCTAGAGCCCTATTGAATGTGACTGATGGGTCGCAATGACAGGGCTGGCTGTTTGATTTATAAATCTAGCTTGGGCAAACTAAGTATTAAATAAACGGGGACTATAGTCTCTAATAAAATGGACTATTTATGAAAATACTTGTCGCAGTAAAACGTGTAGTGGATTACAACGTCAAAGTCAGACCCAACTCAGATAGCTCTGATGTTGAGTTGGCTAATGTAAAAATGTCGGTTAATCCCTTCTGTGAAATTGCTGTAGAAGAAGCCGTAAGGCTCAAAGAAAAGGGTATTGCCACGGAGATCATTGCCGTGACCATTGGTACTGTCCAATCACAGGAGCAGTTACGCACCTGTCTCGCACTAGGAGCCGATCGAGCAATTCTTGTAGAAACTGATATCCCTGTAGAGCCTTTAGCTGTAGCCAAATGCCTTAAGGCTGTTTATGAAGAAGAACAGCCCGATATTGTATTGATGGGTAAACAGGCCATTGATGGTGATAATAATCAAACAGGTCAGATGCTTGCGAGTATGCTGGGCTGTGCCCAGGGAACCTTTGCATCAGAGGTTAGCGTAGAAGAGGGTAGTATTGCTGTTACTCGAGAGATTGATGGCGGTTTACAAACCCTCAGCCTAAAACTCCCTGCAGTGATTACTACTGACCTTCGACTCAACGAGCCCCGTTATGCATCCTTGCCTAATATTATGAAGGCTAAGCAAAAACCCTTGGCTACACGCTCTGCTGAAGAGTTGGGCGTTGATGTGAGCCCAAGAACGCAGCTATTAGGTGTCGAGCTCCCTGCTCAGCGCCAAGCAGGCATAAAGGTTAATGATGTAGCACAACTGGTCGACAAGCTTAAAAACGAAGCTAAGGTGATTTCATGAGTATTTTAGTGATTGCAGAACATAATAATCAGCAACTCAATCCTGCTACATTGAGCGCTCTAGCAGCGGCTGTAGAATTGGGTGGAGATATTGACCTTATGGTTGCAGGTAGTGGCTGTCAGGCGGCGATAGATCAGGCATCACAGATTGCCTGCATTACCAAGGTGATAGCTGCAGATCATTCGGCATGCGAGCATTTCTTGGCGGAAAACATAGCTCCACTTATTGCTGATAATGCATCGGGATATACCCATATCCTAGCGGCGGCAACTACCACCGCTAAAAATATAATGCCACGAGTGGCGGCATTGTTAGATGTTCAGGCTATTTCCGATATTAGTGCGGTTATTTCAGAGAATACTTTCAAGCGACCTATTTATGCGGGCAACCTGATAGCAACTGTTCAATCCAATGATGCAGTAAAAGTCATAACTGTTCGCGCAACAGCCTTTGATGCCGTTGAGGCTACTGGCGGTTCAGCCACTGTTGAAACCCTAGAGTCTGTGAATGATATGGGTATTTCTTCTTTTGCCAGTGAACAGTTGGCTGAATCTGATCGCCCAGAGTTAACTGCAGCCAGTATTGTTGTTTCAGGTGGGAGGGGTATGGCCAGTGGAGATAATTTTGATCTGCTTTATCGCATAGCTGACAAGTTAGGTGCCGCTGTGGGTGCTTCACGAGCGGCCGTGGATGCAGAGTTTGTTCCCAATGATATGCAAGTTGGACAGACCGGTAAGATCGTCGCCCCTGATTTATATATTGCTGTGGGTATTTCTGGGGCTATTCAGCATCTCGCCGGCATGAAAGAAAGTAAAGTGATTGTGGCGATCAATAAAGATGAAGAAGCGCCGATATTTTCTATAGCAGATTACGGTCTTGTCGCTGATTTATTTACTGCCTTGCCTGAATTAGAATCCAAGCTCTAACCCCTAACCCTTATAATTCAATATCAATCCAAATAGGGCAGTGGTCAGAGGGTTTTGTATGCCCTCTGGCTTCAAGATCTATACCGGTGTTAGTGCGTAGTGCCATAGCTGCATCTGAGGCAAGAATATAGTCAATTCGCAACCCTCGTTTAGGCTCTTGCTCAAAACCTCGGCTACGATAGTCAAACCAACTATAGGTGTCATCTTCAGGGTTATCATCCCTGTAGCTGTCCACTAAGCCCCAGTCTAATAGTGATTGAAGCCATTCGCGCTCCTCTGGGAGAAAGGCGCTTTTACCGGTTTTAATCCAACGTTTAGCGTTTTCAGGTTTAATGCCTATATCAATATCATGCAGAGCAACATTCATGTCGCCTATAACTATCACAGCATCCTTGGCTGTGAAATTATCCTTAAGATAGGCCAGAAGGTCCTCATAAAATTTTTGCTTAGCAGGAAATTTTGTAGGATGCGCACGTCCCTCACCCTGAGGAAAGTAGCAATCAATCACATGAAACTGTTTACCATCAATCTCAAATGCACCATGAATCATGCGCTTCTGACTTTCTGAGTCATCAGTGGGAAAA
>JABBBH010000028.1 GCA_018607525.1 SAR92 clade bacterium
CGAACCCGCATCATCAGCTTGGAAGGCTGAGGTTCTACCATTAAACTATGCCCGCGCATCCCACTCTAAAATCACTTTTGCGCCACTTAAATGGTTACGACGCCATACCCTACTACACTTCAAATCTGGTGGCGGGAGGTGGATTCGAACCACCGAAGCTTTCGCGTCAGATTTACAGTCTGATCCCTTTGGCCGCTCGGGAATCCCGCCTAAATTTTTCATAAAACTAGCAATACCCAGCCTTTCGGTACCACTTTTTATACATCAGCATGAAACTGGGCGACGTTTTCACATCCCCAGTTTTGCTTGTGTAATCTTGATATCTTGGCCTACACCAGGTATCAAATGACTACACACTTTCACACTATGTATAACCGTTATAAAAATTGCTAATAAAATCAACAATTTAGCCTTAGAGATGGAGCTGGCGAGAGGAGTCGAACCCCCGACCGGCTGATTACAAGTCAGCTGCTCTACCAACTGAGCTACGCCAGCATCTCTAATGCGGAGCGCGATTTTAGAGAAACTAGGGATTATTATCAACCTTAAATGTGGGTTCTTTTTACTTTTTTTAGAAAACAGGCCTTATCTGTCTATTTTGTCGGCCATATTACCGACTAAACCTAGATAAAAGGTGCAAATAAACGCCTAATCAATAAGCGCTAGATGCCTTGCAGCTCAACCCCATCCAGAACAAGCCCATCAAGCACTAAATTAGAATGGTTATCGGCCTCAAGGCTAATTACTTGGCTTATTATTTTCGCATCGCCGCCTGTTAATACAATTCGTACGGGAAACTGTGCAGCCAAGCTTTCAATCGCTGATGCTGCCGCCAGTAAGCAGCCTTTATTGACTGCCTGTTGAGTATTTTTCCCGGGAATCCAAAGCTCTTCTGTGCCGCTGCCGACCACGCGAACATCACTGGTATTCTTCCACAGCGCATCGTGCATCAAAGTTAGGCCCGGAAGGATATACCCGCCAACATGCTGACCACCAGGGCCAATGATGTCGATTGTAATAGCGCTACCCGCATCAACCACCATTATAGGCTGGCTGTACTTATTATAGGCTGCAGCAATGGCAAGCCAACGATCAATACCCAATGTTTCTGGATCTTCATAAGCACAGCACAACTCTCCCATGGCTGCAGAAACCATAGCAAAATGAATAGGGGCAGAAAACTGGCTTAATAGTTGCCGCTTAAGACTATCAACAACCTCGTCACCTGCAACACTGGCTATACGTATCTCACTAACTGACTGTATTTCAGACAGGTTTAAGGCTTCACCCTCAAGGAACTTAGCTGTTAGCTGTGCGCCCTGTGCTATTTGTTGGCCATCCTTTGTTATGCGCCATTTAATACGGCTATTACCTGCGTCTATAGCTAGAATCATGAACGTATGTACTCTTTATACCTAGTTATACTGGAATTATATTATACGATTGAGTTTTCTTATTTATCTGCACTTAAAGCGCGAAGACTTAACTCTCCGCCAATAAAGGTTTTAATCTCGCCACTGGCTAATTTCATTTTTAGAGCGCCGAATTCGTCAACACCAACCGGCGTACCAATGGTGGATTGATTTACCGTACTGACCACCGCCGGAGTTTCTTTAAAGGCATCTATTGCTTGCCACTCATCTTGATAGCTAGCAAACCCTTTCTGCTGGTAATCATCAAGTACATCAAAACAGTGATTAACAATTAAAGCCGCCAGAATGTTTCTCGACACCGGCTGACGGGTGACCGTCGACAAATCAGTCCATGCTTGATCTATCTCTTGTCCGCTTTGTTCCGGCATACAATGATTGATGCCAATACCAATAATTACCGTACACTGGCCAGCAGGATCACCTACCATTTCTAGCAATATTCCCCCCAGCTTTTTATTATTGATATAAATATCATTGGGCCATTTGAGCTGAACCCCTTCAACCTTTAGCTGCTTGAGGGCTCGACTAACAGCAACACCAATAGCTAGGCTTAGACCCTGTAATGCGCTGGCACCCTGATCAAAATCCCATACCATTGATAGATACAGGTTAGCGGCAAATGGACTGACCCAATTTTTGCCTCGTCGGCCACGCCCCATGGTTTGATACTCAGATAAAATAACTGTGCCACTAGCTGTGTCAGTTTGTTGCTGGACCAGCTGATTAGCCTCTTTATTAGTCGACTCAAGACTTTGATGCACATGTAAGTCTTTAAGCTGTTCACGCACTGATTGATCGAGACCTGCTCTTATATGCTCATCATCCAATAACTCAAAACCTTGTGGCAATCTGTAGCCTCTGCCCTTAATAGACTCAAGCTGTAAGCCCATGGACTCAAGTTTTTGTAACTGCTTCCAAATAGCTGTGCGCGAGACACCCAGTAAATTACCTAGATCTTCGCCAGAGTGAAAATTTCCATCTCTAAGAATAGCTAATAGTTCAGATTTAATGTGACTGCCCCCAACTTATAAATTGATATTTATCCAAATAAACCGCACACCTAAACCCATGGTGACCCAGGCAAACCCTTGACGTAATTTATGTGCATTCACTTTGTGTGCCAAAATTGCACCCAATCGAGCACAGGGTAAGCTAGCGACAATAATCCCTAACAATGCCGGAATAAACACAAAACCTATACTACCCTGGGGCATGGAGATACCTTCTGTACTTGCAGTGGCATAAGCAAAGGTTGCGCCTGTGGCAATTGGTAATCCACAGGCAGCAGCCGTGCCAACGGCTTGGTGAATCTTAACCCCATAAAAAGTCAGCATTGGCACAGTAAGCGTTCCACCACCTATACCAAAAATAGCAGATACCCCACCTATAACGGAGCCTGAGGCGACCATACTAAAATAATTAGGCAGGCTTCTAACGCCAACCTGCGGCGTATACAGCAGTAACTGCATGGCGATAAGAATTAAAAAACCACCAAACAAAAGTTGTAGCAAAATACCGTTCAGTGAAATTGCAAATAGCCCACCGATGACAGCTCCAAGCAGAATACCAGGGACTAAGGATTTAACAATATCCCAGCGAATAGCCTGCTTTTGGTTGTGGGTATAAATAGAACTGAGGGCGGTAAAGATAATTGTCGCTAATGAGGTACCAATCGCTAGATGAGTAATAATTTCAGCAGGCATTCCACGAGCGGCAAAAGAAAATATAAGTAGAGGCACAATGATCGCACCACCACCCAAACCAAACAGGCCGCTGATAAGACCGGCAATACTGCCAACCATTAAATAAAATAAGTATTCCATCGCTTAAGTCTGGTTATCCGCTGTAAGAAAACACGCTCATTATGCCCTGAGTCATACTCAGATTGTTAATTTTAATTGTAATGTCGACTGATCTTTAAGTCTTAACTTGTTGGAAAGTACAAATAAACGGGCAAAAAAAACCCAGCTGCAAATGCAACTGGGTTTTTTAATTTAGAAGCCTGACAATGACCTACTCTCACATGGGGAAACCCCACACTACCATCGGCGATGAACCATTTCACTGCTGAGTTCGGTATGGGATCAGGTGGTTCTAGTTCTCTATGGTCATCAGGCAAACTGGTATGAAAAACATGGTAAAACCATATTTATCAAATTAGGTCGGTAATTATTGAATACATTTTTTCATGGCCAGAGTGCATTAAGCACACATCCGTCCGTCGTCTCGCTTGCGTTATATGGTCAAGCCTCACGGGCAATTAGTAT
>JABBBH010000051.1 GCA_018607525.1 SAR92 clade bacterium
GCTGGGGCATGCTATTGGGTCGATTAGAAATCTTTACCCTGCTGGTTTTATTTACCCCAACCTTTTGGCGCAAATAAATTACTGCTGTCTAGCCTTGTAAAACGCCTCTTCAGAAATACCATGGTATGCCGTAGCTTGGCGTTTAAATTCTTCTATAGACTGCGCCACGCGCTGAGCAAATTCATTATCTTTGGTTAGCTCATTCACCGCCTCGGCTGATAGCTTGCGCAGACCCTGTATCACTTCATCGGGTAATTTTCTAACCTCAACACCATGCACATTAACTAGCTCTTCAAGGGCCGTGTTATTGCGCGCAGTGTACTCATCGAGCATATCTTGATTCACCGCACGAGCGGCAGTTTCAATAATCGCCTGTAGGTCAGCAGGCAATGATTCTAGCGCCGGCTTATTCACAGTAAATTCGAGGGTGGGGCCGGGCTCATGCCAACCGGGGTAATAGTAATATTTAGCCACCTGATGAAAACCAAAAGCGAGGTCATTATAGGGGCCGACCCACTCGGTGGCATCAATAACACCGGTTTGCATAGCGGTATAGAGTTCGCCGCCAGGGATATTCACCGACTCACCTCCGGCACGGGTAATCACATCACCGCCCAAACCCGGGATACGCATTTTTAAACCTTTAATATCAGCCATGGAGTTTATTTCGCGATTAAACCAACCGGCCATTTGCACACCGGTACTGCCACCGGCAAAAGGTACTAAGTTAAAGGGCTCGTATAGCTCGCGCCATAGCTCAAGGCCGCCACCATAATGCAGCCATGCATTCATTTCTTGGGCATTCAAACCAAAAGGAATCGAGGTGAAAAAGGCTGTCGCCTTATTTTTACCGGTCCAATAGTAGGCGCCACTGTGACCTATTTGTGCGGTACCCTGAGACACCGCATCAAATACCTGTAATGCCGGCACAAGCTGACCCGCGCCATAGACTTTTATCTTCAGTCGGCCATTGCTCATGGCCTCAACTTTTTTGGCAAAATTTTCAGGTGCCGTTCCCAGGCCAGGATAATTTTTAGGCCAAGAGGTAACTAGCTTCCATTTAAATGTCTGCTGAGATGACAAGCCATCTGCCTGAGTTTGATTGTTTTCCTCACCGCCACAGCTAGCAAGCAGTAGCGCCATAATCACCCAAGAAAAAATTCGCATCTGTTAACCCTCAATTAATCTATTTTATCGCCTATTTAAATAGCGACTAAATTGGCTGATGCCAATATAAGAATTTTAGTACCTACCTCATCAAAAGCAATATGCACTCGCGCTCGCGGCCCATTGCCTTCAAAGTTAAGAATAATGCCATCACCATAGACGTTGTGTCGAACCTGTTGTCCCAACTGGAACCCCGTATCACTGCCCTCATCACTATTGGTTATGCCGGCATAGGTGGTTGGGCGAGAGATGCTGTTATGCAATCTAACCTCTTCCACCACATCTTTGGGAATATCACGAATAAAGCGCGACACCGAATTAAATGACTCTGTGCCGTAGGTTGAGCGGGTTTCAGCAAAGGTCATAGTGAGCTTTTGCATGGCGCGAGTAATGCCCACATAGGCCAATCTGCGCTCTTCTTCTAAACGGCCCGGCTCATCAATAGACATCTTATGAGGAAAAAGATTTTCTTCCATACCGGCCAAAAACACCATGGGGAATTCGAGGCCTTTAGCGCTATGCAGGGTCATTAGTTGCACTGCATCTTCATCTTGATCGGCCTGCCGATCGCCAGCATCTAGGGCCACCTGATCTAAAAACTGAGGCAATACCGGCGCACCGCTATCTTCAGGCTCAAAGTTTTTGCAGGCATTAACCAGTTCTTCAAGGTTCTCCACTCGTGCCTGCCCTCGCTCGCCTTTTTCACGGCGATGCATATCCACCAAGCCACTATGCTGAATGGCGTTTTCGGCCTGCTCTGAAAGTGGAAGCTCATCCAGCTGACCACTCATTTCATTAATCAACACCATGAAACCAGAAACTGCATTGGCCGCTCGGGCGGTTAAACGCTTTTCTTCGACCATACGTGTAGAGGCATCCCACAGGGAACACCCAGCCTCTCGACTGAGCTCGCGAATTTGCTCAAGTGTGCGATCGCCAATTCCACGGGGCGGTATATTCACCACACGCTCAAATGCCACGTCATCATTACAGTTAAGCATCATGCGCAAATAACAGAGGGCATTTTTAATCTCTAGTCGCTCATAAAAACGTTGCCCACCATAGATTCGGTATGGAATTTCTGCCTGTAATAGGGCGGCTTCAAGCACCCGAGACTGAGCATTAGAGCGATAAAGAATCGCTGAATCTTCGCGCCGATTACCCTCGGAAGCCCATGCCGACAAACGGTCTGCAATATAGCGAGCTTCATCGTGCTCATTAAAGGCCGCATACAGTGAAATAGGCTCGCCCTCGCCCGATTCAGTCCATAGGTTTTTACCCAAACGATCGGCGTTTTTGGCGATCACCGCATTGGCCGCTTTTAGGATATTCGATGTAGAACGGTAGTTTTGTTCTAGCTTAATGGTTTCGGTGTCAGCAAAGTCACGCTCAAAACTCAGAATGTTTTCAACCTTAGCCCCGCGCCAACCATAGATCGACTGATCGTCATCACCCACCGCGGTAACATCGCTGTTTTTGCCAGCCAGCAGGCGCAACCAAGCATATTGGACGGCATTGGTATCTTGGAATTCGTCCACCAAAATATGCCCAAAACGCTGTTGATAGTGGCCTAAAACCTCTGGGTTATTGCGCCATAATTCCAAAACCCGCAAGAGCAATTCGGCAAAATCAATCACGCCTAGTTGTTCACAGAGCAACTCATATTGGCGATAAATTCTCAGCATAGTGGCCATAAAGGGGTCGCCACTCTCTTGAATATGCGCGGCGCGTAAACCCTCATCTTTTTGACCGTTGATCCACCACTGGGCCTGTTTCGGCGGCCAGCGCTGTTCGTCCAGATCCATCGCGCGCATTACCCGCTTAACCAATCGCAATTGGTCATCAGAATCTAGAATTTGGAAATTCTCGGGCAACTTAGCATCGCGCCAATGGGCTTTAAGCAGGCGATGAGCCAAACCATGGAAGGTGCCCACCCACATACCGCGCAATGACATACCTAATAGGTTATCGATACGCTCACGCATCTCACGGGCGGCCTTATTGGTAAAGGTCACCGCCAAAATGCCATAGGGCGACACATTATCCACCTGAATCTTCCACGCTATGCGGTGAACAAGTACACGGGTTTTACCGCTGCCGGCACCCGCCAACACTAGCAAATGTTTTTTATCGCTAGTAACGGCCTGCTCTTGAGCGGAATTTAACTGATTTAAAACTGAGGTAACATCCATGCCCATAGTTTAGCAAGTAAATGGCAAAGATAGCGTTTTTGTTATGCTTATTCGCGCTTATTTTTGAGACTTTATTATTGTACTTTTAAGAACAAGTAATCGCTAGATGCATTTTTTACTACAAAACTAGCAATTCGATGTGATTTCTTGTAAATTTTTTACAAATAACAATTAAAAATTCAATTATGAAACCAGCCGAACTCACACAGACTATCAGCGACACACTGCCCAAGCTGCGCAAATCTGAGCGCAAAGTAGCGGATTTAGTACTTAAAGAACCTTTAAGTATTATTAACATGCGCATCGTCGATCTGGCCAAAAAAGCTGAGGTCAGCGAGCCTACGGTGGTGCGCTTCTGTCGTGCGGTAGGCTGTCATGGGTTTCAAGATTTTAAGCTGGCACTGGCACAGCAACTAGCCTCAAGTCCAAGCTTTGGCAAGATTGCGGTTACCGGTACAGACTCAACCCGTGAATATACCCATAAGGTCTTCGATTCCACGGTAGATACCTTGCTAAAAGTGCGTGAGAGCTTAGTGCTGCATAATCTTGAAGCGGCAGTAAAAGCAATACATGGCGCCAATCGGGTAGAATTTTATGGCTTTGGCTCATCTGCCGCAGTGGCCTTCGATGCCCAGCATAAATTCTTTCGCCTGCAAATTACCTCGGCGGCTTATTCCGACCCCCATTTACAAAATATGTCGGCTAGCTCATTAAAGCCCAATGATGTGGTGATTGCTATTTCTCAGTCAGGGCGCACCCAAACCCTTTTAGATTCGATGGCACTAGCAAAACAGTCCGGCGGTATAGTGATTGCCCTAGCACCCAGTGGCACACCCGTAGCAACACAGGCGAGTATTGCCATTGAGGTTAATGCTACCGAAGATACGCAAATCTTCACCCCGCTATCATCACGCATTGCCCATCTGGTAATGATTGATGTACTGGCCATTGGTGTGGCGCAAAAGAAAGGCCCTAAACTTGAAGAGCATTTAAAGCTAATGCAGGCAGGGCTATCTTTGCTTCGAAGTAGCTAAAATCCACCACAAAATACATTACACACAAGAAAATTTAAGTATTTTGTGGCAGTTTACTGGTTAGGGCTAACCATTTATAAATGTAGGCTGTACGCTATCCAGCTATGCCTATCTTAACCTTGGCAAGGTTATTATTTTCTTCAGTATCTGCAAGCTTCCAACCATCCGTTAAAAGCCTCGTTGAATAATGTTTGTTATAGAGAAATGGCATAACAATTTGGAATACTCCAAAAGTCAGTATGCTAAATATCAAATGTAAAACCCCTATTAATATTTCACCCCTAAAAATAGGTACAAAAAAGCCAAAGAAAAAATAGGTCCACGCGTAACCCACAAAACAATTTTTTACGATGCCAGACTCTTGATGCTCTATTCTGATTTTTTTTTGCCAGCCCATAAAAGCTATCCCCAGTATCATGGGTAAAAGAATTAACAACACTGCAATGATTGGCCCGAGAATTATAATATCCATAAATAACTAACTCCTTTAGTTTGGTGTAAGGGCTATTCGCCCAAAGTCCTTTTAATTGCTTCAGTATAGAACATGGGGATAAGTTTGGTTTTATAAGATGATATATTTAAATAACGAAAGGCAGAATTAGTCTTTTTTGGTAGGACGTTTCCAGCCATCGATATTACGTTGCTTGGCGCGCGATATGGCCAGTGAGTTTTCTTCGATGTCTTTGGTAATGGTACTGCCAGCACCAACAAAGCTATTATCTGAAATATTGACCGGTGCTACTAAGGTGCTATTAGAGCCGACAAAGCTATTATTGCCTATGCTGGTTTTGAATTTGTTAGCGCCATCGTAGTTACAGGTTATGGTTCCAGCGCCTACATTAACCCCTTCGCCCAATTCGGCATCGCCGACATAACTCAGATGATTAATTTTACTGCCTTTACCCACCTTGGCTTTTTTGGTTTCTACAAAGTTGCCAATTTTGGTGTTCTCGGCAAGCTCTGTGCCCGGTCTTAAGCGGGCAAAGGGCCCAAGTATGGCATTATTACCTACCACTGAATCTTCGATAATGGTATTGGCTTTTATCTCAACGCCATCGCCAATACTGCTGTTAATAATTTGGCAGTTGGGGCCAATATGCACATTTGAGCCCAGTTGAACCTGACCCTCGAAGATGCAATTGATATCGATAAAGTTATCTGTGCCTACCGTTAGCTCACCGCGCTGATCAAAGCGCTCTGGGTCTGCTAGGCTAGTTCCGCTTTCCATGAGTTTTTGCGCATTTTCACGCTGATGGGCTCGCTCTAATTGACTAAGTTGCACTCTATTATTCACGCCTTCCACCTCTTCTCGGGATTTAGGTTGTATGCTTTTTACATTGACTGACGCAGTTCGGGCAATGGCAATGAGGTCGGTCAGATAGTATTCGCCCTGCGCATTGTTATTGTCTATTTGTGGCAACCAGCGCATTAATTGTTCACTCGTCAGCGCCATAACGCCGGTATTCACTTCGTTGACCTGAAGTTGTTCTGGGTTAGCGTCTTTCTGCTCAACAATGGCTGAAATATTGTTATCTGCATCACGAATAATACGTCCATAGCCGGTTGGGTTATCAAGGGTAACCGTTAACAGTCCCATTTGATCGGCAGTCACTGTGTCTAGCATTTTAGCTATGGTATCAGGGGCGATTAAGGGTACATCACCATACAGAATCAATACTTTCGCGTTTTCTCTAATATGGGGTAGGGCGCACTGTACGGCGTGGGCGGTTCCCAACTGCTCAGGTTGCCCTACAAACACATCAGCTGCTTGACCAATGGTACTTTCTACCTGATCTGCACCAAAGCCTGTGACCACAATAGATTTTGCGTCATTGACTGTTTGTGAAGCTGTTAGCACATGGCTCAGTAGGGGTTGCCCGGCTAATTTATGAAGCACCTTTGGCAGGCGAGACTGCATTCGAGTGCCTTTGCCGGCGGCTAAAATAATAATATCTGTTGTTTGCATAGGTTCTTTGACTACCTTATTCCGTGGTCGTTCCATGAGCATAAGCTGAAGTATACCTGTTGCTTTGCATAATTTTAACTGGCATAAAAAAAGGGTGGCTATCTATGCCACCCTTTTTTAATTCTCAATAAAGCTTATCCGCCCATTTTTTTGCGCAAGGCTCTGACAGTCTGTAACTGTGCTGTTGCCTGAGCTAACATTGCGGCCGCTTTTGAGTATTCAATCTCACCCGCTTGATTGGCTATGGCTTGCTCTGCAGTTTTTACTGCCTCTGCTGCTGCAGCTTCGTCAATGTCATTAGCGCGTACTGCGGTATCCGCAAGAATTGAGATAGCGTTGGGCTGTACTTCTAGATAACCACCCGAAAGGAAGAAAATTTCTTCTTCGCCCGCTTCTTTAATAACCCGAACAGGGCCCGGCTTAAGATCACTTAATAGCGGGGCATGTCCGGCATTAATCCCAAGCTCACCTAATGAGCCTGTAGCAACGACCATCTCAACGGCACCTGAGAATAAAGACTCATCTGCACTAACGATATTGCATTGAACTGTTGTCGCCATGCTAATTACCCTTTAACCAATTAAAGCGATTTTGCTTTTTCAGCAGCTTCATCAATCGAACCTACCATGTAGAACGCTTGCTCAGGTAGATCGTCATAATCGCCATTTAGAATGCCTTGGAAACCAGAAATAGTATCTTTTAGTGATACATATTTACCAGGGGCACCTGTAAACACTTCAGCAACATGGAATGGCTGTGATAAGAATCGCTCGATTTTACGTGCGCGCGATACTACTAGCTTATCTTCTTCAGAAAGCTCATCCATACCCAGAATTGCAATAATATCTTTCAGCTCTTTGTAGCGCTGAAGAACTGTCTGTACACCACGAGCAACTTCATAGTGCTCTTGACCGATAATTAACGGGTCAAGCTGACGCGACGTTGAATCTAATGGATCTACCGCTGGGTAAATACCCTTCGAAGCGATGTCTCGGCTAAGTACAACCGTTGAATCCAAGTGAGCAAAGGTAGTTGCTGGCGATGGATCGGTCAAATCATCCGCAGGTACATAAACTGCCTGTACTGATGTAATAGAACCGGTTTTAGTCGATGTAATACGTTCCTGAAGTACGCCCATCTCTTCAGCTAGTGTAGGCTGATAACCTACCGCTGACGGCATACGACCTAGCAGTGCTGATACTTCTGTACCCGCTAGCGTGTATCGGTAAATGTTATCTACGAATAGAAGTACATCTTTACCCTGATCACGGAATTTTTCTGCCATAGTCAAACCAGTCAGTGCAACACGCAGTCTGTTTCCTGGTGGCTCATTCATCTGGCCATAGACCATGGCTACTTTTGATTCGCTTGGAGTCTCAACGTTTACAACGCCTGATTCCTGCATTTCGTAATAGAAGTCATTACCTTCTCGAGTACGCTCACCAACACCGGCAAATACTGATAAACCTGAGTGCTCAGTTGCAATGTTGTTGATCAATTCCATCATGTTTACGGTTTTACCAACACCGGCACCACCGAATAGACCAACCTTACCACCCTTCGCAAACGGGCATACAAGGTCGATTACTTTAATACCTGTCTCAAGTAGATCATCAGATGCTGCTAGCTCGTCATAAGATGGCGGCTTGCGGTGAATAGCTGAACGCTCTTTTTCACCAATAGGACCACATTCATCAATCGGGTTACCTAGAACGTCCATAATACGACCCAGGGTTTCTGTACCTACTGGCACAGAGATCGGGGCCTTGGTGTTTTCAACACTCAGACCGCGGCTGATGCCTTCAGAGGAACCCATAGCAATAGTTCGCACTACACCGTCACCTAATTGTTGCTGCACTTCGAGTGTCAGACCCTTGCCGTCTACCACTAGAGCGTCATACACGCTGGGCACTTGATCTCGTGGGAATTCCACGTCAATAACAGCACCAATAATTTGTACGATTTTTCCACTACTCATTTCCGGTTCCTCTTAACTCAACCTTTAAAGTTCGTTTGTCTCTATACTGCTGCCGCGCCGCTTACAATTTCTGACAGCTCTTGGGTAATCGCTGCCTGACGGGCTTTGTTATAGAGTAATTGCAATTCGTCGATCAACTCACCGGCATTGTCGGTGGCGTTTTTCATCGCAAGCATTCTTGCTGCTTGCTCACAGGCTTTGTTTTCAACAACGCCTTGGTAAACTTGAGATTCAACATAGCGAAGCAACAAGCCGTCTAGCAACTCTTGAGCGTCTGGCTCATAGATATAGTCCCAGTGATGACCTAACTTGTCGTCTTCACTTGGCTCTAAAGGCAGCAACTGCTCTACCGTTGGCTTCTGAGTCATGGTGTTAACAAATTCGTTGCTAACAACAAATAGCTTATCGATACGGCCCTCATCGAAGGCGTCTAGCATAACTTTTACGCCGCCGATAAGGTCTTTAATATCGGGCTCATCACCTAAATCTTTAACCGCTGACACAATGTTGCCGCCAACCGTACCAAAGAAGGTGGCTGCTTTGTTACCAACCACACAGATATCAACTTCAACTTCTTGATCAGTCCATGCCTGCATCGACTTAATGGCTGTCTTGAACAGATTGATGTTCAAGCCACCACAGAGTCCACGATCAGTGGATATAACAATATAAGCAACACGCTTAACTTCGCGCTGGTCCATATATTGGTGTCTGTATTCAGATACCGAGTTTGCAATATGGCCAATCACGTCACGGATACGTTGGGCGTAGGGTTTGCCTACGGCCATACGATCCTGAGCTCGACGCATCTTACTAGCCGCAACCATCTCCATTGCACTGGTGATTTTTTGCGTACTACTGATACTAGCAATTTTGGTTTTTACTTCTGTTCCAATCGCCATGTTCTATGCTCGTTTATTGACAGTGCTTACCAAGTCTGAGTTGCAACGAACTTGTCCAATGCCGCTTTGAAGCTTGCTGCAATGTCGTCGTTGTAATCACCAGACTCATTAATTTGATCAATTAGATCACCGTGCTCAGCTTTCATGTAAGAAAGCAGCGCGCCCTCAAAGTCACCAATTTTGCTGACTTCAACGTCTCTAAGGTAACCTTTCTCTGCAGCAAAGATCACAACACCCATTTCAGCAACGCTTAGAGGTGAGTATTGCTTTTGCTTCATCAACTCGGTTACGCGCTCACCATGATCTAGCTGTGCTTTAGTCGCATCATCAAGATCAGAAGCGAACTGCGAGAATGCCGCTAGCTCACGATACTGTGCCAAGGCGTTACGAATACCACCTGACAGCTTCTTAATAATCTTAGTCTGTGCCGCACCACCTACACGAGATACCGAGATACCTGCGTTCATCGCTGGACGTACGCCGGCGTTAAACATATCAGCTTCTAGGAAGATCTGACCATCGGTAATCGAAATTACGTTAGTTGGAACGAATGCAGATACGTCACCAGCCTGAGTTTCAATCACCGGTAGTGCTGTTAGCGAGCCAGTTTGACCCTTAACCTTACCTTCGGTGAACTTCTCTACGTAATCAGCATTAACACGTGCTGCACGCTCTAGTAGACGGGAGTGCAAATAGAATACGTCACCTGGGTATGCTTCACGACCTGGTGGACGCTTCAATAGCAATGAAATTTGACGGTAAGCCCATGCCTGCTTAGTCAAATCATCATAAATGATTAGGGCATCTTGACCGCGGTCACGGTAGTACTCACCCATTGAACAGCCAGCAAATGGCGCTAGGAACTGCATCGCTGCTGGGTCAGAGGCGGTAGCCGCTACCACAATCGTATGTTCCATTGCGCCGTGTTCTTCTAGCTTACGCACAACAGCTGCAACCGATGAGGCCTTTTGACCTACAGCAACATAGATACATTTAATACCAGAACCTTTCTGGTTAATGATGGCGTCAACAGCAATGGCGGTTTTACCAATCTGACGGTCACCAATAATCAACTCTCGCTGACCACGGCCAATTGGCACCATAGAATCAACTGCTTTCAAACCAATTTGCACTGGCTGATCAACTGATTTACGGGCAATTACACCTGGAGCTACTTTTTCAATAGCATCTGTAGTAGCGGCGTTAATAGGGCCTTTGCCGTCAATGGGGTTACCCAGCGCATCAACAACACGACCTTCTAGCTCTGGACCTACCGGTACTTCAAGTACGCGGCCAGTACAGCGAGCCTTTTGGCCTTCTGCTAATGACTGATAGTCACCAAGAACAACGGCACCAACAGAGTCGCGTTCAAGGTTAAGTGCCATACCATAGACACCGCCATCGAATTCGATCATTTCACCGTACATCACGTCGGCTAGACCGTGAATACGAATGATACCGTCCGATACGGATACAATGGTGCCCTCATTTTGGGCTTCTGACGAAACATTAAGGTTGTCGATACGACTCTTAATAATTTCGCTGATTTCTGATGGATTCAGTTGCTGCATGCTTTGGCCTCAATCCTTAGGAATTTAGTGATTCGGCGAGTTTGGTCAAACGACCGCGAATGGAACCGTCAATAACGGTGTCCCCGGCGCGAATTACCGCGCCACCTAACAGGCTCTTATCTAAACTCACCTGTAGGTTTACTTTTCTTTCAAGCTTGGCACTGAGTGCTTCGCTGAGAGCTTTTTGTTGTGCTGCATTTAACTTGCTTGCAGCAACAACATCGACATCCACAGCCTTCTCTAAGTTTGCTTTCATAATTTCAAACTGTTGAGAAATTTGTGGCAAAAGCTGTAGTCGACGATTTTCCGACAAGATGCTGATAAAGTTTTGACAGGCTGTTGCCAGCTCATCGCCACATATATTTTGCACAGCTTCTGCTTGCTTCTCGGCAGTAGCGCTAGGCGAGCTCAACAGTTTTTCAACCGCTGGCTGCTGAGCAACAGATGCCGCTAAAGAAAGACTATCAGACCAACCCTGAACATCTTTTGCTTCAACAGCATATTCAAATGCCGCCTTAGCGTAGGGTCGAGCTAATGTACTTAATTCTGCCATATCAGACCTCGATTACAGCTCTGCTGCCAATTTGTCGACAATCGCTTTGTTAGCTTTTTCGTCGATTGAAGCTTCTAGTACTTTTTCAGCACCAGCAATAGCAAGCCCAGCAACCGTGGCGCGCAGTTCTTCTTTTGCACGATTCACTTCTTGCTCAATTTCAGCTTGGGCAGCAACTTTAAGTCGCTCTCCCTCTGCTGTGGCTTGCTCTTTCGCTTCATCTACAATTTGGTTAGCGCGCTTATTTGCTTGATCAATGATGCCTGCTGCTGCTTGCTTAGCCTCTTTTAATTGGTCAGAGACTTTGCTTTGAGCTGCATCAAGATCACGCACAGCGCGATCAGCTGCGTCTAGACCGTCGGCAATTTTTTGCTGACGTTCTTCCATAGCTTGCAGAATGATTGGCCATACAAACTTCATGCAGAACCACACGAAGAATGCGAATGTTACCATTTGGCCAAAAAGCGTTAAGTTAATATTCACGCAATCACCTCATAAAGGCTAATTTAAAAGTTGCTGTTATGCGCCAACGCTTGGAGCAACAACAAAGATAAGGTACATAGCGATACCAACACCAATAATAGGCACAGCATCAATAAGACCTGCTAGCAGGAACATTTTGCCCTGAAGCATAGGTCCAAGCTCTGGCTGACGAGCTGTTCCTTCAATTAATTTACCGCCAAGAAGACCCATACCAACAGCGGCTCCTAATGCGCCCAATCCGAGCATAATTGCCGCAGCAATGATAACAAGTTCCATCGTAGACTCCCGATTTCAGTGATTTAAATAAAAAAATTAGTGGTCTTCATGCGCCATACTTAAGTAGACGATAGTGAGTACCATAAAAATAAATGCTTGCAGGGTGATAACCAGAATGTGGAATACCGCCCAGCCCCATTGCATCAAGCCACCAGCAAAGGCAAACAGGCCGCCGCTGAGTGTCATAATGATTGCTGCTATAAGTACTGTTTTACCAGTAGATATTTTTCCTTTGAGGTTTAACCAACAAACCCCGCAGACCAAAGCAAACACAGCCAACCAGAATAGAAAGCTGGTATGCTCGCCAAAAATTTGCGCATGAATACCACCAGCGGCTATTCCGCCACCAGCGCCTGCAGCAAACATCATTGCAATTAGAATAAAGATCATCTCTCCAGCGTACATGTTACCGAATAGTCGCAGACCAAGAGAGAAGGGTTTTGCCAACAGCCCAACCGTTTCCATAAACAGATTCACTGGAATAAACGCCCAGTGATTAAAGGGGTGCATAGTTAATTCTTTTATAAAGCCTGTACCTTTGATCTTAATAGAGTAATAAAGCATTAAGATAAATACACCCAATGCCATACCCATTGTGATATTGGGATCGGTTGAGGGTACAATTTTTTGATAGCCTACACCGGCTTTAGCCATAAGGTAGGGAATTAAATCAACCGGGATAAGGTCCATTAGGTTCATCAAAAAGACCCAAACGAAAATAGTTAGAGCCAACGGCGCTACCATTTTATTCACGCCATGAAAGCTGTCTTTTACTGAGCCGTCAATGAATTCTACAATTAATTCAATAAAGTTTAGGAAGCCTGAGGGTACGCCAGTAGTTGCTCTTTTAGCGGCTGAACGGAACATCCAGCAAAAGATTAACCCCAAACCTAATGACCAGGCTAAGGAGTCCACATGGAATGCCATAAAGCCCATCTCGGCAGCTTCTTGTGCGCCATGGGCGAAGCCCCAACCGTTTTCAGGGTGGTTACCGTAAACTAAATTTTGAAGGTGATGCTGAATATATTCAGTAGTGCTTGCGGGGTTTTCGCCGGCCATCTAAAGTTCTCTACTCTGTATTTCAACAAACTGTCTGGTTTAGTGCTCTAGTGCTTTCTTGGTAAGAAACCACTGCAGCGGGATCATCAATAGAAAGGTAGTAAACAAAACAGGGTAATTCCACTGTTTGTCGACGGTAAATAGTATTGCGAACAATACTGCCGTCAAAACGACCTTTCCTGCTTCTCCGCGATACATAGATTTAACAACTAAATCCACCTGTCTCGCGCCGGCATATTTAAAGGCTTGCCATGAGAACCACGCCTGTGGAGAAACTTGAACCAACCCTCCGACTAGTGCCGAGGCCGCTAGGATTCTGTCAACTAAACTCAACATAGCTACGATTAGCAGTAACACTGCTAGCTGATAGGCTGTCGCTCTTAGTATTGCAGGCCTTGCAATGGTCGTCATGGTATTCTCAATCCACCTTTTCCGGCTTGAATCGGATCCATAGAGGTTAACCGTTTCTAGCGCGGGTCGGCATTATAGGTTTAGTGTCGTTGATATTCAACTCAACTTGGCTATGAATTGAGAAGTATTTTGCAGATTTTTATTTTATGGCGACTATTTTATGTGATTGAGTATTCCATCTAACTCATCAACACTGTTGTAACCAATGGTTAATTTACCGGAACCTTTGGCGCCATGTTGAATTTTTACTGCAGCACCCAGCTTTTCGGAAAGCTGCTGCTGTAAGTTAAGAATGTCTTGGCTGGCTGTAGTTGTGGCTTTCTTTTGCACATCGGGTGATTGCAATTTTTTAATCAGGACTTCCGTTTGACGCACGGTCAAACCTTCACTGGCAACTGTTCTTGCCGCCTGAACTTGCAAGTCGCCCTCTAGGGCCAATAAGCACTTAGCGTGACCTAGCTCAATATCACCGCGCTCTAATTGCTGCTGAACAAGCGGCTTGAGTGCGGCCAAGCGCATAAGGTTAGTAACCGATGATCTTGATTTACCCACTGCCTCGGCAACCTGTTGCTGGGTAAGATTAAATTCGTTCTGTAATCGGATAAGCGCCTGACTCTCTTCAACGGGGTTTAAATCTTCGCGCTGAATATTCTCGATCAACGCCATGGCAATGGTTGCTTGATCGGAAATTTCTCTGACAATTGCCGGAATTTGATCAACACCGGCTAACTGAGCTGCTCGCCAACGACGCTCACCTGCGATGATTTCGTAATTACCCTGATCTAGTGCACGGACCACTATGGGTTGGATTAGACCTTGACTGGAAATGGAGTCCGCTAACTCTTGCAAGCTATCAGCATTAAAATCTCTTCGCGGCTGATACTGTCCTCTTTGAAGAAACTCAACAGGAATCTGCTGTAACTTTCCGTCACCCAATTGGGTGCCTTCGCTCCCCATGCCTTGACCTGCATCCACATCCTCTGCAAATCCCAACAGTGCATCTAGCCCCTTACCTAAGCTCTGTCTTTTTGTGGCCATGGATTACTGTCCTTTTTTGTCGTTGGTAATTTGGTGTTTGCGCAGTATTTCGCCTGCCAGTGCCAGGTAGGCTAGCGAACCTTTTGCGTTCTTATCATAAGCAATGGCTGGCTTACCATGGCTGGGCGCTTCGGCTAACCTTACATTTCGCGGAATGCTCACTCGGTAAACCTTGTCACCAAAGTACTTTCTTAACTGGGCGGATACCGCTTGCGTTAAACCACTTCGTGGATCGTACATGGTTCTCAGGATACCCTCAATTTTAAGCTTGGGGTTAATCAATTTAGCTATCTGTCGAATGGTGTTGTTGAGCGCGGAAAGCCCTTCAAGGGCGTAGTACTCACACTGCATAGGAATAAGAACACCCTCACTGGCAACTAGCGCGTTAACGGTTAGCATGTTTAGTGAAGGAGGGCAGTCAATGATCACGTAATCATAGCGATCAGAAACCCTCTCAAGTGCAAAGCGAAGTCTAGTTTCGCGGCCAATTTCTTGAATTAACTCTACCTCAGCTGCCACTAAGTCAGCGTTAGCGGCTAATAGGTGATATTTTCCGGTTTCTGAGGTGACAATACAGTCTTCAATAGATTTTTTTTCAGTGAGTACATCGTAAACACTGCTCTCACAGGTTTGTTTATCAATTCCTGACCCCATAGTGGTATTGCCCTGCGGATCCAGATCCACAAGCAAAACGCGCTTTTTATAGGCTGCAAGCGATGCTGCTAAGTTGATGCTTGTGGTGGTCTTCCCGACGCCGCCTTTTTGATTAGCAATTGATAATATCCGAACCACTGGTTAACTGTTTCCCTTTAACTATTTTAAACCGCGCCACCTGTTTTTATTATTTTTATCAGGTGTCTTTCGCTGTCGATTAGAGGCACATTTACCTCGCTTACCTCGACGACCTTATAGGCTTTCGTCATTTGGCTCAACTCTGAATCGGGTTTTTTTCCTTTCATGGCTAAAAAACAACCCTGATCGGAAACCAAATGGTCACATTGATTAAGCATATCAGAGATAGAGCTAAAAGCTCGGCTAATCACAGCATCAAATAATTGGTTGGGTTGATAGGCTTCAACGCGATGGTTAATTTCACTGGTATTGGTTAGTTTTAGCTCATTAATTGCCTGGAATAAAAAACGGGTTTTTTTGCCATTACTATCCAGTAATGTGAAATTAATTTCGGGGTTAAGTATAGCTAAGGGAATTCCAGGTAAGCCCGGACCCGTACCCACGTCTATGATAGATTTTAACCCCTGAACATAGGGGTGAATTGCTAGGCTGTCCAAAAGATGAAGCCTAACCATCTGAAGTGGGTCGCGAATTGCCGTTAGGTTAAAGGCTTTATTCCATCGCTGGAGAAGCTCTAAGTACTTGAGTAGTTTTTCAAGCTGGAGCGGTGAGCAGTTTAAGTTGAGCTCACGCAAACCCGTCTCTAAATCTTGTTGTTGAGTTAACAATGTAATTAGGCCGCGTTTTTCTTAAGTGTAATCAACAATAATGAAATTGCTGCAGGGGTAACACCTGGAATTCTTGATGCTCTAGCTAAAGTTTCTGGTTTTGCTTCACCTAGTTTTTGCTTAATTTCATTTGAAAGACCGCTAACTCTTGAGTAATCAAATGTTTCCGGGATGGTTGTGTTTTCATGGCGACGCAACCGGTCAATCTCGTCCTGTTGGCGAGTAATGTAACCCGCATACTTAGCATCAACTTCTACCTGCTCAGAAACCTTCGCATCAATTTCAAGCTCTGGGGTTAGCGCTGATATATCCTTGTGAGTTACCTCGGGTCGCTTAAGTAAATCGTATAATGAATATTCACGACTTAACTCATTAGCTAATAATGGTTGTATCTGTTTGGCCTGTTCAGAATTAGGTTGAACCCAGGTAGATTTTATACGTTGGCGCTCAATTTCAATGGCTTCACGCTTTTCACAGAACTTTTGCCAATGACTATCTGTAACCAAACCAATCTCTCGCCCTTTTTCAGTAAGGCGTAAATCAGCATTATCTTCACGGAGTAGCAGCCGGTATTCGGCGCGACTGGTAAACATTCTGTAGGGTTCTGAGGTGCCCATGCTAATTAGGTCGTCCACTAGAACGCCTGTATAGGCTTCGTCTCGCCCAGGACGCCAACCCTCTTTTCCTTGCGCTTTAAGCGCTGCATTAGCGCCCGCTAGCAAACCCTGTGCTGCCGCTTCTTCGTAACCTGTGGTTCCGTTAATTTGCCCGGCAAAAAATAAGGATTCAACGGTTTTGGTTTCTAATGTGTACTTTAGATCCTGCGGATTAAAATAATCATATTCGATGGCATAACCAGGTCTTGTAATATGAGCATTCTCAAAACCCTTTATTGATCGTACTAAATTGAGCTGAACATCAAAGGGTAGGCTGGTTGAAATACCGTTTGGATAAAGCTCATGGGTTGTTAACCCTTCTGGCTCGATAAATATCTGATGCTGATCCTTGTCGGCAAAACGAACCACTTTATCTTCAATTGAAGGACAGTATCTTGGCCCAACCCCGTCAATAACGCCGGTATATAGGGGTGATCGATCCATTCCACCGCGAATAATTTGATGGGTGTTTTCATTGGTATAGGTTATCCAGCAACAGATTTGCTGAGGATGATCTTCAATTTTACCAAAATAAGACATTAGGGGTTCTGGCTTATCTCCCCACTGTTCTTGTAAGTCGCTGAAATCTACACTGCGTGCATCAATTCTTGGAGGGGTCCCTGTTTTTAGGCGCTCTACCCTGAAGGGCAGCGCTCTAAATCGCTCAGCCAATTGCTGCGCAGGTGGGTCACCCGCACGACCAGCAGCATAATTTTCTAAACCAACATGCACCTTGCCAGCTAAAAATGTGCCCGCTGTAATGACCACTGATGCGCCATAAAAATTTAAGCCCATCTGAGTTTTTACACCAACCACCTTTTCGCCTTCAATAATTAAATCATCGACTGCTTGCTGAAAAATACTAAGGTTGGGTTGGTTCTCAAGGATGTCTCTAATCGCAGCTTTGTAAAGAATTCTATCCGCCTGAGCTCGAGTAGCCCTTACAGCTGGACCTTTTCTCGCATTCAGAACTCTAAATTGTATGCCGCCTAAGTCTGTAGCCTGAGCCATAGCTCCACCCAGTGCATCCACCTCTTTAACTAGATGACTTTTCCCCAGGCCGCCAATAGCTGGGTTACAGGACATTTGCCCTAGGGTTTCGATATTATGGGTGAGTAATAGTGTGTTGCAGCCCATGCGTGCTGCCGCAAGACATGCTTCGGTTCCTGCGTGGCCGCCGCCAACAACTATTACATCGTATTGAGAAGGATAGCGCATAGGGTTACGTGAATATTATTTCCTCTGAGAAGTTTCTCATTATACGACGCTTTGAATTATTTTTAACGGGTTTTATTTTTTATTACGTGAATATCTATTTATTAAATATATATATATAGGATTATTATTGTTGTTATTAGGTAGCTGTTTTTTTGTGAATAACATAAAAAAATTAATATATTTCAATAACATAAGACACTTTTTTACTCAAATAACCGCTGGGAAAACATCTATATTAGCCGTGGTTAAGCTAAGGATGAATTGTTAATCAAATCTAACATTTATAAATCATCTGTATAAGTTGCTTAAATTTTTGAACGTATTTGATTTTTAACCAGAGGTTTTATACAGCTTTTTAAAATTCCCATAATTTAATACTGTTTTGGTTAATTTATGCTGGTATTTGCAGTTTTTTTTGGTAAAAACTGTTCGTATACTGTTAATAACCTATGTTTTTTACATGAATAGCAGAAGTTTATTGATATAAGGCGATAATTTCTTTAGAATCGCGCGGCTCGGAAACATGTATACAAACAGATTTGGACTAATTAGTCATGAAAAGAACATTTCAACCCAGTAACTTAAAACGCAAGCGTACTCACGGCTTTAGATCACGTATGGCTACTAAAGGCGGTCGCGCTGTATTAAACCGTCGTCGTGCAAAGGGTCGCAAGCGTCTCGCTGCATAAGGATGTGGGCCCTGTGCCCAACTTTCCTTTTAAAAAGACTCAGCGACTTTTAAATGCCTGTGACTATAAGCAGGTGTTCGACAACAATGTTGTCAAGGTCGCTAACTCTTCCCTTCTTATACTAGCCAAGCCTGCTGAAAATCACTCAAGGCTGGGGCTGGTTATAGCTAAAAAAAATATTCCTACCGCTGTTCAGAGAAATTTGGTTAAACGTATTGCGCGTGAAACCTTTAGAAAACAGCAATTTCAATCTCCTGTAGATGTGGTTTTTTTGGCACGAAACGGTGCAAACAAACTATCTCGTGAAAAACTGACACAAATAATTCAAAATTCTTGGGTTAAGTTAGATGCTCGTTGTAAGATGCTTGAGGTACAGGGTGCGTAGCCTGTTCATTGGTATTATTAAGCTGTATCAAATACTAATTAGTCCACTTTTGGGCCCAAATTGTAGATTTCACCCAACCTGCTCACATTATGCGATTGAAGCGATCGCTAGACATGGAGTTTTAAAAGGGGGTTATCTTTCGGTGCGAAGGCTTATAAAATGCCAACCTCTACACGAGGGTGGTTTTGACCCGGTACCGGGTCAAAACGATAAACAAAGTCACATTGACGAAAATATTGAGAGATAAACGTATGAATTGGCAAAAAAATATAATCTTAGCGGCTATTGGTGTGGTTGTTTGGTTACTTGTTGTCCGTTGGAGTGGTTTTGAGGGTATTCAGCCAATACAGTCTGTTGCTGACCAGCAGTCACCGATCCCTGTTGAGATGCAGTATCCAAGCGAATCAACAACTACCTCTACTTTACCTTCGCTCGCTGTTGAGCCAGTGATAAAGGAAATCTTCGTAGGTTCTGAGCATCAATATGTTACCGTCAAGACAGACGTTATTGAGGTTACCCTAGACACGCTGGGTGGTGACATTGTTGAGGTTAAGCTTTTAAATAATCTTACCGCAATGGCGGTTGATGGCGGCCAGCCAATCACGTTGTTGACTAGGTCCAATGGAGATTTATTCGTTGCCGAGAGTGGACTGATAGGCAAAGATGGCACCGACACAGCTAGTGGTAGACCACAATTTAGCTCGGTTTCTTCAAGCTATGAGTTGCTTGAGGGCGACAGCTCGCTTAATGTTGATTTAGTTTATGTTCAAAACGGTATTGATATTATTAAGCGCTTTGAGTTTAAGCCTTCTGATTATCAAATCGGGATTAGATATCTAATTAACAACTCTACGCAGGCCCCCTGGACAGCTACATTTTTTGGTCAATTTAAGCGTGATGATCATGAGCCTGACAGTAGTGCTTCAGCGGGTATGAAGCCTTATCTGGGTGCCGCTCTCCGCGAACAGGATCAAAATTATTCAAAATATACTTTTTCAGATATAGAAGATGATTCTGTTAAATCTTCTATTAAAGGCGGTTGGTTGGCTTTTGTTCAGCACTACTTTGTTAGTGCATGGGTGCTACCGGCAGATCAAAAAAACCGCTATTCATTAAGAAAATTGTCGGGCCAAGATGTTTATCTTATGGCGGTAACCGGTGAAAAAATTGATGTAGCAGCAGGAACTCAGGGTGAATATAAGGTGGATTTATATGTAGGCCCTAAGGATCAGGCGACGCTTAAAGAGTTGGCGGAACATCTTGATTTAACCATTGATTACGGCTTTCTTTGGATGCTGGCTAAGCCAATATTTGCCCTTTTGGAGATAATTCATAATATTTTAGGCAACTGGGGTTGGTCGATTATTTTACTGACCATCTTTATTAAAATTCTTCTTTACCCATTGTCGGCTGCTAGTTTGCGTTCTATGGCTAAGATGCGCAAATTACAACCGGATATGGCTAGAATTAAAGAGCTGCATAGTGATGATCGCCAAAAGGCCGGTCAGGAACAGATGGCGCTTTTCAAAAAACATCAGGTTAATCCTTTAGGCGGCTGTTTCCCAATGTTGTTACAAATGCCGGTATTTATTGCGCTGTATTGGGTGTTATCGGAATCTGTTGAAATTCGACATTCGCCCTGGATATTTTGGATTCAAGACCTGTCTGCCAAGGATCCCCTGTTTATCCTACCTTTAATTATGGGTGCCAGTATGTATTTGATGCAAAAATTGCAACCTACACCCACTGACCCTATGCAGGCCAAGGTATTCCAGTTCATGCCTATTATGTTTACATTCTTCTTTATTATGTTTCCGGCGGGATTGGTTCTTTATTGGACGGTAAACAACCTGCTCAGTATATTGCAGCAGTGGTATGTTAATCGGCAGATAGCGGCCAAGTAAATTATAAAAAAGCCTCTTCGGGGGCTTTTTTTTCGGGCATAATTACTCTATGAATCTTAATACCATATCCAATAATACAGATACCATCGTCGCTGTTGCTACCGCACCTGGTCGAGGCGGTGTAGGTGTGGTTAGGATTTCAGGGAAAGACATATCGCCCTTTATTACTGGTTTTTTGGGCGAGAAAACGACTTTAAAACCAAGGCAGGCTTATTATTCTTCCTTCCTTGATGTTGACGCTAATCCCCTTGATCAGGGCTTGGCACTGTATTTTCCAGCCCCTCACTCATTTACCGGCGAGCATGTTCTTGAGCTTCATGGTCACGGCGGTCCCGTGGTAATGGACCTTTTGATTAATCGTAGTATTGAGTTGGGTGCACGCATGGCACGCCCTGGCGAGTTTAGCGAAAGGGCTTTTTTGAATGATAAGCTCGATCTAGCTCAGGCGGAAGCCGTTGCTGATCTGATTGATGCGAGTTCTTCACAGGCTGCAAGGTCTGCCGTGAGGTCTTTACAGGGCGAGTTTTCAACCAAGATTCAAGCTTTTGTGGAGCGCATGATTGCCTTGAGGGTTTTTGTTGAGGCGGCGATTGATTTTCCAGAAGAAGAAATCGACTTTTTAGCGGATACCAGTCTCCGAAAAAAGCTTGATGCTCTTAGTGCGGATCTTATCGAATTCCTTTCTATGGCCCATCAGGGCGCCTTATTGAGAGAGGGGATCACTCTGGTGTTAGCGGGCAAGCCGAATGCGGGTAAATCCAGCTTACTTAACGCCCTTGCTGGCCAGGATACGGCTATTGTTACGGCTATAGCGGGGACCACCAGAGATGTTTTAAGGGAAAAAATAAACTTAGAAGGTGTCCCTTTAAATATTGTTGATACAGCCGGTTTGAGGGATACCGAGGACGAGGTTGAGCAACAGGGGGTCAAAAGAGCCTGGCAAGAAATAGAAAAAGCTGACGCGATTTTATATGTGATCGACGTTTCCAGCAATGATGAAACCCGCTTAGAAGAACTATGGCCCGAATATTCCCAACGTTTTTCTAAGGGCCAGCATAAAATAATCTCAGTATTTAATAAGGTTGATTTGGTTGATGATTTTAAGGGGCGAAAAGAAGGTCCCTTAAATGCTTTCTTATCGGCTAAAACCGGGGCTGGATTAGATGGTTTAAAGCAAACCATTCTTGATACTGTTGGCTATCAAAATCAGGCAGAAGGATTATTTTCAGCAAGACGCCGACATCTTACGGCTATCACTCAAGCATCTGAGTTGGTCGTTCATGGTATCGCACAATTAAATGCAACTAATGCCGGCGAGCTTCTTGCGGAAGATTTACGTGAGGCCCAGCGGTATCTATCTGAAATTACAGGAGAATTTACCTCAGATGATTTACTGGGCGTTATTTTTTCTTCATTCTGCATCGGAAAGTGACTGGATAAAAAAAAGCGGTCACCATAACCTACTTGAGATTAATCATTCTGCAAAATAATCACAAAATACAGGCTTAATCACTGGTTTTATACTGTATATCCACAGGTTGTTAACAATAAATGATCACTTTTTAACCAGAAAAATCTTTTTCTCTGTTGATAGAAAAATTCTTGAATTTATATAACCTATTGTTTTTTATGAATTTAATAAAAAACTTTTTTTTGGATAGGGTTTTCGGGGTGTGGATAGTTTTATTTATAGGGTATAGACTCTGTTCAATGCTTAAAAAAGCTAAAAATATAACAAGAAATTAATTATTAATCTGGAATTTAATTCCTTTTCAATCGACAGACTACAGCTAAGGTATAAATCATGGGGTTTGATGCACCCGACATTGTTTGGTCTCAGTGCCAGAACACACTTCAGAGTGAATTGCCTGAACAGCAATACAACACCTGGATAAGACCTTTAAAAGTAAAATATTTTCAGGAAGATCAAAGTCAGTTTAATCAGCCATCCGGCAACGAGGTGGTAGAGCTTGTGGCACCCAACCGATTTGTTGAGGATTGGGTTAAAAACAAGTTTCTGACTCGAATTGAAGAGCTTTTCCAGCAGCTAAGTGGAAACGGTGTGGTTTTAGGTGTTTCAGCGACGCCGACCAATCAGCCGCAGTATAAGCAACACAATCATTTGAACAAAACCTCGGTTGAGCCGTTAATAGCTCCCTCTGTAGCACCTACGCTTCAGTCTAGCCACAATAACTCAACCCTCATAGACTCTGCGCCAGCAGTTATTCGCTCGGCGGCTGAAACCAGCTTGCGCACTAATCTAAATAATGAGTTTACCTTTGATAGTTTTGTTGAGGGTAAGTCTAACCAGTTGGCTTTGGCTGCTGCTCAACAGGTTGCAGAGAATCCAGGTGGTTCCTACAATCCTCTGTTTATTTATGGCGGTGTTGGTTTAGGTAAAACGCATCTTATGCACGCTGTGGGTCATGCCATGCGAGCAAAAAAGCCAGATGCCAAAATTGTTTATCTGCACTCTGAGCGTTTTGTTGGCGATATGGTAAAGGCCCTGCAGCTTAAGGCTATTGACGAGTTTAAGCGATTTTATCGTTCTGTTGATGCGCTATTGATTGATGATATTCAGTTTTTCTCCGGCAAGGAGCGCTCTCAAGAAGAGTTTTTCCATACTTATAATGCCCTGCTTGAGGGTGGCCAGCAGATGATTCTCACCAGTGATCGCTATCCAAAAGAGATTGATGGCGTTGAAGAGCGTCTCAAATCACGTTTTGGTTGGGGGCTAACGGTTGCTGTAGAGCCGCCAGAGCTTGAAACTCGGGCTGCCATTCTCATTAATAAGGCTGAGCAGTGTGGGGTGCATCTGTCTAAAGACGCGGCATTCTTTATTGCTCAGCGTATTAGGTCTAATGTGCGCGAGCTAGAAGGTGCATTTAAGCGGGTTATGGCCCATGCCCAGTTCACTAGGCGACCCATTGATATTGATCTTATTCGTGAGTCACTTAAGGATCTACTGGCGCTGCAAGATAAGCTGGTTACTGTCGATAATATTCAGCGCGTGGTTTCTGATTATTATCAGCTAAAAATGTCAGATCTGCTCTCAAGGCGCAGAAGCCGCTCGGTTGCGAGACCTAGGCAGGTCGCTATGTCTATAGCTAAAGAGCTTACCAACCATAGCTTGCCTGAAATTGGTGAGGCCTTTGGTGGTCGTGACCATACAACCGTGTTGCATGCCTGTCGAAAAGTTAAAGAGCTTGAGGGTGCTGACCGCGAAGTACAGCGAGATCTTAAGAATCTATACAGAACACTTTCAACCTAAAAGTTTATAATAAATAAAATTCCCGGAGAAATTACATTATGAAATTTAGCCTTTCAAGAGAAGCTTTGCTTAACCCGTTGCAGTTAGTGGTGGGTGTGGTTGAACGTCGGCAAACGCTTCCTATTCTTTCCAATGTCTTATTGTGCCTTGAGGGCAACAGACTATCCATGACCGGTACGGATTTGGAAGTTGAAATTAAGGGCTCAACAGAAGTTGTTTCCTCCTTGGAGGAAGGTGAGGTTACGGTTTCGGCTCGCAAGATACTTGATATATGTCGTTCGTTGCCAGAAGGCGCCCAAGTTGATTTCTCAAGTAGTGATGGTAAGGCCTTGATAGTGAGCGGTAGAGGCAGTTTCACGCTAGCTACTTTACCGGCTAATGAATTTCCAAGCGTTGATGAAGGTGAGCAAAACGTTGAATTTACAGTTCAAGGCACGGTGTTAAGGAATCTTATCGATGCAACCTCGTTTGCTATGGCACAGCAGGATGTTCGTTACTACCTAAACGGTATGCTTTGGGAGGTTACACAAAACCAATTGCGCGCTGTAGCTACGGATGGCCACCGTTTAGCCCTCTGTGATACACCCTGTGAGGTTTCTGTTGCCGAAGCTAAGGTAACAGCCATCCTGCCAAGAAAAGGCATTATAGAGCTTTCTAGGCTGCTGTCTGATGATGATGTAAGTGTTTCTATTGGCTCAAACCATATCCGCGTTACTGGGGGAGACTACTGCTTCACGTCCAAGTTGGTTGATGGCGCCTATCCGGACTATGATCGTGTAGTGCCTAAAGGTGGTGATAAGCTAGTTGTGGGTAATCGCGAGCAGTTAAAACAGGCCTTTGGCCGGACTGCCATTTTATCTAACGAGAAATATCGTGGCGTTAGAATTGAGCTAGTGAGTGGCGCAATGCACCTTGTAGCTAACAACCCAGAGCAGGAAGAGGCACAAGAGGAAGTTACAGTTGCCTATAATGGTGAGTCTCTTGAGATTGGTTTTAATGTGAGTTACCTACTGGATGTTTTAAATGTCTTAAAAAGCTCTGAAATTCGTTTTACCCTAGCGGATTCTAACAGCAGTGCGTTGGTTGAAGATGCTAGCGGTGAGAGTAAAGCGACCTATGTGGTTATGCCGATGCGCCTTTAGGGCGCAGCTAGCGGCTTATTGGCCAAGTTAAAATGTATTTAGGCAGTGTTAGTTTCGATGGGGTTAGAAATCTAACTTCCGTGAGTTTGGATTGCCATTCTAAGGCCAATATTATTTATGGAGCGAATGGAAGTGGCAAAACCAGTCTACTAGAAGCAGTTTTTTTGCTGGGCCGCGGCCGCTCTTTTAGGCATCGTGACCTTCGTTTGGTCATTAGCCGTGGTGCTGATCAGCTAGTTGTGTCCGGCAAGGTGGCTAGACCTGATAATAACAGCTCCCACCAGCTGGGCGTAAGCCGGTCTTCCAAAGGCGGTTTTGAGGCGCGCTGTAATGGTAAAAATCTAGGCTCTGCAGCGGAGCTTGCAGCGGAGCTTCCTATTCAGCTTGTCGATGCCCATAGCTTCTCTCTTTTGGAGGGTGGCCCTCTTCAGAGGCGTCAGTTTATAGATTGGGGTGTGTTCCACGTGGAACATGGCTTTGCAAATTTGTGGAAACGCTTCCAAAAAGCATTAAAACAGCGCAATCAACTGCTCCGTCATGCTAGAATAGATGAAGAATCCTTGGCGCTTTGGTCTAAGGAGCTGGCTCCTTTAAATGAAATGATCACTGAGCAGCGTAAGGATTATTTAAAACAGCTTGAGCGCTATATATCGCCACTGGTGCAGGCCCTCAAGGGTCTCGGTGAGGTGACTTTAGAGTATAATCAAGGTTGGCAGGAAGGTGCGTCGCTGATAGATGTTTTTTCTGCAGACCGGGATAGAGATGTGGCGGTCGGGACAACGTCCCATGGCGCGCAGCGAGCGGACATTAAGCTTATGGTTGATGGTGAAATTGCGGCAGATAGCCTGTCACGCGGCCAGTCAAAGCTTTTGGTTTACGCGCTTAAGCTGGCGCAAGCAGCACACTTTAAGGCGGTAACTGGCAATAGCTGTGTATTCCTTTTAGATGACTTGCCAGCAGAATTAGATGCGGACAACTGTAGGGATGTATTAGACTACCTCAACGGTTTAGGCTGCCAGTATTTTGTTACTGGCGTAGATAAAGAAAATTTTGAGGCTGTAGCTAAGGAAGGCGCCAAATTGTTCCACGTGGAACATGGCGTTATTTCAAACGTTTAAATAATAGGAAAGAAACTGTTTATGAGTGAAGAAGCCAACTATGATTCCTCGAGTATCAAGGTACTCAAAGGATTAGACGCAGTAAGAAAGCGCCCAGGTATGTATATTGGGGACACTGACGATGGTACTGGCCTACACCATATGGTCTTCGAGGTGGTGGATAACTCAATTGATGAGGCGTTAGCGGGTCACTGTTCTGAGATTAGGGTGGTTATTCATCCGAATGAAACTATCTCTGTTTCTGACAATGGTCGCGGAATTCCTACAGAAATGCATGATGAAGGTGTCTCAGCTGCTGAGGTTATCATGACCGTTCTTCACGCCGGTGGTAAGTTTGACGATAATAGTTATAAGGTTTCCGGCGGTCTCCACGGCGTAGGCGTGTCGGTGGTTAACGCCCTGTCTACACGTATGCGCCTGACGATTAGACGCAATGGCAAGGTCCATGAGCAGACATATTCCCATGGCGTGCCCGATGGGCCACTGACAATTATTGGTGATACAGAAGAATCTGGAACTGAGGTGTTTTTTGAGCCATCCCCAGGTACGTTTACCAATATTCGCTTCCATTATGATCTTCTTGCTAAAAGGCTAAGAGAGCTGTCTTTCCTGAACTCAGGCGTCTGTATTGTGTTAGCCGACGAACGCACTGGCGAAGAAGAAAAGTTTGCTTATGAAGGCGGATTAAACGCTTTTGTTGACTATCTCAATACTAATAAGCAAACCATTAATAAAATTATGCACTTTAACAACGACCGAGATGACGGTACTAGTGTTGAAGTGGCCCTGCAGTGGAATGACAGTTTCCAAGAAAATATACTCTGTTATACTAATAATATCCCGCAAAGAGACGGCGGTACTCACCTTGCTGGTTTTAGGTCTGCCCTTACGCGTGGCTTGAACACCTATATTGAGAAAGAAGGGTTGGGCTCTAAATCGAAGGTAAATACTACTGGAGATGACGCTAGAGAAGGCTTAACGGCGATTATTTCTGTTAAGGTGCCAGACCCTAAGTTTTCGTCTCAAACCAAAGACAAGCTGGTGAGTTCTGAGGTGAAAACCGCGGTTGAGCAGGAAATGGGTGACAAGTTTAGTGACTATTTGCTGGAGTTTCCTCAGGAAGCAAAAGCTATTGTCAGTAAAATGATTGACGCGGCGCGTGCTCGTGAGGCTGCCCGTAAGGCCCGTGAAATGACACGACGTAAAGGCGCCTTGGATATTGCAGGCCTGCCGGGTAAGCTGGCAGACTGCCAAGAAAAAGATCCTGCATTATCTGAACTCTATCTGGTGGAGGGTGATTCTGCGGGTGGTTCGGCTAAGCAAGGGCGGGCACGTAAGACACAGGCTATATTGCCCCTAAAAGGTAAGATTCTAAATGTTGAAAAAGCCCGCTTTGATAAGATGCTGTCTAGTGTAGAGGTGGGAACACTGATTACAGCCCTAGGCTGTGGTATCGGGGTGCACGAATTTAATTTAGAGAAGCTGCGCTACCATACGATTGTTATCATGACGGATGCTGATGTTGATGGGTCGCATATTCGAACGCTTTTGCTGACTTTTTTCTTTAGGCAGATGCGAGAGCTGGTTGAAAATGGCCATATCTTTATTGCTCAACCGCCACTGTATAAGGTGAGCAAGGGTAAAAATGAGCAATACTTAAAAGATGATGATGCCCTTGAGATCTACCTAACGCAAAAAGCTCTAGAGGAAGCTAGTCTTCATGTTAATGCAACTGCCCCAGCTATTCAGGGTGCTACATTAGAGTCTTTGGTGAGTCAATTTAGGGGGGTAGAGGAGTTAGTTAATCGTATGTCACTCGTATACCCTAAGCAGGTACTAGATTCGCTGGTATATACATCCGCCTTAAGTAGCGAACGTCTTGAAAAGCGTAGCGAAGTTGAAGCTTGGTGTGCCGAGCTCCAGAAAACTTTAGATAATATTGAATCTGGAACACATAGCTATAAGGTGCTAGTTGAGGAAGATAAAGAGCGTAATTTATACCTTCCTGTGGTTGAGATAACTGCTCATGGTGTACCTCATAAACATGTATTTGGTCGCGATCTATTTGGTTCAAATGAATATGCGAAAATTGTTGAATTGGGTGAGAAGTTACAGGGTCTTCTTGAGGAAACTGCTTTTGTTAAGCGTGGTGAGCGTACTCTTGAAGTTGCGTCTTTCAAGGAGGCGCTTGGCTGGTTAATGGTTGAGGCTCGCCGTGGAATTAATACTCAGCGCTATAAGGGCCTTGGGGAAATGAACCCAGAGCAACTTTGGGAAACCACTATGGATCCTGAATCTAGACGAATGCTGGTAGTAACTATTGAAGATGCCATTGCTGCTGATCAGATGTTCACCACATTGATGGGTGATCAGGTAGAGCCACGTCGTGAGTTTATTGAAACCAATGCGCTATCGGTGGTTAATTTAGACGTATAAGATATATTTAAGCCCGTTTTAGACGGGCTTATGCTTTTCAAGGCTCGTTGCAATCCATGCACGAGCCTTTTCTGTAATATCCCTAGCAGAAAGCCCCTCTGGCTGTATTTTGGGCCCAACCTGCATATCAATTGTTCCTGGTTTAATAATAAAACGACTTGGGTTCCAGTAAGCGCCACTATTCTGTGATACAGGCAGTACCGGAACATTTGCTTGAATCGCCAGCGCAGCACCGCTAGTCTTAAATTCGCCTAGAGCGCCATCAGCAACACGAGTACCCTCAGGATAGATAATAATATTATTGCCTGCATTCAGCCTTTTTACGCCCTGCTTTAGAACATAACGTATAGCGGACGATGGGCGAGAGCGTTTAATTGCTATGGGCCTCATCAGGAATAGCGCCCAACCAAAAAAAGGTATCCAGAGAAGTTCTCTTTTTAAAATAACGTTTGCCGGCTGGAAAAACCACTGCATAAAAAACGTTTCCCAGGTGCTTTGGTGGTTACTCAAGACGACAAAGGCTTGGCTGGGTATATTTTTTTCGCCTGTAACGTTAATGCGTACATTACAGCTAAGTCTCAGCCATAGCATAACCAGATAATTACCGGTGGTAGCTATACGCTGTAAAAGCTTAAAAGGGAGGAAAAATAGACAGCAGGTGACAAAGCTTGCGGACACCGTGATGACAACAAAGCCAAGGTAAAACAAAGCCGTTCGACACAGGGAAATTAGACGGCAGAACAGGCTACATACCGCGTTATTCATACTATTTAGCCGGAGCCAGTAGTGAAATATCAGCTACGTGCATAAATAGTTGTTGTAGCTTGGCTAACAGTGCCAGTCTGTTTTGGCGCAGAGCCATATCATCTGCCATAACCATGACATCTTCAAAGAATTGATCGACGGTCTCACGTAACCCGGCAAGTTTCTCCAGTACAGCATTATAGTCACGCTGACTGAGTAAGGGCGTAATCTGCTCTTCAAGAGCCAAAAGCTGATCGGCAAGCTGAATCTCTGCAGTATCCTGTAATAGTGACGGATCTAATGGTGCTGAATTTCCCTCAGGCAGCTGCTTAGCTAAAATATTTGATACACGTTTATTGGCAGCGGCAAGGGCAGCTGCCTCAGATAATAATGAAAATTTGTGTACGGCCGCGACACGCGCATCAATATCCAATGGATTGCTGAGAGATAATGCGGCTACAGATAAAAACACTTCAGTTTGCATGCCTTTTTCTTTATACCAAGATTTAAAACGCTCTAAAACGTAAGTAAGTACTTGCTTTTGTAGCTCATCGCCACTTATTTTAGCGCGCTCGCCAAGCTCAAATTGCGCACTACTGGCAGCAATTAGGTCGGTTAAATTAAGATCAATGTTACGTTCTAGCATAATTCTTAGCACGCCCAGACTTGCTCGGCGTAAAGCGAAGGGGTCTCGTGAGCCTGAGGGCTGTTGCCCTATGCTAAAGATACCAACCAAGCTATCTAGTCGGTCGGCCAGTGCTAGGGTGGCGCCAATATCGGTGGTGGGAACAATGTCACCCGAAAATCTCGGAAGGTATTGTTCAAAAATTGCTTCAGCTACCTGAGGGTCTTCACCATCATGAAGGGCATAGTCTCGACCCATGGCGCCCTGTAAATCATCAAACTCACCTACCATATCGGTGACTAAGTCTGATTTACTGAGTTCGGCAGCTTTTTGAGCTAATTTTGGATTGGCGCCAATCTGTTCCGCTAGCTGTGATGCGATGTTCGCTACGCGCTGGGTTTTATCGAACACAGAACCAAGATCTGCCTGAAAAACGATGTTCTTAAGGGCGGCGCGACGGCATTCTAGAGTTGTTTTCTTATCGTTTGCATAAAAGAAGGCGGCGTCTGCTAGGCGGGGCCGAATAACGCGCTCATTACCATCAATAACCTGTGCTGGGTCGGTGCTTTCAATATTGGCCACCGTAATAAAGGCGGGCAATAATTGTTGTTGAGCGTCGAGCACATGGAAATATTTTTGATGTTCTTTCATAGATGAAATTAATGCTTGTGAGGGTATTGATAAAAAATGTTTATCAAATTTTCCCATCAGGGGCACGGGCCACTCATTGAGTGCGGCGACTTCATCCAGAAGGTCAGGATCTATGCAGGCATTACCATTGATACTTTCCGCTAGCTCAGTAACACCTTCAAGAATGATTTGCTTCCGATCATTGAAATCAGCAATAACATAGGCGTCTTTCAGTTGCTGTTGATAGGTGCTTGGCGATTGTATCTGTATGTCTTTATTGGCATGGAATCTATGACCACGACTGGTATTAGAGGCTTCAATGCCTAGTATGGGTTGCTTAATGACTTCGCCATCAAATAAAAGCACTGCCCATTGAGCGGGGCGGACAAATTCTTCCTTTTTGTACCCCCAGCGCATGCGCTTTGGAATAGGCAGCTGAGAAAGCGACTGATTAATAATATCGGCTAACAAACTCTTAGTGTCTGAGCCAGCCTGGGTTAGTCGAACGCAAAGTTTGTCCTGTTGGCCATCATTCTCAATCAGCGATTTTAAATCTTCTAGGGCTAGATTGTTCTTCTTGGCAAAAGCTTCAGCCGCACGTGAGGGTTCGCCATTATCGTTAAAGGCTACTTTAACCGGTGGCCCCCAGTTAACAATATCTTTGTCTGGTGTTTGTCGATCTAGCTCTGATACAACAACGGCAAGTCGACGCGGCGCAGCAAAAGATTTAAAGCTGTTAAAGCTAAGCCCCTGATCCTTTAGCCCTTTAATAATACCGTCGGTAAAGGCATTAGATAATTTTTTTAATGACTTAGGCGGTAGCTCTTCCGTCCCTAGCTCTATTAGAAAATCAGCACTCATTTTGATTCTCCCTGATGTTTTGCTATCACTTCTTCAGCAATCTTGCTATCCGCCAAGGGGAAACCCGCTTCTAGTCGTGAATCAAAATAGCCCTGCGCAACGCCCCTTGCTAAGGTTCGTACTCTAAGGATATAGCGTTGGCGCTCAGTGACAGAAATTGCCTTGCGCGCATCTAATAGATTAAAGGTATGTGAGGCTTTCATTACCATTTCGTAGGCAGGTAATGGCAGCTTAGCCTGAATTAACTTTTCGCCATCTTTTTCGTATTGGTCAAAGGCTTTAAACAAAAATTCTGTATCGGCATGCTCAAAGTTGTAGGCTGAAAGTTCTCTTTCATTTTGCAAGAAAACGTCGCCATAGGTGACGGTACCCGATGAGCTTTTGGACCACACAAGATCATAGATACTATCAACCCCTTGAAGGTACATGGCAATTCGCTCAAGGCCGTAGGTAATCTCGCCAGTAACAGGGTAACACTCGAGTCCGCCCACCTGTTGAAAATAGGTAAACTGTGTAACTTCCATGCCGTTTAGCCAGACTTCCCAGCCAAGACCCCAGGCGCCTAGCGTGGGTGATTCCCAGTTGTCCTCAACAAATCTTATGTCATGAATGGCAGGATCAACGCCCAGTTCGCGCAATGAATCTAGGTATAGCTCTTGAATATTGTCAGGCGATGGCTTGAGCGCTACTTGAAACTGATAGTAATGCTGTAAGCGGTTGGGATTTTCGCCATAGCGGCCATCAGTAGGTCGACGCGAGGGCTGAACATAGGCACAGTTCCATACCTCAGGGCCAATAGAGCGCAAGAAGGTCGCTGGATGAAAAGTCCCGGCGCCAACTTCCATATCCAACGGCTGCATAATGACACAGCCCTGTTTAGCCCAAAAGTCCTGAAGAGTCGCAATAAGCTCCTGAAAAGTTTGAGGAGCAGCCGTCATATTTGCCACAAAAATCACCTAAAAATTCGAATGTATTACTTTAATGCGCAATTATAAACGTGCAGACTGATAAAGATAGGGGCAAAAAACACTGAAAACGTTTAATTTGATCATCCCAAACGAGTTATATCGCGATATAATGAAAGTCTAATGATTAAATATTGGTTCAATGGAGTTTTAAATGGCGCATATTAAAAGCGGCGATAAGGTTCGCAAGGCAGTTTTTCCTGTAGCGGGCATGGGTTCAAGATTTTTACCGGCCACCAAAGCTAATCCAAAAGAAATGATGCCAGTGGTTGATAAACCGCTCATTCAGTACGCTGTAGAGGAAGCCGTTGAGGCGGGTATTACAGAAATGATTTTTGTGACTGGCCGAACCAAGCGCAGTATTGCCGATCACTTCGATAAAGCTTATGAATTAGAGCATCAGCTTGAGCAGCGTGGCAAAAAAGAATTACTCAAAATTGCACAGAACGTGGTGCCAAAAGGCGTTAGCTGCACCTATATTCGCCAAAATGAAGCCTTAGGCCTGGGTCATGCAGTTGCCGTTACCGCCCACCTGGTCGGTGATGAGCCCTTTGCTGTTTTACTAGCAGATGATTTAATTCATCACAAAAAAGGCGCTGTAAAGCAAATGGTTGAAGCCTTTGATTATTACAAAAGCTCAGTGATTGCGGTGCAGCAGGTCGATGGCCCTGAGATTTCATCCTATGGCGTAATCAGCGGTAAAAAACAGACTGATAGAGTTCATCTGTTGAACGAAATTGTTGAAAAACCCGCCTTTGAAGACGCGCCGTCTAACATGGGCGTTACCGGTCGCTATATTTTCACCCCACAAATTTTTGAACATCTGGCAAAACTTAAGCCAGGGGCTGGCGGCGAATTGCAACTCACGGACGCCATTCAGACATTGCTAAAAGCCGAGCAGGTGCTTGCCTATGAGTATGAGGGCATTCGTTATGACTGTGGCAGTAAGATGGGACTGTTAAAAGCCAACATTGAATTGGGTATAGAGCATCATGAAATCGGTGATGAGCTGCGTGAATATTTGCGGACCGAACTGCCCGAGAAATTATGAAATCTGCCCTTGCGCTCAGCCTACTAAAAATAATCTCGCTTTTACCTTTGGGTTTGGCGAGATTTTTTGGTTACATCATGGGCGTATTTATGGCGACCTTTGCGACGGCTGCTTATAAGACTACTCATCAGAACCTAGCCCATTGTTTTCCTAACAACCCATATAAAGCTAATAAAGCGCTAGCCAAAGCTAGGATGAAGCATTTTGGGCAAGCCTTTTTTGAAACTCCGGGCCTATGGCGAAGACCTTCGGGCTGGTTGCAATCAAAAATTGTCGCGGTTGAGGGAGAGTCGTACCTTAAAGATGCCATTGCCAATGATCGCGGCACCATTTTATTGATACCTCATCAGGGTAATTGGGAGGTAATAGGGCTTTGGGTGGCAAAGCAGGCGGCTATGACCTCTCTGTATCAGCCGCCAAAAAATCCTCTGCTGGGAAATTGGATTAAAAAATCTCGCGAGCAAACAGGAGCCAATCTAGTGCCAACCAATGTCCGCGGGGTCGCGGCTTTACTTAAAGCCCTAAACCGAGGCGAGACAGTGGCGATTCTTCCCGATCAGCAACCACCAAAGGCCAGCGGTGATTTTGCACCCTTATTTGGCAAGCCAGTATTGACCATGACATTGGCTTATAACCTGTTGAATCGATCTAATAGTCAGGCCCTATTTTGCACCGCACTGCGTGAAAAAGGGGGCTGGAGATTACATTTTGTTCCGGCTAATCAGGCTATCTACAGTGAGGATCAGGCGATTAGCCTCAGGGCTATGAATCAAGGCGTTGAATCTATTGCCGCTCAGGCTATGGATCAGTATCAGTGGGAATATAAGCGCTATCGTACGCAGCCTGAAGGTTATCCACCTATTTATTCGTCTGGAAGTTAAGCTTTGTCGCTGCCTCCTATTATGCCTGTTAAACCTGCTGAAATATCATGGTACAGCATGCTATCTCAGACAGATTATCGTGTGCCCAAGTTATGGCGAGACTGGTTGTTTGACGCAGGATCCTTAACTCAGCGGTTACTGGATGCCAGTGATGGTGAGCTGTCGGTGCATGTAATTAAGCAGCAATTTCAAGTGCCATCATTGTCAGAGCGTCATATCTTGGGGCTACCGGACAGGCAGCAGGCATTGATTCGTGAAGTGTTATTATGCGGCGCGGGCCAACCTTGGGTTTTTGCCCGCAGTATAATCCCTCTAACGACGCTCTCAGGACGGTTACGCAAGCTGAGGCAGTTGGATAATCAACCTCTGGGTGCGCTGTTGTTTAAAGACCCTTCAATGACGCGTGAGGCTGTTGAAGTTGCCTGTGTTAACAATAACAACAACCAACTACCTTGCCGATCTCTAGTTGATGAAAGCCCTGTTTGGGGAAGACGCTCCGTATTTAGGCTTGATAAAAAGCCCTTATTGGTTGCTGAATTTTTTCTGCCGTCATTTAACCCAGAGAGTCGATAACGGATAAGATTTTGATAACCCATGAAACCTACTAAACAGTTACAACAGAATCCCTGGATTCGCCTAATGCGTTTTGACAAACCCATTGGTATATACCTGTTACTATGGCCAACTTACTGGGGGCTGTGGTTTGCTTCAAATGGCCAGCCTAGTTTGAAGAATTTGATCATATTCACTTTGGGCGTGATTGTGATGAGAGCTGCGGGCTGTGTGATTAACGACTATGCGGATCGTCATGTCGATGGCAAAGTAGAGCGTACCCGTCATAGACCGATTCCTGCAGGCGAGATAGCGCCACAGCATGCACTGCTAGTATTTTTTGTGTTATTGATAATTGCACTGGGCTTAGTGGTTGCGACAAATATTCTAACTGTCCAGTTAGCGATTGTGGGAACCTTGCTAGCCGCCTGTTACCCATTTTTAAAGCGTGTAACCCATCTACCTCAACTTGGCTTGGGCGCGGCTTGGGCCTGGGCAATACCTATGGCATTTGCCGCAGAGCAAGAGGCACTGCCAGAGGCCCTTTGGTTAATTGTTGTGGCGATTATTTGTTGGACGGTTGCCTTTGATACCTACTACGCAATGGTTGATCGAGATGATGACTTAAAAACAGGCATTAAATCTACCGCCATATTATTTGGTCAATATGACTTAGTGATTGTGGCAGGCTTGCAGTTCATGATGCTGTTATTTTTGGTCATGGCAGGACATTATTTTGATCGCGGCTGGATTTACATGGTGGGTTTGATTTTGGCGGCAGGCTATTTTATTCAGCAGCATCTTCATGCCAGAGGGCGCAATAAAGAAAATTGTTTTAGGGCATTCCTTAACAATCATCGCGTAGGGATGGTTATTTTTATTGCCTTAGCTCTGGATTATCGCCTCTAATTATACTTCTGCGCGACAGAAAACCCATTTGTTGCCTTCACTCATGGCTGAGTTATAGCTGTAACCATCTACATTGAACTCTTTTAGCCCCTCAGCCACAGTAATCTTATTTTTAATAATAAAGGCACTCATTAGGCCCCGCGCTCGTTTGGCATAAAAGCTAATAATTTTATATTTATCATTTTTTTGATCCATAAAGACTGGGGTGATAATTTCAGCTTTAAGATTTTTTGGCTGTACCGATTTAAAATATTCGTTGGAAGCAAGATTGATCAAAACTGAGTTGGGCTGTGCCGATAACAGCTTATTCAGCTCATCGGTGATAATACTCCCCCAGAATTGGTAAAGGTTAGTGCCGCGTTGGTTGGCAAACTGGGTTCCCATCTCTAATCTATAGGGTTGCATGAGATCTAGCGGCCGCAATAACCCATAGAGCCCTGACAGAATACGCAAATTATCCTGAGCAAAACAAAGTTCGTCTGCTGACATGTTGTCTGCGTCTAGCCCCTGATAGACGTCGCCTTTAAAGGCGAGAACGGCCTGCTTGGCGTTGTCGGTAGAAAAGGGTGTTTGCCATTCTTGAAAGCGCTCGAAATTAAGTGCGCCAAGCTTGTCACTTAGGCTCATTAGCGAGCAAATGTCTTCGGGGGGCAATTGTCGTAACTCGTTTAACAGCTGCTCAGAGTGCTCTAGGAGTAGCGGTTGGCTATACTCTTGAGGTTTTTCAGATTGGCTATAGTCTAATTTTTTAGCGGGTGAGATAACGGTCAGCATCATAATGGCTTCAGCCCTATAACTGGTTGCACAAATTACTTTTTCTTATTCTACTGCAAAATTGTCTGTTTGGTCTTGTTTCATAAAATATTCAGGTAGAATAGCCCCATGAAATTTTTAGATAATATTTTACAAGGGATTAATTGTTTTACCCAATGGGTAGGGCGAGTTATTGCTTGGCTGTGTCTAATGCTGGTGAGTTTGACCGTTTTGGTGGTGCTTTTAAGATATTTCTTTGGCATGGGCTCGATTGCTGTTCAGGAGTCGGTTACCTATGTGCATTCGACCATCTTTATGCTGGGATTAGCCGTTGCCTTGCAGTGTGGTGGACATGTGCGGGTGGATATTTTCTACCGAGACTTTTCAGCACAACACAAGGCATGGGTTAATTTTCTGGGGGGTATATTTTTCTTATTGCCATTTTGTGGCCTCATACTTTTTAGTAGCTGGGACTATGTTTTAGCGAGCTGGGCGATTAAGGAAACATCGGCAGAAAGTGGCGGCATCGCAGCGGTTTACTTGCTTAAGTCGCTGATGATTTTGATGCCTATCACGCTGGCATTACAGGGGCTATCACAGATTCTAAGTAGCCTGTTATGCATTAAAGGCATTACTGAGGGAGATGCCTAATGGCGGAATGGATCCCTTTTGTGATGTTTTTAACCGTTTGCTTGGTTTTAATGGCTGGCTATCCCGTGGCTTTTTCACTGGCGGGTACGGCATTAATTTTTGCTTTTTTTGGCATGCTGACAGGGCACTTTGATCCGGCATTTTTACAGGCACTACCCAACCGCCTGTATGGCATTATGCAAAATGGCACCCTGATAGCGGTGCCCCTATTTGTACTGATGGGGATTATGCTAGAAAAATCCCGCTTAGCGGAAGACCTGCTCAGTAGTATGGCGGCTTTATTTGGCAGGTTTCGCAGCGGCTTGGGTGTTTCAGTGGTGCTTGTGGGTGCGCTATTAGCGGCGAGTACCGGTATTGTGGGCGCCACCGTGGTGACCATGGGCTTGATGTCACTACCGACCATGCTCAAAAGAGGTTATTCCTCCTCACAGGCGACGGGTATCATTGCCGCTACGGGTACCTTGGGTCAGATTATTCCACCCTCGATTGCTCTGGTGTTACTGGGCGATACGCTGTCGAGTGCCTATCAGCAGGCGCAACTCAATATGGGGATTTTTACCCCCAAAACAGTATCTATTGGCGACCTTTTTGTGGGGGCGATCGTCCCAGGGCTGATATTGGTTCTGTTTTATATTAGTTATGTGATTTTTTTTGTACGCCCCGAATCTCATGCTCAGGTGACTGAAGAAGGCGCTGCGCCACAGTTGAATATCGCAACCTTACTAGCTAATTTACTGCCACCAGTTTGTCTAATAATTGCTGTATTGGGCTCTATTCTCGCGGGGGCGGCAACGCCCTCAGAAGCTGCGGGCGTCGGTGCATTTGGTGCCCTGTTATTGGCGGCGCTAAAAGGCCGTCTAAACATGGCAAGATTGCGCGAGGTAACACAGGGAACCGCCGAAGTAACCTCAATGGTTTTTTTGATACTTATTGGCGCAGCAGTTTTCTCGCTGGTATTTCGCGGTTTTGGTGGCGAAGAAATTGTCGAACAGTTTTTTGTTAATTTGCCTGGAGGTCTCTTCACCGCAACCGTATTGGTGATGCTAGTTATTTTCTTGCTCGGGTTTATTCTAGATTTTATCGAAATAACCTTTGTCGTTGTGCCTATTGTGGGTCCTGTGTTATTGGCGATGGGCTTAGATCCAGTATGGCTTGGGGTGATGATAGCGATTAACCTACAAACCTCTTTTTTAACCCCACCATTTGGTTTTGCGCTATTTTATTTGCGTGGTGTCGCTCCCGCGACGGTAGAGACCTCAGCAATGTATCGTGGTGTGATTCCGTTTATTATTATGCAGCTAATACTCATGATAATGCTGGCTATTTGGCCCCAGCTCGCCACATGGCTGCCCGACTTGGTCTACGGCCACTAACCAATACAGTCTTAAAAAACCATGGCCTCAAAAATTTGCTTTCTTAGGCTAGGCTCTTCGTTGGCCATATGATGGTAAGCATCTTCGATAATTTGTAATTGCATCTGCGGCAGTTTTTGTTCAAAAACCTCAAGGTTATATTTCCAGTCTAGGGTTTGGTCTGAGGTGCCCTGAATAATATTCACGGGGTAATCACTGCCATCACAGGTTTCAAATTCTTTGGCCCATTTTTCAGCAGCGCCAAACCAAGGCATTGGCATCACCTTAGGTTGAAGGAAATCTTTTTCACGAAGAAACGCTAAAAAATCGGCATCATGAGAGCTTTCTCCAAAACGTCTTTTCAGAGCTTTGCGAAAGGGTGCCAAAATGGGTAAAAGGTGACGATTGAGCCACCATCCCTTTGGATGAAGAAGGGGCGCTAAAAGGTTTAAAGTGGCAAAGGGGTAGGGCACATTTTTTTCAGCGTCTAATAAATGCTTAAGTAAAATAGCGCCTCCAGTGCTTTGACCTAGGCTATGTAAGGGGCCGGTAAATCGCTGTTGGCAGACTGTTATTATCTGGTCCAGCACAAAAGTGTATTCCGAAAAGTCATTGATAGAGGCCCTTTCGCCATCAGATAGCCCAAGACCCGGTAAGTCAAAACAGACTACCGTGAAATCTTGGTCTAATAGGTGGTTAATTAAAGGGCCAAATAAGCCTAGGTGATCTAAGTAGCCATGCACAATAATGGCGGTGCCTTTCGAAGCAGAGGGTTCCCATGCAGCGGCAAAAATAGCTTGTTGATTAACCTGAATTGTCCCTAGGTAAAAGTTTAGCTCGGGCGCTTTATCCGGCAGGCTGTAATGGTTTGTGTACGACGACAACAGGGGGCTTAGCGTCTTGTGATCGACGATATCAAATACCGGCAGTGTTTTTTTAAGTTCGACAATTGAGTCCGAGCTAAACTCGAGCATGTCGCACCCCTTATAAGCTTATTAGTTTAATCTTGTTATTGCGCTTAACTTATAATCGCACAGCCACGACTAAATTCAAGGAATGAATTGCGTTATAACAAAAAAGGGCGAATTTAACCCCGAGTGCGGGTTAGTCAGTTGATAGAGAAATATCGTACACACCCGCTTCTCTTGCCTGATCAGAAATAATTACAAAGACTTCTGTTTTAGCTTTAGGGTGGGAACTAATTACAACTTTAGCCTCGGGTTTGGCAGCGTGTAAGCGCTCAACATTAGCCCTTACAGAGCGAATATCAATTCTTCGGCCTTCGAGCATAATTTCATTGCTTTCAGAAACTCGAAAAACAATATTAGTATTGGCAGAGTCGGGCGGCGGCTGATCAGAGGTGGGTGGGCGGTCAACATTAAGACCAGTTTCATTAACGAAAGAGGCGGTTACAATAAAGAAAATAAGCATGATAAACACCACATCCAACATGGGTGTTAAATCAATTTGGGAATCATCTTCCCCTTTGCGTCTTTTACCTAAAGCCATTTTAAAAAAGCCTCTATCTATGCATCTTATGAACCAGTTGGATTCTACTGTAATTTAAAAAAATTACTAGTGATTCCTTTCTGCTAGCTATGATTCATCTATGTTATTCTAGGTTTATTACCACAGTATTTAATTATTTGCCGATTAAGCCTATGCCTGAGCTTCCTGAAGTTGAAACCACCCTCCGCGGGATAGCGCCCTTTGTCGAGGGCCAGAATATTACTGCATTAACCGTCAGACAGCCCAGCTTACGTTGGCCGGTCACTGACAATATACAGGCTATAGCCCGCGGACAAAAAATTGAGCAGTTATCGCGGCGGGCCAAGTATATTATTTTACGGTTAGAAAGGGGCTCCATGCTGATACATTTAGGCATGAGTGGTAGTTTGCGAATTTCTGACCCCAGTGAAACTTGGCGAAAACATGATCATATTGAGATGCAGCTAAGCAATGGTCGCGCGCTACGCTATCACGATCCGCGACGTTTTGGTTGTTGGCTGTGGTCGGCAGAAGACCACCATCAGTTAGAAAAATTAGGGCCTGAACCGCTCTCCAATAATTTTGATGGTGATGGTTTATTTCAAGCATCACGCAATCGAAAGCTTGCAGTAAAACCGTTTATTATGACCAACGCAGTGGTGGTTGGCGTGGGAAATATCTATGCCACAGAGGCGCTTTTTCGCAGCGGTATAAGGCCTAATCGTGCAGCTAACAAAATCTCTAAACAGCGCTATCAAATACTTTCTGGCAATATAAAGGAGATTTTGGCAGAAGCAATTAAGCAGGGAGGCACCACCTTGCGTGACTTTGTTAATAGTGACGGTCAACCTGGCTATTTTCAGCAGTCCTTGGATGTCTATGGGCGAGGAGGAGAGCCTTGCAAAAAATGTGGGACAACGCTGAAGGAATTAAAGCTTGGCCAGCGCAGCTCGGTGTATTGCCCAAGCTGCCAAACCTAACTTATTGTAGTCGTGCCGCCAAGGCCTTAGCTACATTGGAAGGCACGAATTGTGAAACATCGCCTTTGAGCGAAGAGATCTCCCTCACTAGAGAAGAAGAAATATAGGAAAATTTTTCTGAGGGGGTCAGAAAAATGCTTTCAATATCGGGCGATAGCGCACGATTCATATTGGCTAGCTGAAATTCATATTCAAAATCAGAAACCGCGCGTAGACCACGCATAATCGCATCGGCATTACAGTCGGAGACGAAATTTACCAATAGGCAATCAAAACCGTGAATTTCAACATTTGGCACATGTTGTAAGCACTCGGAGGCGAGTTCAATGCGCTCTTCAATTGTAAAAAGTGGGCTTTTACGCTGGCTACTAGCAATGCCAATCACCACTTTGTCGAATAGTTTCGATGCGCGTTCTACAAGATCAATGTGACCATTGGTTACGGGATCGAATGTGCCTGGATAAACGATAGTTTTCATATGGTTGCAATTTTGCCCAACAGGTTATGGATCGGCATATTACTTAAATTATGCCGTTTGCTCAACGTATTCAAATAAACAGTAGCGAACATTGCCGGCAATTTTGTCCTTAATTAGTCGCCAACTCAGGGGTAAGTCTTGAGCTTCGGTTGCCGGAAATTCACAGTATATCTGGGCCTTAGAGGCCAACCAGTTACCAGAAATAAGTAACCTGCTGGCCTGTTTGTGAAGCTTCATGTCAAAGGGTGGATCAAGAAAAATAATATCGTATGGTTTGGCTGTATTTCCACGCTCAAGCAATTTTTGGCAATCACCAGAGACAATATCAAGATTATTAGCCGTAAGCTGTGCTTGATTATGTCTCAGTTCAGAAACAGCTTGAGAATTCGCTTCAATAGCAACGCAACAATCCGCTCCCCGTGAAAGTGCTTCAAAACAGAGAGCGCCAGAACCTGCAAAAAGGTCTAGGCATCTAGCGCCCTCGATAGTGGGCGCAAGCCAGTTAAAGAGCGTTTCACGGATGCGACTGCCAGTTGGGCGCAAGCCATCCACAGACACAAAGCGAAGATTTCGGCTACGCCATTTGCCGCCGATAATGCGTACTGAGCCCGATGATTGTTGAGATCCTTTTTTTGCCAATGAAATGCTTCTCCGATTAAAAATTTAAACCCATTTTTATGGGATGCCCTCAAAGGATAGGATACACTAGAAACAAGTAACCCTGTAAACCAACCTTAGGTGTATTCGGAGTCTTTTGACCCTATGCAACAGTCAGATAAAAAATCTTTTTTTGATCGCTTCAAACGCAACCAATCTTCGGTTGAGATTCAGGCTGCTGAAGAAACCATAAAGCAGGCCCCTCCTGAAAGCACCGAAAAGACCGCTACGCCAAGTTTTATGGATCGCATGCGCAAGGCTTTGACGCGAACTGGCAGTGGCTTTACTAGCCTGTTCTTGGGCGCAAAAAAAATTGATGCAGATATTTTAGAAGAACTCGAAACATTATTGTTAATCGCGGATGTAGGTGTTGAGGTAACAGGGTCAATCATTCAAGAGCTAACCGATCGGGTTAGCAGAAACCAGCTTCAAGACGGCGCTGCGTTGCATACCGCGCTAAAAGATCTTCTATTAGCCAAGCTAGCCCCTTGCGAGGTTCCTTTTAACATAGAATTAGCCACTGGGCCTCACATAACTCTGGTGGTAGGCGTTAATGGCGTGGGTAAAACTACCACCATCGGCAAAATAGCGAGCTATCTTAAACAGCAGGGCAAGTCAGTTATTTTGGCAGCTGGGGATACCTTTAGAGCAGCTGCCGTCGAGCAATTACAAGCCTGGGGTGATCGCAATCAGGTACCGGTGGTGGCACAACATACAGGCGCAGATAGTGCCTCTGTAATTTTTGATGCCATACAGGCTGCATCGTCACGAAACGTAGATGCTGTAATCGCTGACACCGCAGGAAGGCTTCATAATAAAAGTAATTTAATGGAAGAGTTAGAAAAGGTTAAGCGTGTTGCTGGCAAGCTTGATAGCAACGCCCCCCATGAGGTTTTGTTGGTGCTTGATGCGGCAACGGGTCAAAACGCCGTGGTGCAAATGGCACAGTTTCATCAAACGGTTGGCGTGACTGGAATCGCCTTAACTAAGCTAGATGGCACCGCTAAGGGCGGAGTCATTTTTGCGTTAGCCGAGAAATTTAATGTACCCATCCGCTTTATTGGGGTGGGCGAGGGTCAAAATGACTTACAACCTTTTGTCGCCAGTGACTTTGTTGATGCCTTGTTGGGTGTTGCGCAGAGTGATTAAGCTATGATTCATTTTGATAATGTTAGCAAGCGCTATCCCGGAGGGTATGAGGCCCTTAGTGGGGTCAATCTGCACCTTGACGCAGGTGAGCTAGCGTTTTTAACGGGCCATTCTGGTGCCGGTAAAAGTACATTATTGAAGCTGTTAATGTTGCTTGAGCGCCCTACATCAGGTGCTTTGCTCATTAATGGCAAAAACGTCAGCCGTTTATCCAATTTTCGTATTCCTAGCTACCGTAGACAGTTGGGTGTGGTGTTTCAAGATCACCAATTACTCATGGACCGAACGGTCTTTGACAACGTTGCCTTGCCGCTTCAGGTTGCAGGCTTTTCTAGAAAAGAAACCGGCCGTCGCGTTCGCGCAGCTCTCGACAGTGTTGGCTTGCTGAGCAAAGAAAAACAAAGCCCCTTAGCGCTATCAGGCGGTGAGCAACAGCGCGTGGGCATTGCTAGAGCGGTAGTACATAAACCAAGAATATTATTAGCAGATGAGCCAACGGGTAATCTTGACCCCGAATTGTCAGCTGAAATTATGAATCTGTTTCAGCGCTTTCAAGATGTTGGCGTTACCGTACTAATTGCTACCCATGATATTGATTTGATTCATCGACTAAATCACAGAATTGTTCGTTTAGATCAAGGTTCAGTAGCAGAGGGTGGAGGTGCCTATGCCCCAGCCTTCTAATCAAACAGCTCGCAGAGGAGCAGTGGGCGCCAAGGTCGGTTTGCGTGCCAAAATGGGTGCGGTAATTGCCCATCATCGGCACACCCTTGAAGATAGTCTTATCAGGTTACTGCGAGATCCCTTCCAGACGCTCATGACTACAGTGGTTGTGGCTATCGCTTTATCTTTGCCGGCCACGCTCTTGCTGGTTGTCGACAATGTCCGCCAGTTTGAAAATAATTTTGACTCTTTTTCCCAGATAACAGTTTATGTCAACAATACCGCGAGCCAGCAGCAAGTCGCTGTAATACAGGAAAAAATACAGAGTTTCTCTGAAGTAAATAGTCTGGTTTATGTGGATCCTAAGCAGGCGCTTAACGAGTTTACTGAGGCCTCTGGATTTGGTTCAGCCCTTGAGTACCTCGACGACAACCCATTACCGCCGGTGTTTATTATCGAGCCCGCTATCGATGTTTTATCTTTGCCGCAAAAAGCTCAGAAGCTCATAGCGAAAATGGTCAACATAGACTTAGTTGATGATGCGCAAATTGATATGCTATGGCTACAGCGCCTGAAAAGCCTCACAGAACTTGGCAAAAAAGTAGTTTTGGCACTTGGCGGTGCCTTAGGTCTTGGTGTGCTAGTGATTATAGGCAATAGCATAAGGCTTGCTATTCATAGTCGTCGTGAAGAAATTATTGTGGTTAAGTTAGTTGGTGGAACGGACGCTTATGTCAGAAGACCTTTTCTCTATTTTGGCATGCTGCAGGGGCTTTTTGGTGCTTTAGTGGCCGGGATTATGCTGACTATTGGATTCTGGTGGCTAGGCGGGTCGGTTGAAAATATCAGTCAACTTTATGGCAGTCATTTTATGCTCAGAGGGCCGGGGTTCCAGGGGTTTTTTGCGCTTCTTGGCACGGGGTTTTTGCTGGGTCTTGCGGGGGCTTGGTTGGCAGTGGGCAAGCATCTTAATCATATCAAACCAAGATAGCGTAGTTTGCGTAAATTCCGCTATAAATCCAAATAGCACTTGAATTTCTGCTAATAGGCACTATTTTAAAATAATGCTATAATTGGTAGCTGACACAAGAGAATTTTATGACTAAATCGCTTCAAACAATGGATTGGATGAGTCCTGGCGCTAACCTGAATGCTTATATTCAGGGAACTGCCTCTGTGCCTATCCTTTCCCTCGATGAAGAGCGTGCCCTAGGTGAGGCCCTGTATTATCAGGACGATCTTGAGGCGGCACGACGTTTGGTCATGGCTCATCTTCGCTTTGTTGTTCACATTGCACGCTCTTATAATGGCTATGGTCTTCCGCTGGGAGATTTAATCCAAGAGGGCAACGTGGGTCTGATGAAGGCAGTAAAGCGCTTTAATCCCGAGAAAGGTGCGCGTTTGGTTTCTTTTGCGGTTCACTGGATTAAGGCGGAGATACATGAATTTATTCTTCGTAACTGGCGAATTGTTAAAGTCGCTACCACCAAGTCTCAGCGAAAATTATTCTTCAACTTGCGCGGTGCTAAAAAGCAGCTTCAATGGCTTTCTAGCGATGAAGCCAAAGCGGTGGCAGATGACTTAGGTGTTGAAGTAAAAGACGTGATGGAAATGGAAATGCGCCTTTCGGCACATGATGCCTGTTTTGATGCACCGGATGACGACGATGACGAAAAAACAGCCTATGCTCCGGCCCTTTATCTGGAAGACAAAAGCGCTGATCCAGCAACCTCTGTTGAAAATGATGACTATAAAGCTGATAACAATGCCCGTCTTGGTCAGGCAGTCAGCGTTTTAGATCAGCGCAGTCAAGAAATACTTCAACGACGTTGGTTAGATGATAAGAAAGCGACTCTTCATCAGCTTGCGGATGAATATGGCGTGTCGGCGGAAAGAATTAGACAGCTAGAAAAGAACGCTATGCTCAAAGTGCGTGCAGCGATGGAAGCCTAGTAGAACAGAGAGAAGAACCAAACCGCGCCGATCAGTTTCAGTGCGGTTTTTTTATGCCTATGAATAAACTTTTTTGGATAAAAATTGTAGCCATTAACGGGCTATTAGCCGTGCTTTTAGGGGCATTTGCTGCGCACGCTTTAGAGGCTAGCCTCTCACCTGAACGAATAGCGGTTTTTCATACCGCAGTAAAGTATCAGATGTTTCACACTCTGGCATTATTAGGCTTGATTTGCATAGACAATAAAGTAGGGTCACCGCAGCTCAGAACCTACGCCGCGATCTTTTTCTTATTGGGTATAGGCTTATTTTCAGGCTCACTCTATCTTTTAGTGGCTACAGACATCACCAGGCTAGCCTTAGTGACGCCGATTGGCGGTCTCGCATTTTTAGTGGGGTGGGTTTTGTTGTTAATTTCAGCGCGGGAAAAAAATAATGGAAATTAAACCAGAGTTTCGCGATAAAACCATTCGTAGCTTCGTGGTGAGGGCCGGTCGCATGACAAAGGCGCAACGCAGCGCCTTTGAGCAGGGCTGGGAATGCTATGGCTTACGCCTTGCCGACGGCATGATTGATCTAGGGGCTTTGTTTGGTCGCAATAATACAAAAGTGGTTGAAATTGGTTTTGGTATGGGTGGTTCGTTGCTAGAGATGGCTGAGCAACAAGCTGATACTGACTTTGTGGGGATAGAGGTCCATCCCCCCGGCGTTGGCAGTCTGATTAATGCCGCACAGGAAAAACAAATCAAAAATCTAAAAGTTTATCTGGCGGATGCTACGGACGTTTTAAGTGAGTGTTTTTCAGATAACAGTATTGACAGAATTCAGCTATATTTTCCTGATCCTTGGCATAAGAAAAAGCATAATAAGCGTCGTATAGTTCAGCCAAAATTTTTACAGCTTATGCGTACTAAGCTCGCCCCCGGTGGCGTGTTACATATGGCAACCGATTGGGAGCCCTATGCAGAGCAAATGCTTGAGCTTATCCAAGAGGCTGAAGGGTTTAAAAATATGGCAAATGACTTTGTGCCAAGGCCTGAATTTAGGCCCCTGACAAAATTTGAAAAGCGCGGCGAAAGATTGGGTCACGGCGTATGGGATTTAATGGCAGAAAAAATCTGATAAGAGGTTTTTAAACTTTTTTTAACAAGCAATCGAACTATTTATTATTTGTTTAGTCATAAAAATAGCCTAAACTTAGTACAAATAAAATAATTTACATTAATTACTGGGAAACGACGATGATGAAAAAAATTAGCCTAATTGCACTTTTTTCGTTGGCCTTAACTGCCTGCGGTCATGATAAGGCAGCTGAGCCAGAAGCTGCGGCTTTAGAGACTCAAGATCAAAAGGTGAGCTACCTTATGGGCATTGAAAATGGAAAAGGTATTACCTCAACGGGTGTAGACCTAGACCAAGCAGCTTACCATCAGGGTTTTGCTGACGGTGCTGCAAAAAATGAATCAAAATTAAGCGAAGAAGAAACCGCCAATGTAATCGGTGAGTTTCAAAAGCAAATGATGGCTAAGCGCCAAGAAATGCAAAAAGTTGAAGAGGAGGCAAAAGATTTGGAATCAGATGCGAATCTTAAAGAGGGCGCAGCTTTTTTAGAAGCCAACGCGGCTAAAGAAGGCGTAGTAACCACTGAATCTGGCTTACAGTACAAAGTACTGACTAAGGGTGAAGGCCCAAAACCCACTAAGGAAAGTACAGTGGAAGTTCATTATGCAGGTAAGCTTTTGGATGGAACGGAATTTGATAGCTCTATTAAGCGTGGCGTACCGGTTAAGTTTGGCGTTACCCAAGTAATTCCTGGCTGGACAGAAGCCTTACAGCTAATGTCAGAGGGCTCGAAGTGGGAGCTTTATATCCCTGCTGATCTTGGCTATGGTGCTGGCGGTCAGGGTCCTATTGGTCCTAACTCTGTACTGGTTTTTGACGTGGAATTATTAAAAGCCGATGTTAATAAAGCAGATGCTAGCTAGTTAACCATCGCTAAATCTGTGAATAAAAAAGTCCCTAGCTGGGGCTTTTTTATTGCCCTAATTAATTAGCAGGCTTTTTGATGAGCACCTGTTGATAGTGGGCACTATGTAAAATATTGACCATTTGGTCTTCAATCTCAAACCGCTGAGCGAGGGTTTCACCTAAAGCGGACAAATCAGCCGCTAAGGTCAAGAGATCATCGGTGGCTAAATATTTATCATTAAAATCTAAGATTAGATCGGTTAGCGAATAAATTGCCGGCAATAGTTTTTTGCCCGAGGCTAATGCTTCTGCATCATTAAAAAGGTGACCCTCGTCGACGAGCTGCTCGAAAATCTCAAAATGACCCTCGGAGATATAGTCAACCAACTGCTGACAAAAAGTCTGTAGCTGTTTTCCCTGAGCATAATCATTATCTTTAAAGTCTTTGAAATTGCTGAGGTGGTAAAAGGTAATAAGAAGTTCTCGGCGGGCTTCAAGCCAGTGCTTGATCCGCTCATGGGCCCATGGCCAAAATTCATTTGGCTTTATGTTTTTGTCTTCCATAAGTAAATCCATAATCCATTTTTGAATTTATAGCTTACTCTTATTATAGGAATAAAGGAAAATCTTTATTCAAATGCCAATATTTCCCTTTAACAACGAGAGGAATAAAGCGCTTTAGACTTTGCGAAGAAACTGATAAATGCCAGCTACAACATAACCAATAAAAGCTAATAAAACCCAGCCCGGCATACTTAGACCTAAAAGCTGCCACTGAACTTCTGCGCAGTTTCCATCGCCTCGCAGCAGGTGTGAAATGGCTTCTGAAAGTGAAAAAACGTCAAACAGATAGTCCACAGGAATACCACATGCCGGGATCTTGTCTTCAGGAAGACTTTGAAGCCAAAGCTGCTTCCCTGAAAAATAGCTACCAACAAGCGCAAGACTAGTAGATAGACCTGCATAGAGTTTTTGCCCGCTTTGCGTGGGGTTATGTAAAGCCGCCAGAGCACAGACAACCGCGATAGACATAATAAAAACGCGCTGGGTTATACAAAGATAGCAAGGCTCAAGCCCCAGATGATTCTGGAAATACAGGACTGCTAGCAGTATGAGCAGGATTCCGATTAATGCTTGAAGACAATTTATGGTCCTGTAACCTGGCAGATTCATACTGACTCCTGAACTGTTGTTTTTGACATTGCCCAATAATCTGCCAAATAGCGGTGAAAAGACTGAGTATCGTTATGCTCTATTTGCGCCTGTTTATTATGCGATGCTTTTGCTAACTCACTATAGGTTTTCTCAAGCTCAGCTTCAATATTTCCCTGAGTAAATTGGTCGCGTTGTTCTTTGGCTTTTCTCATGGCCATACGAAAATAGGTTTCAGTGTTCTCTGTCATTTCCGCTAGCATTTGGGCTGAGGGCGTTGCCTGTGCCTCTGAAATTTTTCCCTGCATTTTTGCCAAAACTTGCGAATAGTGATTTTTACTTTGATTGGCAATGTCTAACTGTTGCGCAATAGGGTCCATTTTTTCTAGTAATTCTTTACCCCAGTGGCGAAGCGATCGTTCGTTTTGGTTTTGCCATAGTTTTAATTCAGGGTCACGTCCGTTGTAGACTGTGCGCAGCATATTTTCCGACAGGCGCTGCGAGTCTTGGTCGCTGATATCTGGGCTATCGCTAAATAAGCAGAAGAGTAAAAAGGTATCTAAAAACTGTATAGTTTGAGCATCAATCCCGCAGGATATTAGTGGGTTTACATCAAGACAGCGCACTTCAATATATTCAACCCCATGCCGTTCAAGCGCCTGAAGAGGCGTTTCGTTTTCGGTCGCTGTGCGCTTGGGGCGTATAGGACTATAAAATTCATTTTCAATCTGTAAAACATGAGTATTGAGCTGATTGTAGTCACCCTGTTCATCTTTCAAGCCAATATCAGCATAGCTTTGGTAGGGCTCTGCAAGTGCAGCACGCAGTGTGCCTATATATTGCTCAAGGCTGTTGTAGGAAACATCTAGGTTACTTTGCGCCTGACTTTGATAGCCCAGATCACCCATGCGGAGTGAGGTGGCGTTGGGCTGATAGAGACTATGACTATCTGTGCCTACCGGGCTTAAATGATGGTCTCTACTGGCAACAAAACTTCTGCAAACAGCCGGTGCAGCGCCCAGTAAATAAAGAAGCAGCCAGGCATAGCGCCTAAAATTTCTAATTAGTTTGAAATAGCCTTCCGATTTAAAGTCTTGTAACGACAGGTGACTATTTTGTTTTTCTTTAAGTGCTTCCCAGAGCTCATCGGGAAGCGAAAAGTTGTAGTGAATGCCCGCAATAGTCTGCATTGCACGACCATATCTATGGCCCAGCCCTTTGCGATATATCTCTTTCATTTGACCTACATTGGAGCTGCCATATTGGGCAATGGGTATCTGATCATCGGCGCCAAGCTGGCAGGGCATACTGCTGACCCAAAGTAGTTCGTCTTCTATCTGGTGATAGGTAAAGCGATGCAAGTCTTCAAGCTCTTTCAGAACGGCTTCAATAGAGCTACTGGGTGCAGTAATGAATTCAAGTAGCGCCTCTGAATAATCCGTAGTGATTGAGGGATGCGTCAATGCGGACCCCAAGCTCTTTGGGTGAGGTGTAGAGGCAATATGGCCGCTAGGAGTGACGCGAAGACTTTCCTTTTCTATACCTCGAATAATTCCCTTTAAATGACGTGAGACTTGAGGGTTGTCTAAAAGCACTAAATGATCAGGTAAGGACAAGGTTGGCCTCTCAGTTAGGCTGCAGAAGACGAGGAGGCAATAGGCGAAAGTTTACCGCCATTGGCACTGTCACAGGCAATGACCTGAGCTCTAAGATTAATTTCTTTGGCATTTAACTCAACCAGTTTATTGAGTGCCTGGTCCTGATGTTCATAACAAAAAATAGCCGATGCTTTGAGCTCATCAATCCAGTCTAAATCTTTGCTAAAATAACGCCCATCGGCATTTTGTAAAACAAATTTAATCATAGGATATAGTCGTGTTCGAGCCTGAGTAGTTAGAGGGCTAGTTTAACCCATACCTCGCCTCTATAAAAAGAAAATTATAGGGCTCATCGGTCATAGATTTTCCTGAAAGGGCAGGCGTTTTCTCCAGCGGTGAAAACTGTTTAAAAACAGGGGTTCTAAGTAAAAAATACTACCCATATAGGCTAGATTTATTAGCGCTAAGAATAAAAAGAATTGAGGTATGGTCCAGCCTAGTTGGCTCAAGAAGAGCATGCCCATTAAATTACCAGACACCATAAATAGGGCATTAAAAATATTATTAACTGAAAGTACTCTAGCGCGGGTTGTACCTTCAGTGTTCTGCTGGATCATAGCGTAAATAGGGACTATAAAGAGACCGCCAAAAAGCCCAATAAAGAGCAAATCAAAAAGAATACGAAGTCCTTCCGACATAGTTAAAAATGCCGCCGGTGAAATCATGTCGCCTTGGCTGCTGATAGCAGAAAATACGTTGGATGAAAAATACAGGTCAATGGCAAATAGGCTAAGTCCGGCAGCACCCACGGGGACTAAGCCGGGCTCAACCTTGCCATTGGATAGACGAGTACAGCAGAGTGAGCCAATGGCAACGCCAACAATAAATGCAGCTAATAAGATAGAAATTAGTTTGGGGTCGCCGGCTAGTATGGTGACCGCAAAGTTAGGCACCTGAGTTAAAAAACAGGCGCCATAAAGCCAGAACCATGAGTTCGAAAAAATGCACAACAAAACAGTTCTGTTTTGTTTCGCTAGACCAAAGTTATAGATTGTTTCCCGCAGTGGATTAAAGGCTGTAATGCGCTCGCTTGATTGTTTTTCTGGGGGTGCGCTAGGTATCTGGCAGCTACTCAGCCAGCCGACAATTGCTACTAAAATAACTAATGACCCTAATATTAATGGCCCCTGTGTTTCGGTCACTAGCCAACCACCAATTAGTGTGCCCAGTAGAATGGAGACAAAAGTGCCCATGCCAACTTGGGCGTTGGCGGCCATGAGTTCGTTACTCTTCATGTGTTGGGGAATAATCGCATATTTGATGGGGCCAAAAAAAGCAGATTGAACACCAAGCAGAAAAAGTACCCCTAACATTAGGGTCAAATTACCTTGCCACAGTGAGAAGAAGCCAATTAACATTAAAATAATTTCTGCGAATTTAATGCGTCTAATTAAGTAGGCCTTATCAAAGCGGTCAGCAAGATGGCCGGCAATGGTTGAAAACAAAAAGAAGGGCAGAATAAATAGCCCGGCAGCTAGATTGGTTATAAAGTTTGTATTGTATTGCGAAATGGTGAGTACTGAACTGACCACCATGACTAAAAGCGCATTTTTAAATAGATTATCGTTTAAGGCGCCAAGAAATTGAGTGACAAAGAAAGGAAGAAATCGGCGTTCGGCAAACAGATAGAACTGACTTCGATGATTTTTCACTTTCAGCTCCCAAGGATATTATTGTTTATTTTTAATAACTTAATCTTCCTGCGGGTAGTATGCAAGCGCTTATTTTTGATTGTTGGTGATACCTAGCTCGTCCCACAGATCATCAATACGCTGTTTGACTTCTGGGTCCATAACAATGGGTTGGCCCCATTCGCGATTAGTTTCGCCCGGTAACTTATTGGTTGCATCCAGTCCCATTTTTGAGCCTAGGCCAGATACTGGCGAGGCAAAGTCTAAATAATCAATGGGCGTATTATCAATCATAACCGTATCTCGGGAAGGATCCATTCGTGTGGTGATGGCCCAAATAACATCTTCCCAGTTACGAATATCAATATCCTCATCGGTAACAATGATAAATTTGGTATACATAAATTGACGTAAAAATGACCAGACCCCCATCATCACGCGCTTAGCATGCCCGGGAAATTGTTTTTTCATGCTAACAACGGCCATGCGGTAGGAGCATCCTTCTGCAGGCAGATAAAAGTCAGTAATTTCAGGAAACTGTTTTTGTAAAATTGGCACAAACACTTCATTTAGTGCAACGCCAAGTATTGCCGGCTCGTCGGGCGGGCGGCCTGTGTAGGTGCTGTGATAAATAGGGTCTTTACGGTGAGTGATGCGCTCGACAGTAAATACAGGAAAGCTCTCAACTTCATTGTAGTAACCGGTATGATCCCCAAAGGGGCCTTCATCGGCTTCTTCGCCCGGTTGTAAGTAACCTTCTAAGATTATTTCTGCAGTAGCCGGCACCTGAAGGTCACTGCCAATACATTTAACAACAGAGGTTTTTTCACCGCGCAGTAGACCTGCAAAGGCATATTCAGAGAGGCTGTCTGGTACTGGGGTAACCGCGCCCAAGGTTGTAGCAGGGTCGGCACCTAGTGCGATGGCAACCGGATAGGGCTTGCCAGGATGTTTTTGCTGCCAATCACGATAATCTAGAGCACCGCCACGATGTGCCAGCCAGCGCATAATGAGTTTGTTTTTAGTCAGTTTCTGCATGCGATAAATGCCAAGATTCTGACGTTCTTTATCGGGGCCTCGCGTAACAATCAAGGGCCATGTAATTAGAGGAGATACGTCGCCCGGCCAGCAGGTTTGAATGGGTATACTATCTAAATTGACCTCATCACCCTCAATAACCACTTCTTGGCAGGGGGCTTTCTTAAGATTTTTAACAGGCATATTAAGCACCTGTTTAAAATCATGACGCTTTCCCCAAAGATCACGCAGGCTTTTGGGAGGTTCAGGCTGCTTTAAGAAGGCCAGTAACTCGCCAACATCTCTTAATGCTTCTACAGAGTCTTGCCCCATGCCCATAGCAACGCGCTTTGGCGTGCCAAACAGGTTACATAAGACGGGCATAGAATAGCCCTTAGGGTTTTCGAATAATAGAGCAGGGCCTTTGGCGCGCAGCGTTCGATCGCTGATCTCAGTCATTTCTAGATGAGGATCGACCTCATGTGTAATGCGCACAAGCTCACCCTGCTGTTCTAGGTATGAGATAAATTCGCGGAGATCAGAATGCTTCATGGTGCGAGCCCAAAAGTTGTTAAGGCAGACTAATTATCTGCGTGCCAACTACTTACGCTTCATAGCGCCAAAAAATTCACCGTTGCTCTTAAATCCTTTTAATTTTTCTATCATAAACTCAACCGCTGGAAGGTCTTCCATATCATGAAGGAGTTTACGAAGAATCCAAACACGTTGCAGTTCAGACTCGTTCATTAATAAGTCTTCTCGGCGAGTACCTGAACGACGAATATTAATAGCAGGATAGACACGTTTTTCAGCGATTTTACGATCTAGAATAAGCTCCATGTTACCTGTGCCTTTAAATTCTTCGTAGATCACTTCGTCCATTTTGGAACCGGTGTCAACCAGGGCTGTAGCAATAATACTCAGACTGCCGCCATTTTCAATATTTCGTGCAGCACCAAAAAAACGTTTGGGCTTTTCAAGAGCGTGAGCATCAACACCACCGGTTAAAACTTTACCTGACGAAGGAATGACCGTGTTGTAGGCTCGAGCTAAGCGAGTAACAGAATCCAGCAAAATAACCACGTCTTTTTTGTGCTCTACCAGACGCTTGGCTTTTTCAATAACCATTTCTGCAACCTGAACATGGCGACTGGGCGGCTCGTCAAAGGTTGAAGCAATGACTTCTCCTCGAACCGTTCGCTGCATTTCAGTCACTTCTTCTGGACGCTCATCGATTAGCAAAACAATAATATAGCATTCAGGGTTGTTGCGAATAATCGATTGCGCAATGTTCTGCATCATAATTGTTTTACCCGCTTTTGGCGGCGCAACAATCAGGCCCCTTTGACCCTTACCAATGGGCGAAACTAAATCAATAACACGTCCAGTCAAATCTTCTGTAGAGCCATTTCCTGATTCGAGAGCCAAGAGCTCGTCTGGAAATAATGGAGTAAGGTTTTCAAATAGAATTTTATTGCGAGCATTCTCTGGGGCATCAAAGTTAATTTCATCAACTTTGAGCATGGCAAAATAGCGCTCACCATCTTTTGGTGGTCTAATTTTGCCGGCTATTCTGTCACCTGTTCTTAGGTTGAATCGTCTAATCTGGCTGGGCGATACATAAATATCGTCTGGCCCGGCTAAGTATGAAGCCCCTGCAGAGCGTAAAAATCCAAATCCATCAGGTAGTATTTCGAGTACTCCGTCGCCGTAAATATCTTCACCGCTTTTGGCGTGTCTTTTAAGGAGAGCGAAAATGATGTCTTGTTTGCGTGAACGCGCCAGATTATCAAGCCCCATTGAGGCTGTCATTTCTAGTAATTCATCGATTGGTTTTTGCTTAAGTTCTGATAGGTTCATAGAATGTTCTTAGGATTAGTAATTCGGAGAATTGGCAACAGCCAAAGGTTGTTTTGTTTGATTGTAGTCTAAAGCCGACTGAGGCACTTAATTATTTTACTTGGTTGCCAGAAGGCGCTTTGAATTGATATGGGAGTAGACTAAAGGGTTGTGCAAGTAAACGCAAGCTGAATTTGCGGCCCCCCGAAAGAGGCCGCAACAAAATTAAAGAAGGCTGTCAACAAACTCGGCTAATTGACCCTTTGAGAGAGCGCCCACTTTGGTGGCCTCAATTGCACCATTTTTAAACCCGAGCAATGTTGGGATACCGCGAACATTAAATTTAGCCGCGCTTTCTGGACTACTGTCCACGTCCACTTTACAGACCTTAACCTTGCCGTCGTAATCAATCGCTATTTCGTCGAGTAGCGGGGCAATCATTTTACATGGACCGCACCAAGGCGCCCAAAAATCAACTAAAACAGGAACATCTGACTGAAGCACATCGGCTTCAAAGCTAGCATCGGTAACGTGAACAACAGAATCACTCATTAGGAATTTTCTCCAACTAAGAGGGTTAATTTAATATTTTTGCTTGGGGCTTATAATAGCACTAGGGGTGAGTCTGGAACAATTAATATACTTAATACCCTGCAAAAGAATTATTAATATTGGGTTTATTCGAAGGTGGCGACAGGCTCTTTGCCAACCACTGATTTAGGATCTATGTGAACAATTATTTCTGATTTAGGGTAAGTTTGTTCTAGCGTAGCTTCAACTTCATCGGAAACATTGTGCGCTTCAAATAGCGTCAGCTCGTCCTCAATTTCAAGATGAAACTGAATAAATGTCATGGTGCCAGAATGGCGTGTTCTTAAATCATGAAGCCCTAACGCCTTGGGATGTGCGCGCACAATTTTTTTAATATTGTCACGTACCTCATCGGGTAGCTCTCTATCCATAAGCTGATCCATGGATATCCGAAGAATGTTCCAAGCGCTGTATAGAATGTAGCAGGCAATAATGCCACCTATGATTGGGTCAAAAATCGAAAGACCCATGGTGGATAGCCACAACGCCAGTATGACTGCACTATTCATTAAAAGGTCAGACTTATAATGCATCGCATCGGCAGTAATAGCGACAGATTGGGTTTTTTTAATCACATGTTGCTGGAAGCCAACCAGTAACAGGGTCACGACAATAGTGACGGCCACCACGATCATACTGATTATTGGATATTTAATTTCAACCGGGTTGATAATGTTGCTACCAACTTCTATCAATAAAAAGAGGGCGGATCCTGCAATAAATAGTGACTGACTCAGCCCCGCAAGCGCCTCAGCTTTACCATGACCAAAGCGGTGTTCCTTGTCTGCTGGTGTTAACGCATGTCTAACAGCAAATAAATTTATAATAGAGGCAAAGGCATCCAGTATCGAGTCGATTAAGGTCGCTAATAGACTTACCGAGTCAGACTGACTCCAGGCCACTAGCTTTACCAAAATTAAAAATACAGCAACAGACACGGAGGCATAGGTTGCCAGCCGCATAAGTCGTGCACTTTCATCTGGTACTGAATGGTTAGGGATATTATTGTCCAATTTAATTATTTATATATTTGTTTTGTATTTTGTTAAGAGCTTAACAAAAAATGGGTAAACAGTAGAGTAAAAATTATGAAAAGCGCTGTAGCACCGAATCAAGATAGCGCATACCCCTGTCGGTAGTGCAATAATTCGCTGACTGGCTATTGAGCAGCCCATCCGCTTCAAGCTGCGAAATCAGCAGGGCTATATTGGACGGGTCAATCCCTGTGCGCTGGGCATATAATTCTTTGTTTACGCCCTGTGTCAGGCGTAAGGCATTCATCATAAATTCCAGACTTAGCTGGTCCGGATTTATGGGTTTTTGAGTTGCGATGGCGGTCTTTTCTCGACTCATAAAATGTTCCGGCTGACGTGTTTTAGCGGTTCGAACAATCTCAGCATTTTCCGGCATAGTCAGCTTGCCATGGGCGCCAGCGCCAATGCCTAGATAGTCGCCAAATTGCCAATAGTTTAGATTATGCCTGCAGGCCTCACCGGCTTTACCAAAAGCCGACACCTCATACTGAGAAAATCCTGCGCTACTGAGCTTGTGCATACCAAGATCTTGAATATCCGCAAGTTGATCCTCTTCTGGCAGGACGGGTGGTCTTGAAAAGAAGCTAGTGTTCGGCTCAATGGTTAGCTGGTACCAAGAAATATGGGTGGCACCGGTTTGAATGGCTATGTCTAGATCGACCATCGCATCTTCTCGGCTTTGATCGGGTAAGCCATGCATCAAATCAATATTAAAGCGCTCAAAACCAGATTTTTGTGCCATTTCAATAGCTTTTTTGGCATGTTCTGCGCTGTGAATACGGCCAAGACTTTTTAGGTGTTGGTCATTAAAGCTTTGCACGCCTATGGATAGCCTGTTGACGCCGGCGGTATAAAAACCAGCAAATTTTTGCTGTTCTGCTGAACCCGGGTTAGCTTCAAGGGTTATTTCTATGTTTGCCTCGAAGCCAATGTGTTTTTCTGCGGCACTAATAATTTTTTCGATGGATTGGGCGGAAAATAGACTGGGCGTTCCGCCGCCAAAAAATATTGAATGTAACTTTCTATTTTTAACCCAGTGCAAATCATTGTTTAGGTCTTTAAGAAGAGCCTGTAAATACGCCTGTTCGGGAATATTTTCATGCCCTTGGTGCGAATTAAAATCGCAATAGGGGCATTTTTTTATGCACCAAGGAATATGTACATAGAGTGAAAGGGGAGGCAGCTCTAGCATCGCAATAATTTGTTATTTGAGTGTTTCAAGAAGCTGCGCAATGGCCTTGCCGCGATGACTAACAGTATTTTTAACGGATTTATCAAGTTCAGCGGCATGACAGTCTGCATCAAGTGGTTTGAAAATAGGGTCATAGCCAAACCCTTCATGGCCTTTTTCCTGAAAAGCAATTTCGCCCTCCCAGGTGCCCTGGCAGATAATAGGTGTGGGGTCGGTCCCGTGGCGCATAACCACAATAACGGTTTGGTATCTGGCTTTGCGTTGTTCGGCGGGCACAGATTTTAGGGCAGACATGAGTTTATCAAGATTAGTTTGATCGTTAGCGCCAAGGCCCGCATAGCGCGCTGAATAAATTCCGGGCGCACCCTTAAGATAGTCAACCTCCAAGCCTGAATCATCTGCTATCGCGGCAAGACCAGACTGTTCTGCGGCATGACGTGCTTTTAAGATAGCATTTTCAACAAAGGTGAGACCGGTTTCGTCGGCATCTTCGATACCCAGCGACTGCTGTGGAATAATGTTAATTCCTAGGCCGCCAAGCATATGCTGTAGTTCTTTGATTTTGCCCTGATTACTGCTGGCTAATACTAAATCTTTTAAGTCCATAGTAGCTGATTCCAAACAGATGATTAGGGATTGTGATACATCTTCTTTTGAAATTTGAAGTCATAAGGAAACTGACTTTTCCCAGCTGTCACATTAATTTTAAATGTAAGCAGATCTTCATTTTCAAATTCAAAAGGGGCTAAGTAGTAAACAGTTGACTGTTCTTTGATCGCCACAAACTCAAGCTGTTGGGTTTGCTGAAAAATATTTTTCACCACACCCGTAACTTTTGCGGGAATACCTTGCCCCAAGGTTTTGACCACAGCGATATTTACTAGGCCGCGATCTTTGCCGCGCACAAAATTGTTTGCCACTGCAATTTCCGGAGTTAGAAAAGAGCTGTCAAAGGCGCTATAAAAAATTTTTAAGTCACCATGCTGTTTTACATGGCTCTGTTTAACGGGCTCTGAAAATGCAGCAGAAGCTAAAAGCAGGGACAAAAGTACTAGGTGCTTCATAAAAGTTCTCTTAAGGGGTTATCGACTTAGGTGATACACCGCAATCTCGGTAAATAGATTAGGAAAAACACTTTTAAGTGCTTTGTCAGCCACACCCTGAGCCATAAATTCGCGATGAAGAATATTGATACTGCGTTCTTTACACAGGGCTTCAAAGTCATCATAGGTGAAAAAATGAATATTGGGTGTGTCATACCATTGGTAGGCGAGCTGTTTGGTGACCGGCATACGACCGAGAAAATTTAGATAGGCTCTGGTTCGCCAATGACCAAAATTTGGAAAGGTAACAATGCACTTGCTGCCAATTCTGAGTATCTCGTCAAGCACTAGGTGGGGGTAGCGCAATGCTTGCAAAGTCTGGGTCATTAAAACTGTATCAAAGCTTTGATCAGCAAAGTTTTTTAGGCCTTTATTTAGATCCTGTTCGATAACATTGACGCCTTTTTCGAGACAGCGACTAATGGAATTAGGGTCAATTTCTAACCCATAGCCAATAACATCTAGTTGCTCTTGAAGACTTGCCAGAAGTGCGCCGTCACCACAACCCAGATCTAAGACGCGGGAGTTGGGCTCAATCCAGGGTTTAATCAAATCAAGTTTATGATTCATGATCCGCCCTCTAAACGATCTGCCAGCTTGCTAAGGTAGCCGCCAAGTGCCTTTTGATAGCGCTCATTAGGCAGTAAAAAGGCATCATGGCCATGATCTGAGTCTATGGCAATATAGGAAACGTTCTTTCCTGCAGCGATTAATGCATCGGTAATTTCCTGAGACCTATCTGGCGAGAAACGCCAATCACTGCTAAATGAAACCACCAAGAACTTACATTTAGCATGACTAAAGGCTGCCACTGGGTCGTGGTTATATTCTCGAGCAAGATCAAAGTAATCAAGCATTTTGGTAATCAAAATATAGCTATTGGCATCAAAAAAGTCAGAGAACTTATCGCCTTGATAATTTAAATAGCTTTCAATTTGAAATTCCACAGGATCTGTTTTTCCCTGAAGAAGATCGCCTGACCTTAGGTCGCGGCCAAATTTTTGCCCCATAAGCTCATCGGATAAATAGGTCACATGACCGATCATTCTCGCCAGTGCCAATCCATTGTGGGGCACCTTATTGTGCTGCAAATAGTTACCATCGCAAAAATCAGCATCTGATTTAATCGCTTTGCGAGCAATTTCATTAAAGGCAATATTTTGTGCAGTTAATTTCATGGATGATGCAATCACTACTGCATGTTGCAGTTCGTCGGGGTGCTCTAGCGACCAACGCATCGCCTGCATTCCGCCCAAGCTTCCACCAACCACTGCCGCCCAGCATTTAATTTTGAGATGCTGCATTAATAGCCGCTGTGAGGCTACCCAGTCTCTCGCTCTAAGCGGGGGGAAATCTGCGCCATAGGGTTTGCCGGTTTCGGGATTTTCGGATGCTGGGCCGGTGCTGCCAAAGCAGCTGCCAATATTATTTACCGATACAATATAAAAGCGGTTGCTGTCGATAGGCTTGCCGGGTCCAATATAATTGTCCCACCAGCCTGTTTTTGTTTCGCCCTCATGGTGACCAGCTGCATGATGATCACCACTTAAGGCGTGACAAATTAAAATCCCATTACTACGGTCTTTATTCAGCGTGCCATAAGTCTCATAAACCAGCCTATGACTGGGCAAAATCACCCCACAGGCAAGTTTGAGCGGCTGCTCAATAACCACCTGCTGAGGCTTAACCAGACCCACTGAACTGTCTTGGTTATTCTGATTGTTATGCGAATCTGATGACATAGTTAATTCATTTAAATTGTATTCTGCAAGTCTAAGAGCGCCCAGCCGTTTAAGCAATAGCCACTGAACAAACTATTGCTCACAAATCTAAAATGGACACTGATTTTTCATACTATACCTGATAAGGTCGAGATCGTTGACTTTAATAACATGCAACTACAGCGCGAGAGGATTCATATGCAATATAGGCCATTGGGAACAACCGGATTGCAGGTGCCAGTTATTGGTTTGGGCACTATGACATGGGGTGAGCAAAATAATTTACAGCAGGCCTGTGAGCAAATGGATTATGCCTTGAAAAGAGGAGTTAATTTATTTGATGTGGCAGAGATGTACCCCGTGCCGCCTCGGCCTGAAACGGTTGGAGAAACTGAGCGCTATATTGGTGAATGGTTTGCCCAGTCGGGTAAGCGTGCAGAGGTTACATTAGCCACCAAAGTGACTGGTCGGGCGGAGCAAAAACAGTCAGGCCTGTCGCATATTAGAGGAGGCACGCGCCTAAGTAGGGACCATATTCGGCGTGCCATTGATGGCTCGCTTGAACGGTTGCAAACCGACTACATCGATCTTTATCAGGTGCACTGGCCAGAACGCGCCACCAACTTCTTTGGCGCTAGAGGTTATCGACACCAACCTGATTCCGATGGCATTAGCATCGAAGAGACACTGGTTGTATTGTCTGAATTAGTTGATGAGGGTCTGGTAAAGCATATAGGTATTTCTAATGAAACGCCTTGGGGCGCAATGCAGTATCTTAACCTCGCCAAGCAGCATAATTTACCTACAGTGATTAGCGTACAAAATGTCTACAACCTATTGAATCGCCAATATGAGACCGGCATGGCAGAACTCTGTGTCAGAGAAAATATCGGTCTGTTGGCCTATTCGCCTATGGCCTTTGGTGTATTGAGCGGCAAATATCTTAATAATCAGAAACCCTCAGGGGCAAGATTAACGCTGTTTGATCGCTTTACTCGCTACGACAGCCCTCAAACCTTAGCCGCTACAGAAGCCTATGCGGATATTGCTAATCGACAGGGGTTAAGTCTTGCACAAATGTCTTTGGCGTTTGTCTGCCAGCAAAATTTTGTAGCTAGCTGTTTAATTGGCGCAACTACCATGGAGCAACTCAAAGAAAATATTGATGCTGCCGAGGTTGTTTTAAGTGATGAGGTGATGGCTGAGATTGAGGATGTTCACAACGCTTATCCAGATCCCGCCCCCTAAAAATTTATTGGCTTACATCAGGAAGGGGGTAATTTGCATACCTATTAAAGGAAGTATTTTGGCGCGAATGAACATCAGCGAAAAGATGGCAGCCATAGGTGACAGGTCAATCATGCCGAGTGGCGGTATAAGCCGTCTAAAGGGTTCCATGTAGGGAGAAATTACCTGATGCACCAATCCTGCTGCAGGGTGCGGCGGCGTGCCAACCCAGCTGAAAACAACCAGAATAAAAATACCCCAAAAATAAATTTCGACCAAGGTTCTGAGTAACTCAAAGCCAGCCCAAGCAATAAACGCAAAAATACCCGCCGATAAGACACCCTTGGCGATTGCCATGACTACAAAAAAGCTCCATTTAATTAATAGAGCGGCCACTAACACTGATAGGTTAAAGCGACCAAAGCTAGGTATTATTTTTTCAAGGGGGCGAATAATCGGACTGCATATTTTGAGAATGCCCTGTGATACCGGATTATAAAAATCAGCGCCTACCCACTGCAGCAAAAATCTTATTAAAAGAAGCATTGCGGCAATATCTGTAATGGCTCTAAAGCCGTAAAGTAATGTTTCGTTCATAGGGTATCAGCTCAAAATATTTGGGTATGTGACTCAATCTAACGAGTTATTTGGAAAAATCATCGGACATCTCTTGGGCGCGATTCAAGGCGCTCGACATTGCTGTACGAAAAACGTTTTCGATATCCTGTGCCTGAAATGATTTAATCGCAGCCTGCGTGGTGCCCCCGGGCGAGGTTACCTGCTTGCGTAAAACCTCAGGTTTCTGGTCAGAATGTAAAGCCAGTTTGGCCGCTCCTAGTGCGGTATTCAGGGTAAGCTGGGCAGAAGTTTCGGCGTCAAGACCGAGCTCTTCGCCTACTTTTTGCATAGCTTCGTAAATCAAGAAGAAATAGGCGGGACCACTGCCAGAAACAGCGGTAACCGCATCAATATCGCCTTCTTTATTGACCCAGCAGGCATAGCCTACGGCATTAAAGATGCCTTCAATGGTTGATTTTTGGTTGACGTTAAGGGCTTTACTAGCAAACAGCCCCGTTGCACCCGCCTGCACCATGGCGGGAGTATTAGGCATGGCCCTTACTATGGTTAGATTGCTCCCCATCCAGTTTGCTAAGGCAGATACCGGAATGCCGGCAGCAATTGAAACCACAATAGGATTATGAGTCAGTGAGTCGGCAAGTGGTGCAGTAACCACACCCATCACTTGTGGCTTTACCGCTAGTACCACAATGTCGGCGGTGCTTACTGCGGCACCATTATCGCCAGTAGTAGAAATTCCGTGGGTGGCTTCGATCCGTTGGCGAGAGTCTGCGTTTGGCTCGCTAACTAAAATGTCTTCACTTGAAAAGCCATTGGCTAACATGCCGCCAATCAAGCATGACGCCATGTTGCCGCCGCCGATAAAAACTACTTTACTCATAATGGTTTGCTTCCATTGTTATTAACTTTGCTGGCTCTTGGTCCAAAAATATCTGTACCGACACGAAGTATAGTCGAGCCCTCTAATATTGCAGCTTCGATATCACCGGACATTCCCATTGAGAGGGTATCGAGTTTTTGAGAATTGTCCAGTTGCTGATTAATTTGTTCTTGTAATAGTCGCAATGCGCGAAAAGGCTGGCGCTGGGCTTCTAATGTATCGCAGGATCTGGGGATAGCCATTAAACCGCGTAAGCGCACATTGGGTAGTTGGCTTACCCGTAGTGCTAAATCTATAGCCTGCTCAGGTAAGACGCCAGATTTACTCGGCTCAGCATCTATATTGATTTGCAGACATATATTAAGCGGGGGTAAATGCTCGGGCCGCTGCTCGCTCAATCGCTTGGCGATTTTGATTCTGTCCACAGAGTGAACCCAGTCAAAGTGCTCGGTCACAGGACGGGTTTTGTTAGATTGGAGTGGGCCAATAAAATGCCATTCGGCACCCAGAGTTTCCAATGATTTGATTTTATCTGTTGCCTCTTGCACATAGTTTTCACCTAGCGCATTAAGACCTGCCTTATAGGCAACCTGAATATCATTGATTGGACGAGTTTTGCTGACCGCCAAGAGTTTAATGCTATTTGGGTCTCTGCCAGCTTGAGCAGCAGCCTGTTCAATTCGCTGCTTAACTGAAGTGATATTTTTTTCAATAGAAACCATAAATTGCGGTCTTATATTATTGGGATTAATGTAATTTAATTTTGGCGCTAAAATTATAACGTCACCTGAAAGGCTTAGGGTTGCCGCCCCAAATCTGGCTGATCTAGCCAGCTTTGTAAGATAAGTGCAGCAGCAAGGTGATCAATTTTTGTTAGATCCATTCGTCCTTTACTACCCTGGTTATTTTCTTCTCGAATCAAGGCTTTGGCGTCTTGGCTGGTTAATCGCTCATCAACCATTAATACATTAGCATTGAAGCGCCCCTGCAGGCGTCGGGCAAATTTTCTGGCAAGTCGACTGAGCTCGCTTTCACTAGCGTCCATATTTAGGGGAAGCCCCACCAAGACAAGATCAGGGGTCCATTCGTCAAGCAACTTTGAAACTTCGTCCCAGTTAGGAATGCCGTCATGCGCCTTGAGAATACATAGCCCCCGGGCTGAGCCGGTTAGGGTTTGACCAGTGGCCACGCCCATTTGTCGCAAGCCATAATCAAAGGCCATAATTGTCTGATGCCCATCCAAATTATGCATGCCCAGATTCTAGCGACAACATGTCTAAATTTAAGCCAATGGTTAGAGCCGCCGCTTGGGCGCGCTGGGCGCAGTCGGTTTTAAACAATACCGCTGAATCAGCGGGTATGACTAGCCAGCTATTGTCCTTGAGTTCTTCTTCAAGCTGCCCGCCACCCCAGCTTGAGTAGCCTAGTGTAATCAGAGCATCTTTCGGGCCTGCTCCTAGGGCAATGTCGCCGAGAATATCTTTTGATGTAGTCAGACTTATGTCTGTGCCTATATGGATGGTTGACTCCCATTTTTGGCCGCTGGCGCTATGCAAAATAAACCCACGATCCTGCTGAATAGGCCCGCCATCAAAAATAAGCTCATCGCCTTCCTGTTGGTTATATTTAAGTTCTAAGCGGTCAAAAACAGCCTTGGCGGGGATATCCAATTGCTGGTTAATAATCAGCCCCATAGCGCCTTCGATATTATGTTCGCAAATATAGATCACTGACCCAGAAAAATTATCATCATGCAGGCCAGGCATGGCGACCAAGAAATGATCTTTCAGGCTGGATATGGTTTTTTTGGATGTCTTGCTCATAGTTATAATATGAAGCCTCTATTGATCAAAAACAAGTTAAAGACAAAAAAATCACCGAACATGTCAGGCTATTCGGCGACAAATTGCGGCAATCAATTTTTCACCAATGGCAGTATTTTGCGCGCGATCAATTTCTTGTACGCAGGTTGGGCTGGTGACATTAATCTCGGTGAGGTAGTCACCAATAATATCTAGGCCGACAAAAAGTAACCCGCGCTCAACTAAACTGGGAGCCACCTGTTCCGCAATCCATTGGTCTCTTTCTGATAGCGGGCGCACCTCACCTTGGCCGCCAGCCGCAAGATTGCCGCGAAAATCGTTTCCTGTGGGGATTCTTGCTAAGCAGAAGGGGATTACTTCGCCATCCACCACAAGTACCCGTTTATCACCATCGGTTATTTCAGGTAAATATTTTTGAGCCATAATGGTTTGATTGCCAAACTGGGTGAGTGTTTCCAGAATAACATTGAGATTTTGATCCTCCGCTTTAACGCGAAAAATAGAGGCGCCGCCCATGCCATCAAGGGGCTTGAAAACCACATCCTGATGTTCTTCTAAAAAGCGGGTTAAGCGCTTTATGCTGCGGCTGACTAAAAGCGGTGGCGTGCACTGCGGAAATTCGGTCGCAAAAACTTTTTCGTTACAGTCGCGAAGGCTCTGGGGTTTATTTACTACCAGTGTGCCAAGCTTTTCAGCAGCTTCTAAAATATAGGTGGAATAGATAAACTCGCTATCAAAGGGCGGGTCTTTGCGCATAATAACAACATCCAGCTCATTGAGCGGCACCGCGCTGGCTTGATCTAGTTCATACCAGCCGTCAGGATTGTTGATGACTCGTAGGGGGCGAACCTCAGCAAAAGGCGCGCCATTTTCGAGAAACAAGTCCTGTTGCTCCATATAAAAAAGCTTAAACCCTTGTTCCTGTGCCGCAAGCAAGATACTTAGGGTGGTGTCTTTGTAGAAGTTGATAGACTGAATCGGATCCATGACGACCCCTAATGTTTTTTCCATAATCCAAAACCTGCCGAATTAAATAATGTGGTTTATTGTGACATAGTTAGACAGCATAATTATAGCGTTGGGCCATATTATTAGAGCTGAAAAAAGCTATCGGCTTAAATATAGTCTCAAATCATTTGCACCTAAAACCATTCTCTAGCATTATTACGTCTTCCGCTTAAATTGGTGTTTTATGACAGATTATCTGATTGCTCCATCCATATTAGCTGCCGATTTTGCCCGCTTGGGCGAAGAGGTCGACAATGTACTAGAGGCAGGTGCCGATATAGTGCATTTTGATGTCATGGATAATCATTATGTACCCAATCTGACGATTGGCCCCATGGTGTGTAAAGCGCTGAGAAAGCATGGTGTCACCGCGCCTATTGATGTGCATCTGATGGTTCAACCTGTAGATGATCTCATTCGTATGTTTGCCGATGCCGGCGCCAGTTATATTACATTCCACCCCGAAGCATCTCAGCATGTCGATCGCTCATTACAGTTGGTGCGAGACCTTGGCTGTAAAGCAGGCTTGGTGTTGAACCCTGCAACTAATTTAGATGCGATTAACTGGGTTATGGATAGACTGGATATGTTACTGCTAATGTCAGTAAACCCTGGATTTGGCGGCCAAAAATTCATTCCGTCAACCCTAGATAAGCTCAAGCAAGCACGTAAAATTATTGATGAAAGCGGTTATGATATTAGGCTTGAAGTTGATGGTGGCGTTGGTGTGAAAAATATCCAAGAGATTGCAGCAGCAGGGGCAGATACCTTTGTAGCGGGCTCGGCTATTTTCAGCCAGTCAAACTATAAAAAAGTGATTGATGAGATGCGATCAGAACTCAGTGCGGTAAGCTAATTTACGCAACCAACAATATTGACTACAATTGATGTTCTATTTAGAGGGCAGAGTCTTGAAAAACACATGTTTTGTAAAGCAGGTTAAGAGCCACCAGCGGTGGCGATGGTACTCATAAGTTCCGTCGAGGGCGAATTGCGCCCTAAAGCCTCTTACATTACTAGGAAAACCAAATGACTCCTGAAAAATTCGCCGAACTGGCAAGTCAAAATTTCAACCGAATCCCCGTCACCCGAAAAGTGCTGGCAGACTTTGAGACGCCTCTTAGCGTCTATCTCAAACTCGCCTATGGTGCCAACTCTTATTTGTTTGAGTCAGTACAGGGTGGTGAAAAATGGGGGCGTTATTCACTGATTGGCCTGCAAACTTCCACGGTATTGCGTGTCTATGGCCAGCAGTTAGAAATCATTAAAGATGGTAAGCCAATGGTCAATCGTCATACGGACGATCCTATGGCAGAAGTTGAGCGTTTTAGGCAGCTGTTTAGTATGCCTGACCTTCCTGATCTACCTCGGTTTACAGGCGGTCTTGTGGGCTATTTTGGCTACGACACGGTGCGCTATGTTGAGCCAAAATTAGCTAAATCGCAGCCCAAGGACGAGTTGGGTACGCCAGATATTCTCTTGATGGCCTCTGATGAGGTGGCTATTTTTGATAATTTATCGGGCACCCTTATGCTGGTGGTGCATGTGGATGCCGGCGAATCAGATGGGCTTGAAAAAGCTAATGCGCGACTTGATGAGCTACAGCAAAAATTAGCTGAGCCTGCCCCCAAAATACCAGAGCCCGAGCAACAGCTACAAGAATTAAGCGAAGACGACTTTAAGTCTAGTTTTGGGCAAGACAAATTTTTAAGGTCCGTGGATAAAATTAAAGACTATATTATGGCAGGTGATGCCATGCAGGTTGTGCCATCACAGCGCCTGTCTGCCCCATTCAAAGCAGCGCCACTGAACTTATATCGAGCGCTTCGTCGACTCAATCCGTCTCCTTACATGTATTTCCTGGATTTAGGCGATTTTCATATTGTGGGCTCATCGCCAGAGGTGCTTGCTCGATTAGAAGATGGTCAGGTCACTGTGCGCCCAATCGCCGGCACAAGGCGTCGAGGCAAGTCAGAGGAAGAAGATCTAGCGCTTGAGCAGAATATGCTAGATGATCCCAAGGAAATTGCTGAGCACCTCATGTTAATTGATTTGGGACGGAATGATGTCGGGCGTATTAGCAAGCCGGGTACCGTAGAAGTGACCGAAAAAATGGTGGTTGAGCGCTATTCTCATGTGATGCATATAACCTCAAATGTAGTGGGGGAGGTGACCGACAATATGCCGCCAATTGATGTGCTCAAGGCTACCTTGCCAGCAGGAACACTTAGCGGTGCGCCTAAGATTCGTGCAATGGAAATTATTGATGAGGTTGAGCCAGTAAAGCGGGGTGTATATGGCGGTGCTGTTGGCTATATTGGCTGGAATGGCAATATGGATACCGCTATTGCAATCCGCACCGCAGTTATTAAAGATGATGTGCTACATGTTCAAGCGGGAGCCGGAGTAGTCGCTGACTCAATACCTGAATTGGAATGGAAAGAAACTATGAACAAGGCGCGCGCCATTATGCGAGCTGCGGCCATGGTATGTACTGGAGTAGACAAATGATTTTAATGGTCGATAACTATGATTCATTTACCTACAACGTGGTGCAATATTTAGCGGAGTTAAAGGCTGATGTTCAGGTGCATCGTAACGATCAAATTACTCTTGCAGAAATCGAGACGCTAGCGCCGGAAAAGATTGTTATTTCTCCAGGGCCTTGTACGCCCAATGAAGCAGGCATATCAGTTGAAGCAATTAAGCATTTTGCGGGCAAGATACCCATTTTGGGCATCTGTTTGGGCCATCAAAGTATTGGCCAAGCCTTTGGCGGTGAGATTGTTCGCGCCAAGCAGGTGATGCACGGTAAAACCTCGATGATTCAGCATAAAAATAGCGGTGTTTTTGCCGGTTTAACTAACCCCTTTGAAGCCACCCGCTACCATTCTTTGGTGATTAACCAGAATTCTCTACCAGCCTGCTTAGAGGTGACAGCCTGGACACAGAATGATGATGGTACGCTGGATGAGATTATGGGTGTCCGCCATAAAGAGTTGGCCGTGGAGGGGGTGCAGTTCCACCCTGAATCTATTCTTACTCAGCACGGCCATGACCTGCTGAATAACTTTCTGAAGGGTTAAATTGTGGATATTACCCAAGCACTTGAAAAAGTCGTCAACAGCGAAAATTTATCATCTGAAGCTATGCGAGAGGTGATGCGACAGATTATGACGGGCAACGCTACTCAGTCGCAGATCGGTGCCTTTCTGGTGGCTCTGCGCATGAAGGGCGAGAGCATTGACGAAATTGCCGGCGCAGTAGAAGTGATGCGCGAACTAGCAACGGGTGTCGAAGTCAGCGGCGAGCATCTAGTGGACATTGTGGGTACTGGCGGTGACGAATCCAATTTATTTAATGTTTCAACGGCATCAAGTTTTGTGGTTGCCGCTTCGGGCGGAAGGGTTGCCAAGCACGGCAATCGCTCCGTTAGCAGCAGCAGTGGCGCCGCTGACCTATTAGAGGCTGCGGGAGTTAATTTAAGTTTGACCCCGGAGCAGGTCGCGCTTTGTGTTGATCAGTTAGGCGTGGGCTTTATGTTTGCGCCGGCGCATCATAGCGCCATGAAACATGCCATAGGGCCGCGTAAAGAGCTCGGCTTGCGTACCATATTTAATATTCTTGGGCCCATGACTAATCCTGCCGGTGTTGGACAGCAACTGATTGGTGTCTATGATCCTGCGCTTTGTCGACCCATGGCAGAAGTACTAGGAAGGCTGGGCGCTGAGCACATTATGGTGGTTAATTCTGCCGATGGCTTAGATGAAATAAGTATTGCAGATGAGACCTCTGTGGCGGAGTTTTGCCGCGGAAAATTAACAGAATATACTATTAGGCCTGAAGATTTTTTTCAGTGCCGCCAAAGTCTAGACGGTCTTTCCGTCAGCGATGCTAAGCAATCATTGGCCATTATTTCTGATGCGCTAGGTAAGCAGCAGAATGAGCATGCAGAAAAGGCCGCGGATCTGATTGCAATTAATGCAGGGGCGGCGCTCTATGTTGCAGGTTGTGCCGCAGATATAAAGCAGGGCGTGGCTATGGCGCAGGACGCTATTGTGTCTGGGCTGGCGGGTGCTAAAATTAAAGATTTTGCAGCCTTTACTCAAGCACAATCTGACGGCTAAGTATTTTTTAAGAGAACAATATGACGATTGAAACACCCACAGTACTAAAAAAAATCTTGGCGCGAAAAGCGGAAGAAATTGCCGAGCGTAAGGCTAAGGTTAGTCTTGAACAGCTAAAGCAGGCAATACAGGGTGCCTCAGCACCTCGTGGTTTTGCCAAGGCGTTGCAGGAAAAAATAGCTGCGGGTCAATCTGCGGTTATTGCTGAAATTAAAAAGGCTTCTCCCAGTAAAGGTGTTATTCGCGAAGACTTTGACCCAGTCTCTATTGCTCAGAGTTATGAGTTAGGGGGTGCGGCCTGTCTTTCGGTTTTAACCGATGTTGATTTTTTTCAGGGCGCAGACCAATACCTTATAGACGCCCGTGCTGCCTGTAAGCTACCGGTGATTAGAAAGGATTTTATTGTCGACGAATACCAACTCTATGAAGCGCGAGCTATGGGCGCAGACTGTGTACTATTAATTGTCTCAGCACTCCAGGTGTCAGAGCTAGAAGCACTGCATGCCAAAGCTCTTGAGCTAGGCTTAGATGTGTTGGTTGAAGTGCATGATCAGCCTGAACTCGATATTGCGCTAACTATAGAGAATCCTTTAATTGGTATTAATAACCGCAATCTTCATACCTTTGAAGTCTCGTTAGACAATACTTTTGAGCTGCTTGATCAAATTCCTGCGGAGCGCATTGTAATTACAGAAAGCGGCATACACAGCAGTCAAGATGTCAAAGCTATGAGAGAAAAAGACGTGCATGGATTTTTGGTTGGTGAGGCATTCATGCGCAGTGATAACCCAGGGCAGCAACTTAAGTCATTTTTCAGCTAGTCCTCTGAGATTTGGATTTACCGCTTTTAATTAATTGAAGGCAGCCTTTGTAGACAAGGATTTTCTTGCCGCGCAGTGAAATATAATTGGCTTCATCAAATTGCTTCAGAACCCTTCCTACCATTTCTCTTGAACAACCAATCAGCTTGGCAATTTCCTGTCTTGTGCTGCGAATTATGGTGCAGTCGACCATAGGTTGAGCATCGGGCTGCTGACAAAGATTGATTAGAGCCCCAGCAACACGCCCACTAACATCTACAAAAGCTAGATCACGCACCTTGGATGACGTGCTTGCCAGTTGTTTTGCGAGCTGTCTTGCAACAGCAAATAATAACTCAGGGTGGTTCTCGCTAAGCTTAAGAAATTTTTTATAACTTAACTCGCCTAGTTCACAGCTGGTTTTGGCGCGAATACGTGCGCTTCTTGGGTTGGTTTCAAATAAGCCCATCTCCCCCACAAAGTCTCCTGGGTTCAAATAGGCCAGGATGATTTCTCTGCCATCAGTATCCTCTGTAGCCACTGTTACTGAGCCACTCACAATATAGAAAAGGGATTCACTGAAATCACCCAGGTGAATAATCGTATTTTTGGCTTTATATTTACGAATTCGACTATTATCTAAAAAAATCTCTAAGTGCCTTAAGCAGAAATCCGATTGTATTCTGGTCAAAGTAAACCCCTGATGCCTGTGTGTTTCGAAAGTTGTATCAACTGCAGCCAAGCAAAAGGCTTTGATACAGTCAAATACTAGTAAACAAAAGGGTTTATTGCGCGAGGGAAGTGCTAAAATAAAAACTACAAAAAGCCAGTTGTTATTAAGAGGTTGAGCAAATGAAAGCAGTAGTCAAATGGGTAGATGGCGTTATGTTCTTGGGTGAGTCTGGAAGTGGCCACTCGGTAGTTATGGATGGTGCGCCAGAGCAGGGTGGAAGGAATATGGGTATACGCCCGATGGAGATGATTCTCTTAGGGTTAGGCGGCTGTGCGTCCTATGACGTGATAGCCATGCTGAAAAAAGGACGCCAACAGATTGTAGACTGTAGAGCGGAGGTTGTAGCTGAGCGGGTTGACGCTGTGCCAGCGGTATTCAGTAAGGTCCATATTAATTTTGTGGTGACTGGAACCGACCTCAAAGAAAACCAAGTGAAGCGGGCTGTTGATCTGTCTGCAGAGAAATACTGTTCAGCCTCAATTATGCTTAGTGCGGCAGGTGTCGAAGTGACACACAGTTACGAGATTGTGTAGCCGCCAAAAAAAAGATAAAAAAAAGGGAGCCAAAGGTTGGCTCCCGATAAAATTCTTTGGATTAACGCAAAGAGGGGTTTGGGTAGAAAGTTGCTGAGGGACAGCTAACTCTCTATGCCGCGCACTTTAGTGACCTGCTCTTTATTAATCCAATGCATTTAATGCATATAGGCCATTACATTTTGTTATGACCTTCTTGGAGATAAAAAAAAGGACCCTGGGAGGGTCCTAAAAAAAATCCTTAAGCAAGGATTAAGAGGGGTTTGGTTTCAAGGAAATTCAAAGCCGTACTTTGTAAACTTCACTTGCTAGTTTCTCGCTAAAAGTCAGCGCTAAACTGTAAATCTTTAAAGCTCATCATTCATTGCTTTATGGTTGCCACTATAAGGTGAAACATGCCATACTGCTAATGCATTGTTTGCATTAACATTATGCACACAGGTAATGACTTGGAGAGGGCAGGTGAACTTACAAAGACTATCTCGGCTGGATTTAAATTTATTAGTTTCGTTGCAGGCACTTTTAGAAGAAAAAAGTGTTACCAAAGCCGCTCAGCGACTATTTATTACCCAGCCCGCTATGAGCCGAGTGTTACAGCGCTTGCGTGATCAATTAGATGATCCTTTGTTTACCCGTACGGGCAACGAATTAGTTCCTACCCCTAGGGCTAAAGCACTTGAAATGCGTTTGCCAAGCTTGCTTGATGCAATCTTAGAAATGGTCAGTGAGGGTGAATTTGACCCCTCAACATTTGTTGGTGAAATTACAGTTGCTGTACCTGAATTTGTCGCTATTTCCCTAATTTCTGAATTAACCAAGGTATTTACCGAACAGGCCCCAGGTTTAATTCTGTCTATATCCAGTGAAACAGAATCTGTAGAAGGCGAGTTAGCTGAGGGAGTATTAGACTTTGCCATTGATGTAGAAAGAGGCGTTAGTGAAGATATCACCTCTAAAAGGTTAGCAATTTTTACGCCCTCTATTTGGATGAGAGAGGGCCACCCCTTAGCCAATAATTCCGAGGTTACCTTAGAGGAAATTTTAGAATATCCCTTTGTGCAGTATTACCTCCTCATTTATAAGCGAGTCAGCGCTCGCACTGATGCCCGTTTTGATAAGGCCCTAAGAGACTTAGGTAGAAAGCGCAAGAAAGCCCTGGTGACCAACCAATTAATGACCGCTATGGAGACAGTTTGCGGCTCTGACTGCCTGATGGTTGCGGCCAAATATGGTAATGCTATGGATCGCGAGATGTACAGGATAGTGCGCAAGCGCTATCCCTCAGGTCTGCCCCATGTGGGCACTATTCCAATGGTTTTGTTGCAGCATAATCGAACCGCCAGCTCGTCCATTCATAGCTGGGTGGCCAATCAAATAGTGGATCTTATTAATAGTTGGCAGCGGGATCTAGATGCAGATAGAGAGAGTATTTCTGTTAAGTAGATGGACGTACTTATATTTTGTAGCTACTTTTTGTCATAGCAGAAGAAATCAACGTCATAATCTTTAGTACAGGCTTAGGGAAACGGTGCCCGCCAGCCTCTAATGCAGTTTCTGCGTGTCTTGCCTCATCCTCGAGCATCTGCTCGACTATCAGACGACTTTTCTTGTCTTCAGCGGGAAGTTCGTCAAGATGCTTTTCCAAATGTTGGCAAACTTGATCTTCGGTGGCGGCAACAAAGCCTAGGCTCAGTTTGTCGCTAATAAGACCTGCACCAGCACCCATAGCAAACGACATGCCATACCAGAGTGGATTTAGTGCACTGGTTTTACCGCCGAGCTGTTCAATGCGTTGTTCGCACCAGGCTAAGTGATCAATTTCTTCGTCAGCGGCCTCACGCATTTTCTCACCGACCTCTGGAAGTTTCGCGGTCAGTGCCTGCCCCTGATATAGCGCCTGAGCGCAGACTTCACCGGCATGATTAACGCGCATCAAGCCAAGGGCATGCTGACGTTGCTCTTCAGTTAGTTCAGTTTCACCAATCTCGGTTGAGGGTGAATGACGATGAGGCACGGGCGCACTGCTAAGGGATGTTCTAAGCGCTGCGTCTAATTGGCTTATTAGGCGATCAATTGAAGTAAGTTGTCGTTGACTCATAGTTCTATTCTACTTAACTCTTGCTAGTGGATACAAATTTCTTAGCCAAAAACACGGGGATCATAGCGATTGCGAAAAACCCCATAACCAGTATTTCGGCAACCAATATGTATACTGGCCAGGGTCCAAAAAAGTCCAATACCGACGGATTTATTGGTTTTTCAATTAAGTAAAAATAGTTAGCATCCAATAAATAATTAAGCGGTAAAAGTGCGACAACATAGAGATTAAGCCAGCCAAAGGTTTTTACAATACCCATGGCAGTAGGGTACATCGCAAAGCAAACCATATAGTGAATCATTAAAAGCACCAGACCCACATGGGTAATCCAGTATTTAAAAAATTCATAGGCTGGATAGTCGAAATACAGATCGGGTGTCACTATGGCTTGAAGGGTCCCCGCCATCACCAGAAAATAAATGGGCTCAAAGGACTTGAGTTTAGGGTTCCAAAGGACAAAAGGCGCCAGTATTGAAAACAGATTGCACAGTGACAGCGGCAAATCCTCGGCAATAGTAAAGCGCCCTAAGGCGAGCTCAAAAACCGTATAAAAGACTACCGAAAGAGCAAGAATTAGCGTCAGGCAACGACCGATAAAAAGATTTTTTTCAGTGCTCAGTTTTTTGCTAGCAATAAGTGTTAGCGCCAATAGAAGCGAGGAACAGCATAAAACAACGAGGTGACTATTGCCGTAGGCAATAAAGGGGATTTCGTTGCTAAAAAAAGCCAGATGAGTCATTTAATTATGCAGTAATTAAAAATTAGCTGTTTTGCTCTCGTTCAATTGCCCGCCACGCAATATCATCGCGATAAAACATCCCATTCCAGTTGATTTTGGACGCCAGCTTATAGGCTTGAGTCTGCGCATCGGAAACATTGTCACCCAATGCAGTAACGCAAAGAACTCGGCCACCATGAGTACAGACATTGCCATCAATTTCAGTGGTGCCTGCATGAAAAACTTTTTCAGATACATCAGCTGAGGCACTATTGCTGTCTAGCTTGGGTAAGCCAGAGATTACATCGCCTTTGTTGTAGCTATTAGGGTAGCCACCGGCCGCCAGTACTACTCCAACAGAGGGCTTTTGATTCCAACGAGTTTCCTGTGTGTTCAGCGTGCCATCGATAGCGGCTAAACAGTGTTCCACCAAATCAGATTGCATACGCAACATGATTGGTTGGGTTTCAGGGTCACCAAATCGACAGTTGTATTCTATAACCTTAGGCGTGCCATCGGCCATAATCATTAGGCCCGCATATAAAAAGCCAGTATAGCTATTACCTTCCTCAGCCATGCCTTTCACTGTTGGGTAAATCACCTCATCCATCACCCGCTGATAGATAACTTCATCAACAACAGGTGCTGGGGAATAGGCGCCCATTCCACCAGTATTTGGGCCTGTGTCACCCACACCCACTCGTTTGTGATCTTGGCTGGTAGCCATTGGTAACACATTAGTGCCATCCGCCATCACGATAAAGCTGGCTTCTTCGCCGTCTAAAAATTCTTCAATAACCACGCGATGTCCAGCTTCGCCAAAGGCATTCCCCGCTAACATGTCGCGCACAGCGGCTTCAGCCACAGCCAAATCCATGGCCACGATAACGCCCTTGCCCGCAGCAAGACCATCAGCTTTTACAACAATAGGCGCGCCAATCTTATTCAGATAAGCAATGGCGGGCTCAACCTCAGTAAAGGTTTCATAAAACGCAGTGGGAATATCATGACGGGCAAGAAAGTCCTTGGTGAAGGATTTTGAGCCTTCCAGCTGTGCTGCGCCCGATGAAGGGCCAAAGATAGGTAAATTGCGCTCATTGAAATAATCTACAATGCCATCAACTAGGGGCTGTTCAGGTCCTACAATAGTGAGACCCACATTATTGGACTGAGCGAATTCAGCCAATGCAGCGAAATCATCGACAGCAATAGCTATATTATCAAGACTTGGCTCGATTGCCGTTCCGGCATTGCCTGGGGCGACATAGACTGTTTCTGTGCTTGAAGACTGAGATGCTTTCCAGGCTAATGCATGTTCGCGGCCGCCTGAGCCAATAACCAATATATTCATTTATGAGCGCTTAAATTTTTGAATGATAAGAAGGTTCGAATTGTATCAGAGTAGGATATGATTGCGAAAAAAAACCATGTTTAATCCAATCGTAAAAGCTGTAACGTAGGTCTGATAGCAAACTTAATAAGGCAAACAGTATGCAAGCCCCAGCAAATAAAGCATCACCCATTATTCTTTGGTTTAGACAGGATCTAAGACTGGCAGATAATCCTGCATTATCCCAGGCCTGTAAAGATGGACACATTATCCCCGTTTATATTCTCGATGATCAGTCTGCAGGGGATTGGGCTATGGGGGGTGCAAGTCGATGGTTTCTTCACGAAGCCCTCGAAGCCTTAGACCGCTCTCTTGACGGAAAGCTTAACCTGTTTAGTGGTGACCCACTAGAAATTCTCCAGCATCTGGTTAACACCCATAAGGCGCAAGCGGTTTATTGGAATCGCTGTTATGAGCCTTGGCGTCTCAAGCGCGATACTCAGCTCAAAGCTGATTTAAAAGAGTTGGACCTTGAGGTAAAAAGCTTTAATGCCTCGTTACTATGGGAGCCCTGGGAAGTCCTTAAAAAGGATCAAACGCCGTATAAAGTTTTTACCCCCTATTATAAGCGAGGCTGCTTGAGTCAAATGCCGCCAAGAAGACCGTTACCGACCCCAGAAAATGTTAATTTATTAAATAAAAGTGAATGCTCACTTACGCTTGAAGATCTTAATTTAAAGCCAAAGATAAACTGGGACAGTGAGATAAGCGAAATGTGGACGGTTGACGAACAAACCGCTGATACCTATCTAGATGTCTTTCTTGAAGAGGGTATAGCCGATTACCGTGAGGGTAGAAATTTCCCAAACAAAGCCCATGTATCAAGATTATCTCCGTATTTACATCTAGGATTGATATCGCCCAACACGGCATGGCACAGGGCCAAAGACCAGGGCCCCATAGCGGCAAACGAAGACAATATTGCTGTATTCCTAAGCGAGCTGGGGTGGCGCGAATTTTCTTATTACCTGCTTTATCATTTTCCACAGTTACCGGACAAAAACCTCCAAACCAAGTTCGATCGCTTTAACTGGTCCAAAGATAATCAGCAAAGCTTGGTCGCATGGCAAACGGGACAAACCGGTTACCCATTGATCGATGCAGGCATGCGTGAACTCTATAACACCGGCTACATGCATAACCGTGTTCGCATGGTGGTAGGTTCATTTTTGGTAAAAAACCTTCTAATACATTGGCAAGAAGGCGAGCGATGGTTTTGGGACTGTTTGCTAGACGCTGATTTGGCCAGCAATAGTGCCAGCTGGCAGTGGGTTGCCGGCTGTGGTGCAGATGCGGCACCCTTTTTTAGGGTCTTTAATCCGATTACACAGAGTGAAAAATTTGATAAGCAGGGTGACTATATTCGTCAATATGTCCCTGAATTAGCCGATATGCCAGCCAAGTATATTCATGCGCCTTGGCTCGCCCCTGAGGAAATATTAGCTGCGGCTAATGTGACCTTAGGTGAAAATTATCCAATGCCAATTGTGGACGTTAAACAGTCCCGCGAACTGGCATTGGAAGAATTTAAGCGGATTAAAATCCCGGCCTAATGTCTGAAATGACGCATGCCGGTAAAGACCATGGCCATGCCATGCTCATTGGCAGCAGCAATCACTTCATCGTCGCGCATTGAACCACCGGGCTGAATAATACAGCTGATGCCGGCTTGGCCTGCGTTATCAATGCCGTCTCGAAACGGGAAAAATGCATCGGAAGCCATGACTGCGCCCTTGACCTCAAGGCCAGCATGCTCAGCTTTGATCGCGGCGATACGCGCACTGTTAATTCGGCTCATCTGTCCAGCACCAACGCCCACGGTTTGATTGTCTTTGGCGTAAATAATCGCATTCGACTTAACCATTTTGGCCACTTTCCAAGCAAACAGCATATCCTTCATTTCTTGTTTAGATGGCGCTCGTTCACTGACGATTTTCAAGTCTTCTTCAGTGATCATGCCATTGTCTCTATCCTGAATTAATAGCCCACCATTCACACGTTTGTAGTCAAAGTTTTGCGGCTTTTGATTACTCCAGTTACCGCACTCGAGTAAACGCACATTTTTCTTAGCACTCACTACAACCTTAGCTTCTTCAGCTATCGAGGGTGCAATAATCACTTCAACAAACTGCTTCTCACAGATAGCCGCTGCAGTTTTTGCATCTAGTTCACGGTTAAAAGCAATAATGCCGCCAAAGGCAGATTCTGGGTCGGTCATAAATGCCAGCTCATAAGCAGTGGCGATATCGACACCAATAGCTACCCCACAGGGATTAGCGTGCTTAACAATGACACAGGCTGGTTCATCAAACTGCTTAACTGTCTCAAGCGCTGAATCTGTGTCAGCGATATTGTTGAAAGAAAGCGCTTTACCCTGAACCTGTGTTGCAGTTGATACGCTAGCATCGCTTGGGTTAGCCTCTGTGTAAAAGGCGGCTTTCTGATGCGGATTTTCACCGTAGCGCATGTCCTGAGTTTTCAGGTATTGAACATTGTAGGTGTTAGAAAAATCACGCGTTTGATTTTGCGTATCGCGGCCACCAAAGTGATTGGCAATCATGCCATCATAAGCGGCGGTATGTTCGAAGGCTTTAACCATTAAATCATAACGTGTTTCGTAGTCCAGCTGACCCTGATTAGACTGCATTTCTTCCGCAATCTTAGGGTAATCTCCAGCATTAACTACAATCGCAACATCACGATGGTTTTTAGCGGCAGAACGAACCATAGTCGGGCCGCCAATATCAATATTTTCAATAGCCGTTGGCAAGTCACAGTTTGGATCAGCTACGGTTGCAGCGAATGGATATAGGTTAACCACCACCATATCAATGGCTTGGATGCCATGTTCTTCCATTACCTTTTCGTCCGTGCCGCGGCGTCCTAAAATCCCACCATGCACCTTTGGATGCAATGTTTTAACACGGCCGTCCATCATTTCAGGAAAGCCTGTGTACTCGGATACTTCAACCACCTGAATACCGTTTTCTTTTAGCAGTCGAAAGGTTCCGCCAGTGGATAATATTTCAACACCCTGCTGATTCAGTGCTTGGGCAAACTCAACAATGCCAGTTTTATCTGACACGCTAATTAGGGCTCGGGAGATTTTTCGTAATTCGCTCATTTAATCCTCGGATTTTAAAGAAGGTTGTACTGTTTTAATTTTTTGCGCAACGTGCCGCGATTTAAGCCTAAAAGTGCGGCTGTTTTACTCTGATTTTGTCGTGTATATTTCATAGCGGCTTCAAGTAAAGGTGGCTCCACCTCTGCCATCACTATGTCATAAAGCTCTTTAGTATCTTGGCCGTCAAGATCCTCAAAATAGCGCTGCATGGCCTCAGAAACATGGTCTCTCAAGGACTTCTGCTCAGTAATCACAGGTAATTCATTGGTTAAATCATCTGCCATAGTTTGATTATCATTTTCTGAGATCATGCTGCTCGCTCCTCAAGCGAATAATTATCAAAAAACTCACGAAGCTGCTGTTGCTGTTGCTCGCAGGTTTCAAGTTGATTGAAAATTTTGGTAAAAGCTTTGCCGTCGGTCAACCAGCTGCTGTACCAGCCAATATGCTTTCTAGAGATACGCACGCCACCCACTTCGCCATAGAACTCATGCAGATCTGTGAGGTGTCTGGTCATAACCGCACCTACCTCTGCAATGCTAGGCTCGGGGAGAAGTTCAGCATGCTCAAGATAATGATTAATCTGATTGAAAATCCAGGGATTACCCTGAGCGCCGCGGCCAATCATTACCGCACTAGCGCCGGTTTTTTTGAGTACAGTTTCAGCCTGTGCGGCACAGGTGATATCGCCATTGGCAAATACCGGAATTGATATAGCATCAACCACCTTAGCGATGCTGTCATATTCTACTTCGCCAACAAAACGACAGGCCTTGGTCCGCCCGTGGACTGCCAGTGCCTGAATGCCAGACTGTTCAGCAATGGTAGCAATTTCGCTAGCATTGCGATTCTGTCTATCCCAGCCAGTGCGAATTTTTAAGGTTACCGGAACATCCACAGCCTTAACTACAGCAGTTAAGATGCTTTCAACAAGCTGAGGGTCTTTTAACAGCGCCGAACCAGCAGCGCGTTTACAAACCTTTTTGGCAGGGCAACCCATGTTGATATCAATAATTTCAGCACCCTGCGCTACATTAAACTGCGCCGCCTCAGCCATCATCTGTGGATCATAGCCGGCAATTTGAACGGATTTTGGTGAGGGTTCGTCACCGAATTGAATGCGCAAACGGGATTTTCGCGTTGACCAGGTACTCGGGTCAGAGGCCACCATTTCAGAGACCACTAGCCCAGCGCCCATCTCTCGACAGAGCTGACGAAAGGGCAAGTCTGTCACTCCAGCCATAGGGGCTAGAACGGTTTTGCCATGTATTTGATAGGGGCCAATAGTAAACAAATGAAAATCTTCGTTAAAATTTGGGTTTAACCGTTAAATTGAAAACCAAAGTCCATTTGGCAAGGGGATGCAATCATACTCCTAACTGAGTTGATTAAAAAGTGATCAACTTAAAAAATTACATAATTACTTGAATAAGTTTTCTAGAAAAAACCCCCAGGGAAAAAATCTCAAAATATACTGCTAAAATGAAAGGGAATAGGATGACAATAAAAGTCTGTTAATGAGCATTTTGGCGATATACCTAAGGAAAGCCGATGGATTGGCAGAGTGACATAAGCTCATAGAGCAAGAAGACGTCATTGATCAAATAATGCAGATCAAGCAAATAAAAGGCCTTACTGCAAGAACCAAGGCCGTACTTGAGGGCAGCTGGTTAAGCACCGATACCTTTGGCGGTATGGATGTGAATATGGTGGTGATGGGAGCTTTTAAAAACATGCCCGAACAGGTAAAGCGCTCAGCAAAAGCAACGACAAAAGCCCTTGCTAGTGGGGGAGTGCACCCTTTTGATGGACCCATCATTAAACAAGATGGCACTACGATGGTTGCTGAGGGCGAGAGATTATCTCTAAAGGCTCTGTTAGGTATGGATTGGTATATTCAGGGCGTTGATGTAGTGGGTTTATAAAGCCCCAAGATTTATTTAGCGCGCGATGGGTTTGTTCGTGCTCGTTAGATAATAAGAAAAAATTCAAAAGCAAATAGATTTGTAAATTACAGCAAAAAATTTCCATGAGTACACAAATACTTTGCTAGATTGAAGTATAGGGTCTGCCATGGATATAGTTAATCGAGCTAAATGTGGTAGTTTTATCCTGATCATATAACGATACAAGCATTGATAGAAGATCGTTAAATAATGTTCCGTAGTAGGTAAACATAGGTTAGAGCCTGACAGTCATTAGAGTTTTACTCTATAGTTATGCCTGTCGTGCTCAGTTTCAAATTCCATAGGCAGAATGTAAGTTTTGGCATAAGGGATTTGGAATCAAGTTGCATGAAAAGTACAGGCTTACTTAATATATTGATATATGCTGGTATCGCATTATTGGTATCTAGTTGTAATAAACTGCCTTCTGTTGATCGTCTTCAAACGCTAGAGATCAATCTGCCAGAAGGTATGTCCAAAGTCACCACCTTAGTTTTTTCTGATCTAAAAAAAGACAAATTCAAGCAAAATCTTTCAGGTGGAGAAGATCGAGATAAATTTCTATTTAGTCCTGATGGTAAATTAACTTTTGCTATAACCACAGATTTTGAAAATCCTATGGATGCTAACAAAGATAATATTTATCGAATTACGATAACCGCATCTGACGACAAAAAAACCCTTATTCAAGATGTAAAAATTACAGTAACTAATAACCTAGAGGGCAGAGTTGTCGATGGCCCGCTATCAAATAGCACCCTATTCATAGACTTGAATGGCGACTTACATCAGGACGACAACGAAATTGCAGTTAGTTCAGACAGCCAAGGATTTTTCGCTATTCCAGACAGTGCAGGGGGCTGTCTAATTACCGATAGATGTGATGCGCTATTGGTCTCTTTGGGCGGCACTGATATCTCAACTAATACGAATATGGAGGGGTTGGTTTTATACGGTCGCAGTATCCCCGGACAAGCATTGAATATCACGCCACTCAGTACGCTAATTGCAGAAGCAGATGACCCGCAAACATTAGTTCAGGCTCTGGGCTTCAATCAAACAGTAAGTGAACTTATTTCAATTGATCCTTGGGCTATGGCAAAGTCAGATAATAATCAGGATTGGCAATTGCAGAAAGTAAATCAACAGATAGCCATAATATTACAGTCTGCCAACAGCCTAGTAGAGGGTCAGAATATTCCTGGGTCTGCAACCACCAAAAAGATAGCAAGTGTTATGTCAGACCGATCCAATGCAGGAACCTTAGATTTATTGGATAACGCATTAATTCAAGAAGTGTTAAATAATGCGACAAATCAACAAGGCGTATCTCAGTCTATTGACACAGAAATTATTAGCACAGTCGCCCAGAGCATTGTTCAGAGTAATAGCATTATTGCCAGTGAATCGTTTGATCCAGTCAGCACCAAAGCTGCCGAAATTGTCACCGCGATTCAAATTACGCTACAAAGTGCCATTAAAGATTTAGTCTCTGGTGACATTACTCTCAATAGCTTTGTAAAAAATACAACCACAGAAACTCTGTTTAAGAGGCCAATACCAAAAGAACTAGAGCAATCTAAAATTCAGGCTCAAACAATGTTGACGGCAATTGATAGTGACGCTGCTAAAGCCGACAAAATTATGGGTAATACAAAGGTAGTCGATACAGTAAAAAACATCATAAACACAGCCACAACAATCGCTGAAACAGACACCAAAAAAACACAGGCCAGCGAAGCAGCAGAACAGGCCCTAATCAAGGCAGATGAAGCACTGGCAACTGCCAAACAAGAAACGCTTACAGCATTAACCGCAACCGACAGCGATGCCGCCAAAGCCGACAAAATTAATGGCGATGCAAAAGCTGTAGAAGCAGTAACAAGCAGTATAAATACAGCTACAACAATCGCTGAAACAGACACCAAAAAAACACAGGCCAGCGAAGCAGCAGAACAGGCCCTAATCAAGGCAGATGAAGCACTGGCAACTGCCAAACAAGAAACGCTTACAGCATTAACCGCAACCGACAGCGATGCCGCCAAAGCCGACAAAATTAATGGCGATACACAAGCCATAGAAGCAGTGACAAGCAGTATAAATACAGCCGTAACCCTCGCCGAAACAGAAGCTAAAAAAACACAGGCCAGTGATCTAGCACAACAAAAACTGGCCAAAGCAATTGAGGAGAATATTAAACCGCAGCTCACAGTGACCATCGACAGCCCCGCCAGCCTCACAACCCTAGGTGCCACACCCGTCACAGTCACGGGTAAAGTGGCTGGCGATATAATCGCACTCACAGTCAACGGTGCATCCATCACCGCTGATGAGGGGCAGTACACCGCGGATGTTAGCCTTAGAGAAGGGCATAACAACATAGTGGCAAGAGCTGTAGATGAGCAAAATAATGTCTTTACCGCATCTATTAGTGTCTCGCTAGATATGACTCCGCCCACCATCACCGTCGAATCACCTACTCCGGGGTCAACCCTATACAGCGACAGCGTAACAGTAACCGGCCTAATCAATGATATTGTGCGTGGCACCATCGAACAGCATCAGGCCAATGTGATCGCCAATGGTATTGCAGGCACAGTGTCCAATCGCAGCTACTCAGTCAAAGATATACCACTGCAACTAGGCGAAAACAAAATAACCCTAATCGCATCAGATCAGGTAGGTAACAGTGCACAAAAAACCATGACCATTCACTACAAGCAACCGTTGGGCAAAAAACTACAACTACTGGGTGGACAAGATCAGTCAGTCCAAATAGGCGCAATAATAGATCAGCCCCTAGCCGTAAAAGTAGTCGATGATACCGATGCACCCGTCGTCGATCAGACCGTAGTCTTTCGGGTTATCCAAGGCTCCGGTGCATTAGAACCCAATACCCAACAGCAAGGGCGCGCCATCGCCGTTAAAACCAATGCCGAAGGCCAAGCACAAACCAGCTTTCGTCTCGGGCAGCGGGTGGGCACCGCCAACCACAAAGTGCGCGCCACCATCACCGGCTACCAAGGTGAAATTATCTTCAATGCCAGCGGGCTAGCAAAAATCGGCAACAAAATTAGCGTCAACTCTGGCAACAATCAGCGCGGGGTCGCGGGTCAACCGCTACCAGCCCCCTTTGTGGTTGCCGTAACTGATACTGGTGCCAATGTGGTCAGTGGATCAAGGGTTAAATTTCAAGTAACAAAAGGTGGTGGTCGTTTCTACAATCCAAAAAGCGAGTACCAGACCAGACAGGTTACTACTAAAACCGATAGCGACGGTCGCGCCAGTGTGCAATTTATAATAGGTCAACTACAGGGGCTCGATGCCCAGCGGGTTACCGCCACCCTAATAGACAGCCCAAAGGGCAAGACGCTCAGTGCCGGCTTTACCGCCAGTGCCTTTATCCCCGCCGACCCCGGCAAGACCAGCCTATCCGGTGTAGTGCTCAATAACCAAGATCAACCACTACAGGGGGTAACCCTGCGCATAGAAGGCACCACCCGTCAGGCAGTCAGCAACGATCAGGGGCGCTTTACCATTACCGAAGTGCCGGTGGGCCCAGTGCATCTCATTGCCGATGGTTCCACCACCCTTGCCAGTGGCGAATACCCCAGTTTAGGTTATCAACTAGTCACCATTGCCGGTGTCGACAACCCTATGGCCACGCCTATCTATATGGTTAAACTGGATATACAGGGCGCGCAATATGCAGGCAAAAAAGATATCAGCTTAACCCTCGAAAAATTTCCCGGTTTTCAGTTGGATATAGCCAAGGGATCAGTGACCTTTCCCGATGGCGCCAAAGAAGGGTTTATTTCCGTGACCTCGGTGAATACCTCAGCGGTGCCCATGGCGCCACCCAATGGTATGCAACCGCAATTTATTGTCACCATACAACCCGCCGGCACCCTATTTGACCCACCGGCAAGGCTCACCTTGCCCAATGTAGATGGCCATGCCCCGGGCGCCCAAGTAGAGATGTACTCGTTTGATCACGACCTAGAAGAATTTGTTGCCATAGGTCTAGGCACGGTGACAGAAGATGGCTCAGTGGTAGCCACCAACTCTGGTGTAGGGGTCATTAAAGCCGGTTGGCACTGTGGCAGTCAGCCCGCCAATAGTGGCTGTGTGAGCGGTAAAAGTTGCTCATTTTGCAAGAAATCGCGCACAGGAGATTGCAGCGATAATGACTGTATTGAGGACTTGGCTAAATCGGGAGTTCCCCTGCCGGCGGATCAGCAGACCGCGGGGGATTGTCAGACTGAGACCTGTTCGGGTTCGGTGGCGGCTGATGATAAACCCGCGGATGAGGTATGTAAAAAATGTGAAAATAAGGCGCTGGCTGTGGATACCGATAAGGAAGGTACTGCTTGCTCCAGTGAGAAGGGACAAGAGTGTTTCGTATGTGCGGAGGGAATATGCGGTATACCAGCCTGCAAGGCTAGTTCTGCCAAAGTTACAGAGGATTTTGGTCATTCGATTTTATCTGATGCTTTTTCCACGTTATTTAATAATGTTTCTAAAAGCCCGTTTATTAATTTATTAAACAATGGAATCAGAACTAAGCTTGTTACTGAAAAAGGTGAGGAATGCTGTTGTAGTAAGGGCCTAGATCCTTTTCCTTATGTGAAAACAACAGCTATAGTTGATGCATCTGCTTCAATAACAATGGCTATCCCTGGTTTTGGTGTGGCTCTTAAGATGCCTCCAAAGAAAATTGGATTAGGTCTTTACGTAAAAGGGATTTTGGAGGCGGGAGGTGTGATCCGTGGAGCGATTACAGGCTCGGCACAAGGATCAAATAAAACAACTCATTGTGATAATGATTCAAATTGTGTTGCTGTGACTGCTAACGGTTCAATTCCCGTCTTTGGTGGAGCGACTTTTACTTTGGAAGGATCTGTTGAATCTTGTGGTTTCTCTGCTCCTGGGAAAGATTGTAATGATGTCTTAGTCCTAGGGTCCTCTTTAGATGTAGGAGTTAACACTGAAGGTGGTTATAACATCAAGACTAATTTAGGGAAAAACTGTCCAAGTGGTTGTGTAGGTTTTTACTTAGATGGTTTAACACCCAGTCTAGAGATGGAATTGCGGATTTTAGTGGGTGGAGTGTATGAGGGATCCTACAATTTGTCACATAGTTATCAATTGTGGGGTGATATAGAACCTGAGGGGTCATGTGAATAGTGTTTTTCAATGATTGGTTTTGAAAGATATTTTTAGCATCCAAACGGTGATCGTTATAACAGAACAAATAGTTTAACAATGGAGATCGAATGTAGATGAAAAATAAATTACTGTGTCTGATTTTTTTGAGCAGTTATATGCAATATGCAAATGCGGAATTTGAAAAAAAAGTGCTTTGTTTAAGTTTTCAGGGTAAAGCCTGTCAAGTATATTCTGAAGTTAGTGAAGATTTAAATTATTCAGATTTTATACTATCCGAGGATGCTGCAAAGTTGCAGGGTTTCTTATCCACACTATATTTGTATTACGAATTAGCAAAGAAAAATAATACTGAAGAAATAGTTAAATTATATTCACCCTTTGATGGTAGTCGGGAAACGGTTGCTCAAGCGATAAAGAAAAATCCTGAACGCTATAAGAGATTTTATAACGTTGGCGATATAAAGATTAAAAAGGCATATCATTTCAATCATTACTACATGGTAGGTGTTAGTTGGTACAGCAAAAAAGACGGCCATCTGGCTGATTGGACCGAACTGCTACATTGTCCATCTTCTTGCCATATGAGCGAGCGCCTGATGCAATCAAGTGATGATGAGATGACATTTTATCTTTTTGCTACAGCAGGAACGCCACACACAGGAAAGTTGCAAAACGGATTAGATTTTATAGAAGCTTTGTACCCTAAGAATAAAGATTCAGCTCATACTACTAAGATTGGCTTGGCTTTGATCGACTATAGCAATATGAATATAAAATCTAAAAATAAATTTGAGACTCTGTCGAAATTAATAAATACGATCAAAGCTAATCATAGTGAAATAAGTGATGTTGCCGATAATATACAGTCATGGACTAATATTATTGTACAACTATTTAAACCTTATTGGCAGGAATTCGGTCCAAATGTGACATATGCCTATGCAAATTCAAATTATTCTGAGAGACGGATAAGTTCAATCGGGTTTGAAAGCAAATTCACTTGGCAGAATTACCACACCTTGGTTGGTCGGTTAGCAAAAATAGATTCAATTAAGCCTTTAGCTTTATTGAAAGGTGAAGAGGTTGATTTTCTTTTTGTTTCGACAATGCACGGAGACGAACAGCGATTATTGCATTTCTATGTATCGAATCAAAATAAGATTATTAGTCAAGCAGATTTGAATAGAACTGATGGTAATGTTGCGCGACTTTTACAGCATCCTTATGTTCATGCAGAACTTACTAAATTTAAAAGTAAAAAAACAAAAGAATTAATTTCCCAAGAACCTAAAAAATACAAAATGAATCTTGATGGGTACCAGTAGCTAGTTAAGGTGAGATTTATTGATAATGAATAAACTAATAGTATAAAGCATAAAAAGTGATTTAAATGGAAATAGAGAGCAAAGGAATGTACAAACCAACCCAAACCAACCGCAGGTTGCGTGAAAAATCTACTAATGGCATCAGGGCAAATATTGCCAATACCCTATTTATTTTTGCGCTTTGCATAT